>JAPOTJ010000054.1 GCA_026709225.1 Gammaproteobacteria bacterium | reverse complement strand
GTGCCGATTGAAAATTCCCCAGTTTGTGGCGCGGCCGGCCTCCTCGGCGTGGCTGGCCTCGGACGAGGTGCTCCACGACCGCATGAAGACCGCCGTGACCGGCACCGGCCCCGACGGCGGGCCGGTGTTCAACGCGGCGCTTGTCGACCTGCCGCGCCACCACGGCGCGGTGCCGCGCGCCTGCCGGCCGTGCCGCCCGGAGACCAAGGGCAAGGTCGAGCGGCCGTTCAGCCACATCCGCCAGGACGTCCACCTCGGCCGGAGCTTCCGCGACCTCGACGACCTGAACGCCCAGTTCGCCGACTGGCTGGACACGGTGGCCAGCGTGCGCGTCCACGGCACCACCGGGCGCGCCGGGCGTCTTGCGAAACAGAGTCTTGGACATGATCCCCCGCACCGAGCCTGCAAAACCATGCGCATCATACTGTTTCCCTTCGGAAAGTCTGCGAACGCTTTATTTTCAAACCCCCGATGTCACTCACCTCGATGGCCTAGCGGGAATTGCTGCACAAGCTTCGCATCATTCAATCTCGCATTCCCCACAGGCAATCGCGCTACTATTGGCGTGAACTATCGTCGAAAAGCGAGTGAATCGACTGGGACTCACGCACACGCTCCGTATTCCGGGACTGCTCCGCCACTTGCTTCACGGCAGGCTCGGTCAAGCATTCGCAGCGCTCTATCGTGCCAAGGGCCCGCAATTTCTATTCCAAGCGCCTTTCTCACGCAGGCCGCTGCTCGTGCTCATGGGGGTTGATTCCAACCTCTGGGCGGCCGAGCATAGCGACCGCTATTTGCGGCCTCTTTTTTCGCGCGCGCAGCAAGTCGGTGAGCGCCGCGCTCCAATGAATGAGGCGATGTTGAATGAAGCGCTCGCGCCTGTTCGCTCGGCTGCGCATCTCGCTGACAATCTTGAGACGTTGCTCGCGACGAGCTACAACGTCATGTCCGAGTGGCAAGTAGGCGATGTCTTGAACGCGGGCGAAGTGTGTCAGCGCCTTGCTGAGCGGCAGCTATGCACGCTCGGCCTCGGCGTGGAATCACTCGGCTGCATGAGCGAATTCGTTGCGCTTCGGCGCCGCGACCTCTTGACCGACGGGTTGGGACTGCTGCCGAAGTCCATGCGTCGCTCGCCCTTCATCGAACGCGAGCGAAGACGGATTGACAGGGCGCTCCACGACTGCGTGTTCGGCGCGGGCGATGACCCTGCAAAATGGATCGCCGCGCTCTTGCAGGCCAATGCGGACCACCCGCACCTGTTGCCGTTGATCGACCTGCCGCCACACTTGGCAGAGGTGCTGATGGCCGCGAAGCGCCTCGGCGACCTACTGGCAATGTGCCTGTGCACACTCGCCTCGCACCCAGATTTGCGCGAGCGCGTCAAGCAAGAGGCGGATGCGATATTTTCAAGCCCGATACCCGCGCCAAGCGCACTGGCTTCCGAACAGGTTGACATCACGCGGCGTGTGTACTTCGAGACGCTGCGCCTGTTCCCGCCAGTTCCGTTTGTCCTGCGCGAAGTCATGAACCCCGTTTCCATCGGCGGACGCGACCTGTCTGTTGGTGCCCGCGTGCTCACCGCCCAATGCACGCCGCATTATCTTGAAGAGGAGTTCAAGGACCCCGCGACCTTTGATATCGACCGCTTCACGGCGGACAGAGCGGAGCATCTGCGCCCCGGCGCCTTCGCACCCTTCGGGCTTGGCAGCCACGCTTGCCCGGCGAGCGACCAGAGCGAGCTCTATGTCCTCGCGAACCTCCTCGCCCTTGTTCACTACTTCAATTTCCAAGTCACGCCTTCGTCCTACACGCTACGCCTGAAGATGCTGCCAACGAGCGCACCGGACAACCGCCTGCGTATCGTCATCACTCGCAAGCGCAACTCACTTCCAAGTTAACTCTCTCCGATATAGCGGCGCAGATAGTGACGTGCGGCGTACATGGGGCCTGTGTCGAGCACTGCCACTGTCACCTTGAACGCATAGCCACTGCCAAGATAAATGAGAAATTGCGTGAAGGTAATATCGCCCGCAAACAGTGCGACGCCGAACGTGAAGCTGCTGATCACCGCCGTGTCGATCAACTGACTCGACATGGTGGAGAGGTTGTTCCTGAACCAGAGGTGCTTCTCGCCGGTAAAGCTCTTGATGAAATGGAAGATGCGCACGTCCCAGTATTGCGCAAACATGTAGGCGACCATCGAGCCGATGACAATGCCAGAGGTGTTCTCATAGAGAATACGGAAGAGTTCGACCTCGCCTTCAAAGTAGGCTCCGTTGGCGAGGCGAATCGGCTCGGCAAGCGACAGCACCTGCCATGACGGCGGCTGCCCGTCCGCTGGCGAGGCCGCCATGCCAAGCCACATGACAGCCAAGATAAAGAAATTAAGGCCGAACCCTGTGTACACCAGAAACGTCGCGCGCCGTCGTCCGTAGATCTCGCTAATCAGATCAGTGCAAAGGAACGTCAGCGGATATGGCAGCACGCCAATCGCAAGTTGCAGCGGACCGAACTGAATGAAGCGACTGATGCCGAGGACATTGAGGAGTGTCATGGCGCACAGGAACACGCCTGCGAGCACGATGAACACGCGCTCGCGCCGCTCGGTGTAGTCAATCGGCGCCCGATCGCTCAACGCTGAATCTGACCGAGGTTGGCGTGCAGCACCGCGCCGTTCAAGGCGGGCTGCGCCGCGACGAAGCGAATGCACTCGGCGATTTCTTGTGGTTCGACGAGCCGCCCGAAGGCATTGGCCCCAGCGACGCTTTGCAGTGCCTCCGCCGGCAGATGATCTCGCAGCATTTCTGTATCAGTGAAACCAGGGCACACGGCCGCTGTGTGAATGCCGGTACCGACAAGGTCCTGACAGGTGGCGCGCATCATGCCGAGCGTCGCATGGCGCGTTGCGACGTAAGCAAACGAACCAGGCACGGCGATCTCGGAGAGGGTTGATCCCAAGTAGACGATGCTCGAGCCCGGCGCCATCTTCGGCACAAGGGCCAGATTGAGCGCTTGCGGCGCAAGCATGTTGATCTCGATGGCGCGTTTGAAGCGCTTTTCGGTCGCGTCCATCAGGCTACCGCTCGCGAGCGTTCCGGCGTTGTGAACGAGGCAAATTTCCGATTCGTCCGGCAATTGACTCGCGACCGAATCGGCGGCGGCGCTCCGCGCTTCGCTGTTTGCGAGATCGCAGGCGATGTGACGCGCCTCGGCCAGCGGACAGTTGCGACGCGAGAGGGTGACGAGTGCATAGTCGTCCTGCAAGAACAGCCTCGCCGTCTCCAAGCCGATACCAGCGCTCGCGCCTGTAATGACCAGTGTTTTCATAATGCGCGCGTGGCCTCTGCCCAAATGCCTGGTGACGATGACACACCGATGGTGAGCGAAGAACACTTGGACATGGCCACTTCTTCCGAGGCGAGCAGCACATCAACAAGATACGCGGCCAAGGCTTCGAGGGTAATGTTCTGCACTGGCAGCAACCGAACATCCGATGCGGGCAAGCTGAAGGTATCGCCATCGAATTTCATGACGACCTGACCGTCCGCCTCACACGCATCAAGCCACGGCGAATTTGCTGGCAAGAGTGTGAACTCATCAAGCGCTGCGCACAGATCTTTCAGCCGCTGCTTGAGTCCTGTGTAGTCGAAAGCAAGCCCTGTCCCGCCCACCTCGCATGTGACGCGACAACGCACCGTGTAGTTGTGGCCGTGCAAGCGCTCGCGGCTGGTTGCCGAGAACAGCGTGAAGTGCGCCGCCGAGAAGTGGAACGACTCCTTGGCGAGTTCAAGGGTGGTGTCCCCAGTGTGCTCTATCATTGCACCATCAAGCGAGTTGCAGCGCCTCTCGCAAAGCCTCTACCTTGTCAAGTCGCTCCCAAGGGAAGAAGCCGTCGTCGCTGTCTCTTCCGAAGTGCCCATAAGCTGCCGTTTTCGAATAGATCGGACGCAGCAAGCCGAGGCGCTCCACGATCATCTTCGGACGCATATCGAAGATCTCTGCTGCCGCAGCTTCAACATCGGCTTCATCCAGCCCGTGACGCAGCGTGCCGTGAAACTCAAGGGAGAGCGATGTCGGCTTGGCTTGACCGATGGCGTAGGACACTTGCAGCTCGCAGCGCTTGGCGATGCCTGCCGCGACGATGTTCTTGGCGGCATGCCTTGCGGCGTAGGCCGCGGAACGGTCCACCTTGGACGGGTCCTTGCCGGAAAACGCCCCACCGCCATGCCGCGCCATGCCGCCATAGGTGTCAACGATGATCTTGCGTCCGGTGAGCCCAGCATCAACGCGCGGGCCACCATCGGTAAAGCTGCCGGAAGGATTCACCCATAGCTGAGTGTGATTGCCGAAGTAGCCTCCCAAAGTCGGCTGAATAATGTGCCGCTCCACTTCGGCGCCGACTTCATCTTCACTCAAACGTCCATCGTGCAGCGTTGAGACAATCACGCACTCGATACTCTTGGGCTCACCGTCCTGATACGCGAAGGTGACTTGGCTCTTCGCATCCGGCCCCAGCCATTCCAGTTCACCTGAACGCCGAAGCGCTGATTGCGCGCGCATGAGCCGATGCGCATAGGCAATCGGCGCCGGCATGTATTCCTCGGTTTCATCGCAGGCGAAGCCAAACATCATGCCCTGGTCACCTGCGCCCTGCTCGTGGTCTTCGCGCTCGTCCACACCTTCGGCGATCTCCTGCGATTGCGCCCCCATGTGCAGGAGAACATTGCAGGTGTTGCCGTTGTACCAATGCTCGTCGCTGTCGTAGCCGATGCCCGCAAGCGTTGTGCGCACGACCGCTTCGAGATCGACATCCGCAGTGGAGCGATATTCGCCCGCCACCACAACGCCCTTGCCGCTCAGCAGCGTCTCGCAAGCGACGCGCGCGTTCGCATCCTGCGCGAGATGCGCATCGAGCACCGCATCGGAGATCTGATCGGCGACTTTGTCGGGGTGCCCTTCCGACACGGATTCGGAAGTAAATAGCCTAAATGCCATGAAATGTGTGCGTAGTGGAAATGAAGGCGCGTGATGTTACTAGGTATTCTCTGAACAAGTCCATTCTTGGACTTGTTCACCTCCATCCCCTGTCGAGGCGGCAGAGTTGAGTTTCTTGCGCCACTATTGAGGTTGTTCAGCTCAAGGACGGGGGGTTCGATGCGCCCGTCCATGGATTTCCGCTTCGGCTCCAAGCGTTTTCGGCGTGTTCCGCGGCTCGACGCGAAGACCAGCCCGCCGCAACCCGTCAGCAGCGCGTCCGTGAACTCCGTCTCCACTTTCGCCGGGTTTGGTTCCGTAATCCGTTTCATGGGCGCGCCTGCCAAGTGACTTGAACGATGCTGGCATTTTGCCAAACCATGCCTGTCAGCGTGCGCCTTCCCTCGCTCTCCACATTTTCCTTATCAGGGAATTAGGGGCAAGTCAATCGTCGAGGTCGAGGCAATATCTTCATGGTATGATGAAACGATGTTGGTTCGACTGCGAAGAGAACAACAGGCGGCGGTTCACGCTCGGTTCTTTTCCTGCACCGCAGGGTGGCGCGTCCCGCCCACGAACGAGGGGTTCTACCGCGCCGTGCACTGATATGGCCGAAGTGGGGGAAGCAGGCGAAGGCACGGCACGAGGTATTGTGATCTTCGGAAAAGTGGTTGTTCTGGCCGCTGGGGTATCGGCGGCGGCTTGGGCGACCTGGTGGGTCGCGGACTGGCTCCGCACGATGATACTGGCCCAACCGCTGACCGATGGCGATGAGTGGGCTGCGCTCCTCGGAGGCGGATTGGCAGCATGGGCGCTCTTCCTTTTCCGAAGCGGCTTCATCGAACAGACGCTGGATATCCTGCCGAGGGCAAAGGACATGCTGACCGGTCTCCGGACACCCGGCTGGAAGCCCTTCCTGAGCGATTTCGGCAGCTTCGTGCGGACCATGGCGATTCCGGGCATCGTAACGGTGTTCGCCCTTGTGTTCGCGGGCAATGGCATCGTCAACCAGATCGTGCCGCCGGTCGATCAGGAGCCCGACCTCGCGACGCGGATCGAGAAAATCAGCACTGAAATCGACCGGCGGCTGACGACACTCGAAAACAATGTTCGGGGGGTGAATCTGCAGGCGGCGTTGGATGAACAAGGGTACACGGAGCGCAGGGCGGGCTTCCTGGAAGTCTTGGAGAGCTTGTCGGGAGGGAATGGCGGCTATCCATCAGACTACTACTTCGCACGTTTCCCGGTGGGATTCGCGGCGGCGAAAGTGAATAACGCGGGACAGCTTATCGGCGGCGTTGACGCGCCGAGCGTCCGCAATCCGGAACTGGTGCAGGAGATCGTTCAGGCCTTTTTGCCATGCGGCTCTGCGAGCGGAGATGATCCGGTGATCCTGAAGGTGGAGGGCTACGCCAGTTCAGAGCCGTTCTCGGCCAGAGCCGACTCGGACGAGCTAAACGTGAAAACGGCCAACGCCCGGCGGCATACCGTCGCACGGATGCTCAGGGACGAGATCGGTTCCGAGAATGCTGGCAGGGTGGTGGTGCGCGAATCCGATGACTACGAGTCGCTCGCGGCGATGGAGCGGGACCGAGAGTTCAACGATCTTGCGGGCGGTGGCTCGGAGGACCAATACCTGCTCACCCGTGCGGCGCACGTGAAGGTGCTGCATCCAGGCAGGTGCGCAGTGGGCGAACAAGCCGATGGCGAGGAAGTGCCTTGAGTATGGGACGGCGCGACCGGATCGGGAGGAGGCGCCTATTGGGTCCTCAATCCCCTGTTAAGGCGGCAGAGTTGAGTTTCTTGCGCCACTATTAAGGTTGTTAAGCTCAAGGGCGGGGGTTCGATGCGCCCGTCCATGGATTTCCGCTTCGGCTCCAAGCGTTTTCGGCGTGTTCCGCGGCTCGACGCGAAGACCAGCCCCCCAGCAGCGCCCGCATCGGAGCGGGCATCTTGCCCTCGATTGGGTAATGGAGGGCGGATTTGATCAAAACTGAGAATTGCTCGATGCGGAGGAATCATGCATCCAAGGCGCCGCGTCGCTGCTAGAATCCCACTCCAAGTCTTAGAGGGCCAGCCATCCGCCATGCGCGCCACGCCATCCCCGCCCCAGCCGGCGGCCCCCCGTTCCCCGATCGGCATTGATGAATCCGAACCCTGGTCCATGGCCGATACACTGCGCGGCTCGACGGATGCGGCCGAATACAAGCATGTCGTTCCGGGCCCGATCTTTCTGAAGTACATATCGGACGCTTTTGAGGAGCGCCATGCCGCGGTGCTCGCGCAGTGGGGCGAGGAGACCGCGGAAGACCCGGATGAGTACACAGCCGAAGCCATCTTCTGGGTGCCGCCCGAGGCGCGCTGGGCCAACCTGAGCGCCCAAGCCGGTCAGCCCAGCGTCGGGACAATCGTTGATGATGCCATGGCCGCCATGGAGCGCGACAATCCTGCGCTCTGCGCCGACTTCATATTTGAACCAGCCGTACACGATTCGAAAAACCCTTCAATATGGTAAGCGAGTGACTCGAAGCAGCTAGATCAATGACCTTCTCCGACGACGACATCAGGCAACATCTTCGCTTGCGGGAGGACTCCTCGTGGGAGTTCAAGCAGATCGAGTTTCGCGGCAATCGGCCCGTTCGCCCTGCTCGGGACGATTGGGCCGACGAGATCACCGCATTCGCAAACGCAAGCGGCGGCGTCATTCTCTGTGGAGTGAGTGATGCGGGGAAACTGCAGGGCCTGACCCCGGAACAGCTTGTTGAGCTGGATCGCCTCATCGTTGAGATTTGTGCCGACAGCGTCAAGCCAGCCTTGCCGGTCGAGATTCACCACCACGAGGTCGACGGAAAGGCGTTGCTGCTTGTGACAGTGCCGAAGGGTTCATCGGTGCATGAGAACAAGGGACGGAGCTTCATTCGCATCGGCGCCTCCAAACGCGCCATGGCCAGCGAGGAGCGGTTGCGCCTATCGCAGACGCGATCACAGGCGCGCCATCGCTGGTTCGACGAGCAAACCGTGGCAGGAACCGGTTTCGAGACATTGCACGAGGCATTGTGGATGCCGCTGCTGAGCGTCGCCGGCAGGGCGAACCCCCAAGCCGCGCTGGAGAAAATGAGCCTGCTCGGCGCGGACGACCAAGGCAACCTGCGCGCCACCGTGGCGGGAATCTTGAGTTGCTGCAAAAACCCCGAGGAGTGGCTGCCGCAAGCCTGCATATCCGCCACTCTGTATCGAGGCCTCGACAGGGCTTCGGGCCAGATCGACGCTCAAACCATCTTTGGGCCGCTGACCCAACAGATTGCGGAGGCTGTCGCCTTTGCCGCGCGCAACATGCGAATTGGCGCCCACAAGGATCCCGCGCGCATCGATTTGCCGCAGTACAGCGTTCGAGCGTTGTTCGAGGCCATCACCAACGCCGTTGTCCACCGCGACTATTCAGCCCACGGCGGCCGCATTCGCCTCTCGATGTTTGCCGACCGGATCGAGATTCAGTCGCCAGGCGCTTTGGCGAACAACATCGGCGTTGAAGATCTGCCCTTTCGGCAGGCGACTCGCAACGAAGTGCTTGCTTCCGTTCTCGGAAGAACGGGAGTCGGCGGCATCAAGGGCGCCGAGGAAAGGGGCTTCATCATGGAGCGCCGGGGTGACGGCATCCCGATCATCCGCAACGAAACCAAGCAACTGGCCGGAAGGTCGCCGGAGTTCAAGTTGATCGGCGGCTCGGAACTTCTCGTGGTCCTACCCAGTGCGCCCACCCAGCCAAGCCCTGCGCTGGTGGAGGTTGAAGTTTGGGCCAATCAAAGCGCGCTGGCCGGGGCGGCCGTTCTAGTGCTGTTCCCCAACCACACTTGGAAATCCGCCACAACCGACAGCTTCGGGAGAGCCACCTTAGGCATCCACACCACCGAGCTGCCCTTGACCGTCTTTGTGGCGGCTGCGGACCATGCCGCTCATATGATACGCAACTGGCTGCCGTCTTCTGAAACCGTGTCCGTGGAACTCGACGCACTGCCGGACGGGGGCAGTGCGATATTTGAAGACAAGACGGGGCACCTCCCCGGACTAACCGGGCGCCTGAACCCAATCCGCGACAATCTCGATCGAACCTATTTGTACGCTTCGAACATCGCCATCAACGAAGGCAAGCCCCAACCTGTCCACTTCGCCCTGAACGAGGACTTGCAACTCGTTGATTCGAATGGCGTGAAGTGTCTTGTGCGAATCGTCCGGATTCTCGGCAGTTGCGCATTGGTGCAATACCGTTTCCCGGGTTGTGCCTCGTGAGCATCGACACGACCTTCCTGCGGCGCTGCATCGGAGCCTTGGAGCGAGCGCTGGACGGCATGGAAAAGCATCGGGTAGCCGATGATGTTCTGTACGAGGTATTTCGCGCCGCCTGCGTCAAGGAGTTGGACATGCACGCGACGGACACGCCGGTCACGGCGCCCAAGGCTCAAACCTGGCCCCAAACGCGCAATTTCACCGCTCCTCGCCCAGTTCAACCTAACCTCTGCTCACTCGTGAAATATCCGGGTTAGTGACTTTTGTAACTCACGGCGGCTTCGCGCTCATTCTCTCACCCCTTGCACCTCAATCCCCTGTTAAGGCGGCAGAGTTGAGTTTCTTGCGCCACTATTAAGGTTGTTAAGCTCAAGGGCGGGGGTTCGATGCGCCCGTCCATGGATTTCCGCTTCGGCTCCAAGCGTTTTCGGCGTGTTCCGCGGCTCGACGCGAAGACCAGCCCGCCGCAACCCGTCAGCAGCGCGTCCGTGAACTCCGTCTCCACTTTCGCCGGGTTTGGTTCCGTAATCCGTTTCATGGGCGCGCCTGCCAAGTGACTTGAACGATGCTGGCATTTTGCCAAACCATGCCTGTCAGCGTGCGCGTTCCCTCGCTCTCCACCTTTTCCTTATCAGGGAATTAGGGACTTGTTCAGAGTCTCCCGATATTTGCGCACTTCGTCTTAGAATGCGCCCCATGAACGGCGAGATCACATTGGTCGCTGGCAACTCGCATCTTGCGTTCGCACGCGAGATCAGCGAGTGCTTGGGCATCCCGCTTGCGCGCACGCTCTTCAAGCGATTCGGCAACGAGAACCTCATGTTTCAGTGCCTTGAAAACGTGCGCGAGCAGGATGTGTTCGTGATTCAGACATCGGCCCCGCCGCTGTCCGACCACATCATCGAAGTTCTCATCATGGTCGATGCCTTGAAGCACGCATCCGCGGGTCGCGTGACGGTCATCCTGCCCTACTTCCCCTATGCTCGCTCGGATAAGAAGGATCGCCCGCGCATTTCCATCACCGCGCGCCTGATGGCGGATTTGCTCGAAACCGCTGGGGCCGACCGAGTATTGACGATGAACCTGCACTCGCCGCAGGTGCAAGGCTTCTTCCGCATTCCAGTCGATCAGCTCAACGCCACCCCCATCCTTTGCGATCATCTGCGGGCATCGACCCCACTTGACGATCATGTGCTCGTCGCGAGCGATGTCGGCGAAGCCAAGGACCTGCAAAGCTACGCCGAGCGACTCGGCCTGCCGCTCGCAATCATCGACAAGCGCCGCAAGGATGATTCAGAGCAGCCGCGCGCGGTGGCGCTCATTGGCGAAGTCGGCGGCCGCAACGCGCTCATCATCGACGATGAGGTCGCGAGCGGCGGCACGCTGGTCGAAGCGGCGAGCTTCCTAGTCTCCCAAGGCGCTCTGCGCGTCGAAGCGGCGGCAGTTCATCCGGTGTTATCCGGCTCGGCGATCGAACGACTCGGCGGTTCGGCGATCGAACGGCTGGTCGTGACCAACACCATTCCGGTGAAGCCATCGCCTGAATTTCCTGTCACCCAAGTCTCAGTAGCGCCGCTGTTCGCCGAAGCCATCAAGGCCATTCATTCGGGATCGAGCATCTCGGCGCTGTTTCATTAGCGATGGGCACCGACTCGACCAAGGTCATCAGCTGGAACATCGCCAAGCGCGCCTCGGCTTGGAAAGCGCTTGCCGAGATGGCTGGCAGAGGTGATGCCGATCTTGCGCTGCTGCAAGAGGCAGGCGATCCACCGAGCGAGATCGCGAGCCAGTTTGGTTTTCAAAACGATGCCTTGGGCTTGGATCTGTTCGACCGCTGGCCCCTGGTTGTCGCGCTCTCAGACAGAGTCAAGGTCGAATCGTTCAAGCAAGTGCCCGCAAATGGCGGCTATAGCAAGCGTGAACTCGGCGTGAGCGGCATCGGCACCCTTGCGGCCGCGAGGGTCGTTCCGCATGGCAGGGAAGCGGACGCATTCATTGCGGTGTCCATGTATGCGCGATGGATGCGCGCGCACCCGACAACAGGACCGCATCCGCGCATACATGCCGACATCTCAGTTCATCGCATCCTGTCCGACATGCAGACCTTTATTGATTCTTTAGACCCCTCGAAGTACAGAATCCTCGCAGCGGGTGATCTCAATATTTTCTATGGCGCAGACGGAAGCACCCTCTCTTGGCCCGAACGAGAGCGCCTTGTCTGGCAGCGCTTTGACTCGCTAGGGCTGGTGTTCTTAGGGCCACAGGCACCAAACGGACGCCCGTCTGCATCTGCTCAGCCCGATGTCCCCGCGGGCACGCTGAATGTACCGACCTACCGAACCAATAAGCAAACACCTGCCGAAGCCAATCGCCAGCTTGACTATGCGTTCGCATCCCGTGGTTTCCACGAGCGAATCAAAGTGCGGGCGTTGAACAGGGTCGAAGAGTGGGGGCCAAGCGACCATTGCCGGCTCTCGATTGAGATCGACGGGCAGTGAACACGACCGCCAGCATACCTCGCAGATACTGAGCGAGGAGCCTGCGCCACATCTACAACCCAAGCACCCGTTTCGCGATGACGTTCTTCTGCACCTCATGCGAACCGCCGAAGATCGAACCGGCGCGGCCATTCAAGTAGCGACCCATGACGCGCTCGGTGCCCGCTTCGCCGGGCCAGCCTTCGTTGCTGCCTTCAAACGGCGCGATATGATTGAGGCTCGGCAGGCCGTAATAGGCGATGGCTTCGAGCTTGAGCGTTTCAATGGCCTGCGCAAGGTCTGAGCTCGAATTCTTCAATATCGATGATCCAGGCCCGGGAGACTCGCCCTGCATGGCATCCACGGCCATGAGTTCGGTGAGCATATGCGAGCGATGCGCGATCTCGACTTCGCTTATTTTGCGGCGAAATGCGGGCTCGTCGATCAACCTCGACCCATCCGCCGCTTCACGCTCGGCGATCGTCTTCAAATCGTCAATGGAGCTGGCAAGCCGCGCCGATGAACCGCCGCTGCCACGCTCAAACTCAAGCAGGTATTTGGCCACAGTCCAGCCCTCATGCTCCGGCCCGACGCGATTGGACTGCGGTACACGCACATCGTCAAAGAACACCTGATTCACTTCGTGATCTCCTGCCAAGGTGATGATCGGCTTGACCTCAATGCCTGGTCTGTCCATTTCGATCAACAAGAAGGTAATGCCCTGCTGAGGCTTGCCGCTTGAATCAGTGCGCACAAGGCAAAAGATGTGGTCGGCGAAATGCGCGTGCGTCGTCCAGATCTTGGTGCCGTTGACGATATAGTCATCTCCGTCCACCACAGCGCTCGTCTTGAGGCTCGCAAGGTCTGAGCCTGACCCCGGCTCAGAGTAACCTTGGCACCAGTAGTGCTCGCCACTTACGATACGCGGCAAGTAGTAGGCCTTTTGCTCGTCGCTGCCGTATTTGAACAGGACTGGCGCGAGCATCCCCATGCCCATGGGAATGAGACCCGGCGCGCCAGCTTTCGCGCATTCCTCACTGAAAATATATTTTCTCGTGATGCTCCATCCCGTGCCGCCATGCTCAACTGGCCAAGACGGCACCGCCCAGCCGCGCGAGTTAAGGACCGCCTGCCATTCGAGCGCAAGCGACTTGTCCGAAAACACCGAGGTCACGCGCGACGCGCGACGGCGAAGATCAGCGCTAAGATTCGTGTCCAAGAAATCGATCACTTCCTGGCGAAACGCCTCATCCTCAGGGTGAAAGTCGAGATTCATGGTTGCTTGTCCGGGACGAATGGTCGAGAGGGCATGATAGCCGCCATGACAACTGCATGAATATTGATCGCATCACACGCTCACGCAATGCTGAACACTTGCGGGACGATGCGCATTTCGCGGAGCACTAGATAGACGGCTTGAAGGTTCGGTATTTCCACCTGAGAGCCGAAAACCGCCTATGTATGATGTCGTTGAAGTCACTTCACTGAATGCAAGCGAATGACACAACTGACAGTTCGTGGTGTTTCCCCTGAAGTCGCCCATGCGCTGCGAAAAAGAGCGGTGGAAAACGGGCGCTCTGCCGAAGCCGAGCACCGAGAAATTCTGCGCTCAGTGTTTGTCGGCAAAATGGAAGAGTTTTCTGCTCAGGCCGCCAAGCTCAGGAAGCGGTTGCAATCCGATATTGATAGCAGTGACCTTATTCGCGCTGACAGGGATCGCGACTCGAAAAAATGAACCGTACCTTTGTTGTAGACGCATCTGTTGTCGTCAAGTGGCTGGTGCAGGAAACTGATTCCGACCAAGCAGCGTTGCTGCTCGATTGCGATGTTCAAATTTGCGCTCCAGAACTGGTATTTGCAGAGGCAGCCAACGCGCTTTGGGCAATCAGCCGGAGAGGCAACATATCGGCGAGCGACTTCGCCGAAGCGATCACAGCACTGCAAAATGCGCCCATCGCCGTCCGGCATCCAATGAGCAGGCTCATGCCTGCCGCTTCACAGATGGCAACGGACCTCGACCATCCTGTTTACGACTGCTCTTATCTCGCACTGGCAATTCAAACTCAGTATCCGGTGGTCACGGCCGACCGAACATTCCTCAATAAAGCTGGCACACACCCATACTTCTCGCGCTTCCTTATGGGGCTTGAGCAGGTCGCTGAAGAACTGCGTTAGTGAAGTGCATTGGAC
This sequence comes from Gammaproteobacteria bacterium, assembly GCA_026709225.1. GTDB lineage: Bacteria > Pseudomonadota > Gammaproteobacteria > Pseudomonadales > Azotimanducaceae > Azotimanducus > Azotimanducus chitobiosivorans. The sequence continues at coordinate 17,457 of JAPOTJ010000054.1, read as the reverse complement.
AGCAGCTCAGCCGTAATCCTGACACAATACGTGCCCACTTCAAACGGCAGAACCTCATGGCCACGATCATCATCACTGCCGAGATTGACCTGCCGCCTGAACGGCTCGAAGAAGCGCTCAACGCAGGCAAGCCCTTGATTGAAGGCGCGCTGACCCAAGACGGCTGCCTAGACTACGACTGGTGTCCGAATCCACTCGTGCCGGGGCGCATTCGCGTCTTCGAGCGCTGGCGCGATGAGGCTTCACTCGCCAATCACTTCAACAACCGCTGGTACACGGACATGGCGGCGACGATCGGCTCGTTCGGAGTGAAGGGCGCGGTCAGCGCCAAGTACCGCTGCGACGCCGAAGAGCCTGTCTACGACAACGCGGGCACACCACGCGCCGATTTTGTGTCGCTCAAGGGGGCGAATGCGCCACGCAACCGATAACGGCGTGATTGACGATTGAGGTCGGCATACTGTTGTTCGATGGCGTTGAGCCCCTCTTGGAGACATTCGCCCGGCTCGCGCTCCTTTCACTTGATATAGTCAAATGACGATGATATTCTCGTCAAATAACGATTCTATTGGGGAACTACATGCCGTCTCAAAACCACCTAGCAAAAACTGCCGTGCCAGCGAACGAAGCCACGCGCGTTGCCAAGCTGCTCGCTATTCTCAGACGTCGAGCGCTGAGTGAAGTCGATCTCGCTCGATGTGTGAGTCGCGGACTACCCTCAACGTCAGCAGTCGGACTGTCCAAAGCCCTTGGGAAAAAGCGGGTCGTGGGGCCAATCATCCCAGAAGCTTCCCTGAGAAGAGCGCGTAGTTCAAACACGCCGCTTTCCAAAGAACTTAGCGAGCGCCTGTACGAAATCAGTCGCGTCGTAGATGCGCTCCGTATCGCATACCACGGAGATCAACAGGCCGTAGACGGATTCCTGCATCGACCACATGTATTGCTCGATGGGGATACGCCTTTTGATATGGCTCGTTCGAGTTCGGCGGGCGCAGAAGCAGTGCTCAATCTCATTCGTCGCGCTGAAGCCGGTGTCGCCGTGTAATGACTCCTAGAGCCTTGCCAGCACCCTTGCGGGCTTTTCGTATCGGCGATCCGCACGGGCAGTTTCCGGTGTTTAGTGCGGAAGGGGCAATGCGTGTTGCCGGGCGATGGCACGAGGCTGGCGCGGAAGTGATCTATGCATCTCAGCACTACTCCACTGCCATGTTGGAAAACCTTGTGAAGTGGAACGGCACCTTGCCACCCAATCAGCACTTCATCGAGATCACCGTACCGCAAGGCATTAGCTATGATGTCGTGACAGCGGAATCCCTGCCCGGCCTGTTCGATTCCAACCAAGAACTCTCTCGGCGCTACGGGCGAGATTGGTATGCTGAGGCGAGAAGCGCCGTATTAGTTGCCCCGTCTGTTGTGGCACGAGTGGAAAATAATATTGTCCTGAACTGCCAGCATCCCGAATTCGCAGACATCAGCGCCGGCTTGGAGACGCCAGTGTGGTGGGATGCGCGTTTGTTTCGTAACTAGAGCGTATGTGAGCGCCCAGCCCCCAGCTAAGACTGAATCCTCGCATACCCTGCCAGAATCCGATCAACTTCATCATCACTATGCGCCGCTGACAAGCTGCATCGAAGCAGCGAATATTGACCGGGTGTTGCTGGCGGCACGACAAGGTTCACATAGACGCCAGCGGCGAGCAGGCGCCGCCACGCGTGCAGCGCCTCGGTAGCATCCTCGAACCTGGCGGCAACGACCGGGCCTGGCTGCGGGCCGAGGACAAAACCAAGATTCTTCAGCCCCTCATAGACACGCTCAAAATTGCGGCGCAGCTGCGCGCGAAGTTCGGGACGCTCCTGCATCACTTGCAGCGCCGCGCGCACAGTGGCGATAGACGCTGGTGTCGATGAAGCTGTGAACATGTAGGCCCGCATCGAATGCCGCACCGCGTCAAGTCCCTCGTGGTCCGAAACGCAGTAGCCGCCGACACTGCCGAGGCTTTTGCTAAATGTACCGAGCACGAAATCCATGTCCTGCAAGCAGCCTTGCGCCTCGGCGAGCCCCAAGCCGCGTGGCCCTAGAATGCCGAAGGAGTGCGCCTCATCGATCATGAGATACGCACCGCTCTCGCGTTTGACCTCAACGATCTCGCGAATGGGCGCGCGGTCGCCCAGCATGGAAAAGATGCCTTCGGTAATAATCAGGACATGGTCCACCTTCGATTTCAGGCGCTTCACGCGCTTGGCAAGGTCGGCCGCATCATTGTGACGAAACCTGTGGACATCGGCGCCGCTCATCTTGGCACCGTCATAAATGCTCGCGTGCGAATCGGCGTCCATGACAATGGCGTCGCCACGCCCGACAATGGTCGAAATAATCCCAAGATTGGCCTGATAGCCGGTCGTGAAGACAATGGCCGAACGCATACAGAAGGCGCGGCTCAGCTCGGCTTCGAGTGCGTGGTGACCGTGATAGCTGCCGTTCGCGAGCCTAGAGCCTGTGGTGCCGGTGCCCTCCTCGTCGAGCGACTGCTTGCCCGCCTCAATGCAGGCCGGATCGTAGGTGAGGCCAAGATAGTTGTTGGTGCCTGCAAGGATGACCTCCTTGCCATCGACGATGCCATGCGTCGGCGACAAGACACGTTCAATGGGCGTGCCGACAGGCGCGATGCCGTCCTCGGTCAAATGCGCATAGAGGTCGGCAACGTCGGCGAACTTGTCGAACAGGCTCATTTAGGCTGCCTTCACTGCCACTTCGATCAGATCGCCGACGGTGCGAACTTCAGCGAGGTCGTTGATGGGCAAAGCGATGTCGAATTCGTCCTCCAAAGACTCGATCAACTCCATCACATCGAGGGACGTCAGTCCTATTTCGTCAATGAGGTCTGTTGATTCGGACACACGAACGCTCTTATTGTGCGTATCACAGTAGTCCTGCGCGAGACGCAAGACGGCTGCCTGACAGTTCACCCAATTCAGCATGGCGCACATAGTACGACAAAGCGGGAACCCGGACGTATGGGCGGTGCGCTCATACCGCGCGGGCGAGAACTCGCAAATCATCGGGCTGGCCGAAGCGCTCGGGGCGCCGTTCGAAGAGAAGCGCCTCGTATACAAGCCGACCGGCGCGCTCGGCAATCTTACTCGCCGCGTTGGGCTGTTCGGCATCGACAGGCGCGCTTCAAGCCCGCTTGCGCCGCCTTGGCCAAAGTTGATTATTTCCGCTGGGCTTCGCAATGAGCCGGTATGTCGGTGGATTGCGAAGCAGTCGGAGGGGCGAACACGCCTCGTGTTTCTCGGCCGCACCTGGGCGCCGCGAAGCGAGTTCGATTTGATTGTCACGACACCGCAGTATCGATTGCCGGACGAGGATGGTGTGCTGCACAACCTTGGCACCTTGCATCGTGTCACCGAGCCGCGTCTTGTCGAGGCAGCAGAGGTCTGGAAAGCGCAACTCAATCCTGAAGACGCACCCACGATTGCTGTGTTGATTGGCGGCCGCAGCGGTCCGGTCACATTTGGGACACACGCCGCGAATCGACTCGCATCGCTCGCTCAGGCGCGCGCCGAGAAGATTGGCGCAAAATTGCTTGTGACTTCGAGTTCGCGCACGGATCCGCGGGCGATAGACATGCTCGCGGCGCACTTGCCGAAAAGTGCGCATGTGCATAGATTTGGTCATGGCGAGAATCCTTATTTCGGAGTGCTCGCCCTTGCCGACGAGATCATCGTCACCAGCGATTCAATCGCCATGCTGAGCGAAGCCTGCGCGACCGGCAAGCCTGTGTGGATTTTCGATCTCGGCGCGCCGCCAAGAGACCGAAGCCTCGCAACGGAACTGTATCGGGCTTTGGTGCGCTTCGGACCGAAGCGTTTGAGCCGCGATCTTGCGTTGGTGCATGAATCATTCATCGCACGTGATCTCGCTGCTTGGCTTGAGGCGGACGCAGAGCCTGCAAGCGGTGGCCAGACGCAGGATGTTCAGCGGGCGGTGGCCTGCATTCGAGAGCTGCTTGCGGCATCTTGGCTCTGAGCCACAGGTACTTGCTTGTGCCGTCTTGAGACCCGACACTTCTCTTCCTCCGCGCGTCCGCTATCGCAGGGTGCATTGGCACATGCCCTCGCAGTGACGTGGGCAAGCCAATCGTCTGGCATCTGGTAAGTCTCGCGTAGCGATTCAAGAGCAGCCATCGGATTAAGTATATGTGTTGGCAATCCAAGGTTGAAGAACAATCACTTCAATAGTCGCAATGGTGTTGGTACTCAAGATATCTTGACAACCCGCCAATGCGTTAATGACAGTTTGCTTATCACGGATGCCGCTGGGTGTCTTAATATCGAAGAAGATGCCCTCGGCGAACACCCGCCTTACCATCCTCGCTTAGCGATCATTCAGTTAGTCACAATAGGCTTCAAAGAACCGCGTATCGCTGTCGCAAGACACGCCGCGGTCGGATAGCCAAGAGACTGTGAGAGCGCGTGGTCAGCAATCGCCCGGCCGACTCGCCCATTGCCATCATCGAAAGGGTGAATGACTTCAAACCAGAGATGTGCGATGCCCGCCCTGACGATCCCAAGCAGCGTGTTGCCGCCCTGATTGAATGGCGTGATTCCTGCGCCTGTTCACGCCGCATTATGGAATTTTGGCGTGATTACACGACCAAATCACGCCAAGTTCGTTCGTCTCGCGTTGCAGTCACTCCCATTCAATGGTCGCAGGCGGCTTGCTCGACACGTCGTACACCACGCGCGAAACGTCAGGTATCTCATTGATGATTCGGTTCGAAGCTTCGGCGAGGCAGTCGTGCGGCAGCCGCGCCCAGTCAGCGGTCATAAAGTCCGAAGTCACCACCGCGCGCAGTGCCACTACGCGCGCATAGCGCCTCGCATCGCCCACCACGCCGACTGAGCGTACTGGCAGAAGCACCGCAAACGCCTGGCTGACTTCGGAATAGAGCGAGTGCGCGCGCAGCGTATCGAGGAATATCTTGTCGGCGCGGCGCAGCACTTCGAGCCCGTCAGGGGTAATGGCACCGAGATGACGCACAGCAAGGCCGGGACCGGGAAACGGATGGCGATGCACAAGCTCATCTGGAAGACCGAGCGCAATCCCAAGTTGTCGAACTTCGTCCTTGAAGAGCTCGCGCAAAGGTTCGATAAGTTTGAGTTTCATGCGCGTCGGCAAGCCGCCGACGTTGTGGTGCGACTTGATGAGATCAGCGTGCCCGTGCGTAGCCGCTGCTGATTCGACCACATCCGGATAGATGGTGCCTTGCGCCAGCCACGGTGTACTCGATAGATCGCCAGCTTCGCGCTCGAACACGCGAATGAAGGTCTCGCCAATCAGTCTTCGTTTGCGCTCAGGGTCGGTCTCGCCTTCAAGTTCCGACAGGAACTCTTCGCTCGCATCAACGATGCGAAGGTTGAGCGGCAATGCATTGCCTTGCCTTGGATCGAACGCGGCGCGCACCTCCTCGGCCTCGCCAAGTCGAAGCAGGCCATTGTCCACCATCACGCAGCGCAGCTGATCGCCGATGGCGCGATGCAGGAGCGCCGCCATGACGCTTGAATCGACACCGCCTGAAAGTGCGAGAATGACCCCTTCATCGCCGACGTTCGCACGAATCTCGTCAATCGATTCGCGGACGATCTCCTTGGTGGTCCAACCGCGCCCCGCATCGCATATGCCGTGTACGAATCGATCAAGTATCTCCATGCCTTGCGGGGTGTGCGTCACCTCGGGGTGAAATTGCAGGCCGAAGCAGCGGCCATGCGCGTCTTCCATGGCGGCAATCGGCGCGTTTACAGAGCTTGCAGTGACGGAGAAGCCAGGCGGCAGCACTTCGACGCGATCAGCGTGGCTCATCCAAACCTGCGTGCTCGCCTTCTCAGGCAAGAGCTTCGAAGAGCCATGCCGAGCGATGTCTGCGTGGCCGAATTCATGCGAGCCGCTCGTCGCCACGCGCCCGCCGTAATGACGCGCGAGCGCCTGCATGCCGTAGCAGATGCCAAGAATCGGCACGCTGAGATCGAACACCGCATCGGGGATCGTCGCAGATTGTTCGTGGGTTGCAGATTCCGGGCCGCCGCTTAAGATAATGCCGGCCGGTTCGGCTGCCCGAAAAGCCTCGCCGTCGGCCCGCCAGCTCAAGATTTCGCACCAGGTTTCAAGCTCCCTGACTCGGCGCGCGATGAGCTGCGTGTACTGCGAGCCGAAATCGACAACGACGATGCCTCGCCGGTGGCGCGTGCGCGTGGCGTTCGTGTTCATTGGATCGCGCTCCTAGCCCGGCTAATTCCAAGTTTCCAAGACCAAGCCATCGACTTGGGAGAAGTGCTTTCTGTTATTGGTTACGAGGATTGCGTTCAGTGTCAAGGCGTGAGCCGCGATCATGGCATCGGCGAAACCAATAGGTTTGCCTTGGTCAAAGAGGCCAGCTTGAATGCGGGCAAAAACGTCGGCTTGGGCAGGCGTCCAATCCGCAATGAGGTCGAGTCGCTCGCAAAAGCTGGCAATCCGCAAGTGGTACTTCCCTGTTTTCGACCGCTCGGCGCCAAATTTTAGTTCTTGGTAGGTGATGACCGATACGCATATACTGTGTCCGCTACTCGACTTGTCAGCCAATGCTTGCAGTACGGACGTGGATTGCTCGCGCATGATGTAGCTGCATATGTCCGTGTCCAGCATGTAGATCATTCGAAGCCAATCCGGTCAGCCTCCATCGCGAACAAATCTGGACGATCTTTCATGAAGTCGAGACCGACCGGGCTCGATTCGTCGTTCAACGTCAGCCACGACTTGCGCACAGGCTCAAGTATGAGTCGGTCGCCAATACGCCTGACCTGCAGTTCCTCAACGCCTTCGTAAGCGAACGCTTTGGGGATGCGCACGGCTTGACTGCGTCCATTCATGAATATTCGCGCCGATTGTCTCATGGCTGCCTCCGATTGATATATGCCAAGCATATACTGGCTGTCACGCAGTGACAAGATCCAGTCTTCGGTTCACGGTACCGTCCCCGTGAACTTCTATCCGACTCCAAGTGCTCCGGGCAATCGTCATCGCACAGGATAATTCGGCGCTTCCTTGGTGATGGTCACGTCGTGGACATGCCCTTCCGCGAGGCTCGCGCCGGTGACACGAACGAAGCCCGCCTGTCCGCGCAAGTCTTCGATGCGCTCGCATCCCGTGTAGCCCATAGCCGAGCGAATGCCGCCCACAAGTTGCCGAATGATCGGCGCGGCGGGCCCTTTGTACGGCACCCTGCCTTCAATGCCTTCTGGCACAAGCTTGCCTGGCACATCTTCAGCATCTTGAAAATAGCGATCGCTTGAACCTTGCGTCTGCGCCATGGCGCCGAGCGAACCCATGCCGCGGTACGCCTTGTAGGTTCGCCCTTGAAAGAGCTCGATTTCGCCGGGCGCTTCTTCGGTGCCAGCGAGCAATCCACCGACCATCGCTGCGCTTGCGCCCGCCGCGATGGCCTTGGCGATATCGCCTGAATAGCGAATGCCGCCATCGGCAATCACTGGCACGCCGCGCTCTTCTGCTTCGGCGGCCGCATCTGAAATTGCCGTAATCTGCGGCACACCAACACCAGTGACCACACGTGTTGTGCAAATCGAGCCCGGCCCGATACCCACTTTGACCGCATCGGCGCCTGCTTCGACCAATGCTTTGGCACCGTCAGCCGTAGCGACATTACCCGCAATCACATCGAGATTCGGATAGGTCTGCTTGACGAGGTTCAAGCGATCAAGCACACGCATCGAATGCCCATGCGCGGTGTCGAGTACAAGCGCATCGACCCCTGCTTCGACGAGCGCCGCGGCTCGCTCATCTGTGTCTTCTGAAGTCCCGATGCTCGCACATACGCGCAGGCGTCCTTGCTCATCCTTGCAGGCGAGCGGAAACATCTCCGACTTCTCCATGTCCTTGACGGTGATCATGCCGCGAAGCTCGAAATCATCGTTGACAATCAGCACCTTTTCGATGCGGTGCTCATGGAGAAGGTTGCGAATATGACCAGTTGATGCGGATTCAAGCGCAGTGACCAGCCGTTTCTTCGGTGTCATGGCATCGCGCACCTTCTTGCTCATGCTCTTCTCGAAGCGTACATCGCGGTGCGTGACAATACCGACAAGCTCACTGCCATCGGTCACCGGCACGCCGGAGATACGGTGCTCGCTCGTGAGCTGCAAAAGCTCTCCGACGCTGGCATTCGGACCAATCGTGATTGGGTCGCGAATAATGCCGGCCTCGTACTTCTTCACTCGCTGCACTTCACGCGCCTGGGCATCGATTGACATGTTCTTGTGAATGACGCCGATGCCGCCTTCCTGAGCAAGCGCGATGGCAAGCCTCGCCTCTGTCACCGTGTCCATTGCTGCCGACACCAGCGGCAGATTCAGGTCGATGCGCTTCGTCAAGCGGGTTTTGAGATCGACTTCCGCTGGCAGAACCTTGGAAAGCGCGGGCACGAGGAGAACATCGTCAAAGGTCAGAGCCTCTCCGAGGGTCGTGTGCATAGAAAAGCCTCGCGCACAAAAGCGAATTTTACATCATGGGGTGGCCAGTCCTGCAAGCACCTCGCGCGCGGCATCGGGGATGTTGGTCCCCGGGCCAAAGACCAGCCGCACCCCGGTCTGACGCAGGAAGTCGTAGTCCTTCTTCGGGATGACGCCGCCCACCACCACCATGACATGCCCTGCGCTGATCTCAGCGAGCGCTCGCATCAGCTTCGGCACCAGCGTCGTGTGACCGCCCGCCTGCGAGGACACCCCCACCACATGTACTTTGTTGTCCGCGGCCTGCTGCGCCACTTCTTCGGGCGTTGCAAACATTGGCGTGAGGTCGATGGTGAAACCGAGGTCGGCAAATGCGGTGGCGATGACCTTGGCGCCACGGTCATGCCCATCTTGACCCATCTTGCAGACCAGCATTCGCGGCGGACGTCCCTCACGCGCGGCAAACGCTTGCGTCAAAGCTTTGAGCGCATGCCAGTCGGCATCGCCATCATACGCACCGCCATAGACGCCCGAGACGAGACGGGCGTCGGCTTCGAACCGTCCAAACACGGCTTCAAGCGCAGCGGATACCTCGCCGAGTGTCGCCCGAGCGCGCATTGCCACCACCGAGTGGTAGAGCAAGTTGCCGTTCGCACGAGCAGCTTCGGCAAGTTCTTCCAAGGCAATCCGCACCGAAGACTCGTCGCGCGTCAGCCGAAGTCTACGCAAGCGCTCAAGCTGCGTATCGCGTACCGCATGGTTGTCGATATCAAGCACTTCAAAAGGCGTATCGTCGCTCACCTGATACTTGTTGACGCCGACAATGACTTCTTCACCGCGATCAATTCGCGCTTGCCGGCGCGCTGCTGCTTCTTCGATTTTGAGCTTCGGACCGCCCCCTTCGATGGCCTTGGCCATGCCGCCTTCGGCTTCCACTTCTTCAATCATCGACCACGCCTTGGCGACCATCTGCTCCGTGAGCGACTCCATCATAAAGGAGCCGCCCCACGGATCGACAACGCGCGTGATGCCCGTTTCCTCTTGCAAGATTAGCTGCGTGTTGCGCGCAAGCCTCGCCGCAGACTCGCTCGGCAAGGCCATGGCTTCGTCGAGCGAATTGGTGTGCAACGACTGCGTGCCGCCGAATACAGCGGCCATGGCCTCAATCGTCGTGCGCACAACGTTGTTGTACGGGTCGTGCTCGGTCAGCGACCAGCCGGATGTCTGGCTGTGCGTGCGAAGCATGGATGAGCGCGGGTTCTTGGCGCCAAATTCATCGATGATGCGTGCCCAAAGGATACGCGCCGCGCGCATCTTGGCGATCTCAAGATAGAAATCCATGCCGATGCCCCAGAAGAACGACAGGCGCGGCGCGAAGTCGTCGATGTCGAGGCCAGCCGCAAGCGCGGTCCGCACATACTCCTTCCCGTCGGCAAGCGTGAAGGCGAGTTCCAAGGCCGGATCGGCACCAGCTTCCTGCATGTGATAGCCCGATATCGAGATCGAGTTGAATCTCGGCATGTGCTCGCTCGTGTAGGCGATGATGTCGCCAACGATGCGCATGGACGGCGCAGGCGGATAAATGTAGGTGTTGCGCACCATGAACTCTTTGAGGATATCGTTCTGAATGGTGCCGGATAGCTGACCTTGCGACACGCCCGACTCTTCCGCCGCCACGATATAGCCCGCCAAAACCGGCAGCACCGCGCCATTCATGGTCATCGAGACAGAGACCTTGTCCAAGGGAATATCGTCGAAGAGGCGCTTCATGTCCTCGACTGAATCGATGGCGACGCCCGCCTTGCCGACATCGCCTGCCACGCGCTCATGATCCGAGTCGTAGCCGCGATGCGTGGCAAGGTCGAAGGCGACGGATATGCCGTGCCCGCCGCCCTTCAGGATCTGATGGTAAAAGGCGTTGGATTCTTCAGCGGTCGAAAAGCCTGCGTACTGGCGGATGGTCCACGGCCGGCCCGCGTACATGGTGGCTTGCGGGCCGCGCACATAGGGCGGTAGGCCCGGCAGAGATCGCACATGGTCGAGTTCTGCGATGTCGTAGCTCGTGTAGAGCGGCTTGACCGGAATGCCCGACGCCGATTCGGTGATGAAGTCAGCTTCTTGCTTGCCGCACGAACCTTCCTGAACGAGCGCGCGCCAATCATCTAACGACGGGGAGGCCATCTATCCGGCTAGCTGCTCGATCACCTCGCCAAATAATTCTTCGTCGTCGGGAATGACCTTGGGGGTCGCCAACGGCTTCGACACCCAGGTGACATTGACAAGATGCCGCCAGTAGAGGTTTTCATCGGTCGAAGTGTTGCCCCAGGTACCGCAGCCGAGCGAAAAGGTCTGCCTGAGACCATTCCATAGATTCCCGCTGTTCGATGGTGCCTGCGGCTGATTAACGAGCACGCGCGCTGTCTTGCAGCCAAAACCGAGCTTCATGATGTTCTCATCGCTCTTGGAATAAATGCCGCAGGAATGGCCTTTCCCTTGGTATTCCTGGATTTCGTTGGTGAGCGAGACGGCTTCGTCGATGTCGCTCACTCGGTAGAGCGCGAGGATGGCTGAGAGCTTTTCGCCCGAATAGGGATGCGCTGGCCCGACGCCGTCTTCCGGCATGATGATGAAAAGCCGATCATCAGGTATCTCGACCCCCGCCATCTGGCAAAGAACTTGCGGCGTCTTGACAACAGCGCGCGTGTTGAGCATGCCGTCTTCCCAGAGCACGCTCGCGATCTTCTCGTAGTCGCCGGGCTTTGCAACGTATCCGCCTTCCGCAACCAGCTTATCGATCAAGCGATCATGGATGGCGTCGATCGCAATAACTGTGTTGTCCGACGAGCAGGACGCCGCCAAATCCAAGGTTTTGGAAATGCGAATCTTCTCGGCAGCGTCGTCAAGGTCAGCCGTTTCATCGACCGTGATCACGGCGTTGCCGGCACCGACGCCGAGCGCTGGCGTGCCGCTTGAATAGGCGGCCTTGACCATGCCCGCGCCACCTGTCGCCCAGATCAAATCGCACTGCTTCATCAGCTCGGACGTGCGTTCAAGCGAGACTTCGCCGATGTCCTGCACCAAATCCGCCGGCGCGCCGAGCTTTTCAATCGCGGCACGCATATGGTCCACGATCAGCTTGTTGGTGAGCTTGGCGCGCGGGTGCGGCGCAATAATGATGGCGTTTCGTGCTTTGACAGCGTTGATCGCCTTGATGATGGGTGTCGCTTCCGGGTTGGTGGAGGGCGCAAGGGCGCCGATCACGCCAACCGGCTTCGCGATTTTGACGATGTTGCGCTCAAGGTCTTCTTCGATGATGCCGACGGACGTGTCGTCGATGATGTCCATGAGCGCAGCGCGCGTCTTGTAGGACATCTTGGCGAACTTGCCTGCATAGTCGCCGAGTTCGGTCTCATCGAGCGCATGCTGCGCGAGATCTTCAGCGACGCCCGGCTGAGCGCACGACCAGACCATGGCGCGAATGAGCTGGTCCACTTGCGCTTGAGAGTAATCTTCGATGTGCGCCTGCGCGCGTCGCGCGCTCTCGATGCGAAGGCGAACGGCCTCGGCATCATCCTGCGTCCGCGCCTCATCGATGTTCATGACTGAGGCCATAGCCTTGTCCCTTGCCAGCGTAGCGAAACAGGAAGCGTATCACTGATTCACGCGAGTACGGCGTATCGACCTTCAAAGACGGCGGCAGCCTCGCCGTTTTGCATGACACGTGCGGTCAGCGCAATGCGCGCCTTCTTTTCGCCCGCCCGCAACGACTCGATGGCGCGCGTCTCACCCGACCAGTCGCAGACAAGGTTGATGGCGTCTCGAACTGGTGCGGCATAGCGAATGTTACCCTCAGCAAGCACGATTGATCCCTTGATGCCTGCGATCTCAAGCTGCAGGTGCACAGCCGACCAGCCGCAGAGCGCACTCAAGGCGTAGAGACTGCCCGCAAACGCCGTGCCATGCAGATTGATGTTGGCTTCAAAGTCCGCAGCAACGCACAATCGGGTGCCGTCAAACGATTCGATGCGCGCGCCGAGCGCGTTGGTAATCGGGATTTTCTCGTACCAAGTCTGTTCGAGGGAAGCGCACAGCGCTTGAAGTCGCTGATGTTTGACATGACTTTGGGACGGTGACATAGCAGACACGGCTCGAACAAGCTAAACTATTTGATCAGCTTTCAATCACTCAGGCCAAGCGATTATGTCATCTTTCATCGGCATCATTCTTGTCGTTTTCCTCATCGCGCTGTTCTTCTCGTCGGTGCGCATACTTCGCGAGTACGAGCGCTCGGTTATCTTCCTGCTCGGCAGGTTCCAGACCGTCAAGGGGCCCGGCCTTATTCTCGTCATCCCTATCATTCAGCAGGCTGTGCGCGTGGACTTGCGCACCCTCGTGCTCGATGTGCCGACCCAGGACTTGATCACACGCGATAACGTCTCGGTGCGCGTCAATGCCGTGATTTATTTTCGCGTCACCGACCCGCAGAACGCGATCATCAATGTCGAGAACTTCATGGAAGCCACCGAGCAGCTTGCGCAAACGACGCTGCGCTCGGTGCTTGGCCAGCACGAACTCGACGAACTCCTTGCCGAGCGCGAGAAGCTCAACACTGACATTCAATCGATCCTCGACCAAGCGACCGACAAGTGGGGCATCAAGGTCTCCAACGTCGAGATCAAGCATGTCGATATCGATGAGAGCATGATCCGCGCCATCGCCAAGCAAGCCGAAGCCGAGCGTGAACGGCGCGCCAAGGTCATCCATGCTGACGGCGAGAACCAAGCAGCGGAGATGCTTGTCGAAGCCGCGAACCAACTGGCAACGAGTCCGAGTTCTCTGCAGCTTCGGTACTTGCAGACGCTCACCGAAATCGCTGGCGAAAAGAGCTCGACGATCGTCTTCCCGCTGCCAGTGAGCATGATGGACGGGCTGGCGAAGCTCGCAGCAGAACCGGTGGAGAAAGAAGCGTAAGCAACGCTTCAAACACCGTGAGCGCATGAGTTCAGAAGACGCGCCGATCTGCTGGATCATCGCCGGGCCCAACGGAGCAGGCAAGACCACATTTGCGCTGAACTACCTGCCGCATGTCGCCCAATGCAAGAATTTCGTCAATGCGTGATCGCCAGAGGGCTCGCGCCCTTCGCACCAGACGGGCGCGCAGTGTCCGCCGGGCGGATATTTCTCAAAGAAATCTCTCTGCACATTCATGCAAAGCGTGATTTTGGCTTCGAAACAACACTTTCCGGCTTAGCCTACCGCCACCTCATCAGGCGCTTGCGAGAAGAAGGTTGGCGCGTTGAATTGATATATTTGGCGCTGCCAAGTGTGGAGGTCGCCATGGACCGAGTCGCTGAGCGCGTATCGCACGGCGGACACGACATTCCCCGATCCGATCTGACAAGGCGCTTTTCCCGCAGCGTCAAGAACTTTCTGGATGAATATGCCCACTTGGTTGATCGAGCGGAGTGTTATCTCAATACAAACCCAAGCGCATTGCCGGTATTCACCCAATGCGGATTGCGGCGGAATGTTCATTCACCCAGCATCCTCGCACTACTAGAAGCCATTGGAAGCGATGCCTGATCTCGACGCACACACGCTGCAGGTTCTTGACGCACTCAATAAGGCCGTCGCGGAGGCACTTGATCGAAAGCGCAAGCTCGGTCAGTACGCCGTCTTTTGGCGGGATGGTGAAATCGTCTATGAAGGTCCTGACGCGCCTGACCTGTCGGATCATTCGTCCAAGAAAACCAGTAGGTAGCTCGTACTGCGCCCGCAGCCTGTCGCTTTTCGCATGGCCCTCGGTCGATCAACGCCGGTCGTGCCAGATCGCAAGGACGAGCACCTGCACCTCTTTCAGGAACTCTTGAGCAAAGGCTTCAGTCGCGCCCGCATCAACGGCCTCGTGACGGACATCAGCGATGTACCCGCGCTCAACAAGAACAAGAAGCACACCATTGAAGTCGCGATGGATCGACTGCGGATCAAGCGTCCAGAGGCAGGCGAGCAGGGCAAACCTCGCGCATAGACTCGCCGAATCGTTCGAAACGGCGGTCGCGTGTGGGCGCGCCCTTCGGGTGGCTGCGCGCTGTCCCCGTGCGGCGTTGCGCCGCTTGGCTTTTGCAGCCGGGTATTCCCTGCGCGACGCGCCCCGCACGGAGATTGCGCGCAGCCACTGATACGGCATTATTAGTTTGATGGAGTACTAGACTCCTTGACCAACCCAAACTTTAACAGACAGGTTGCGTTTAGGCGGCGAGGTCGAATCCCTGCGAGAGCCTGATGATTTCGCGGTCGAAGGCGTCGACGGCGCGGCGGATCTGAGAGGAGGCGTTCGGGGCCGTGTCGAAGGCGGCGGACATGGCGGGCCTGAGGACGCGGGCGTGGAGTCGGTGGTAGCAGAGCGCCACGCGGAGGCCGTCGGGGGTGACGAGGTACCTGTTCGTGCGGGGGACGCGCTCGACCAGCCCGCGCAGCCTGAGCCGCCTGAGGTCGTAGGTGGTGCGGTTGCGGTGGTACTCGTCGACACAGCGATGACTGTGGCGTCCCGCAGCCATCCCGGATCGCCTGTGCTCGCCGCTGTGGAAGCAGCGCTGCCCGCGCCATCGGGCACCTGCGGGCCCGGCGCTCTCACGGGCAGTTGCGCGCATTGTCCAGTCCCCTTTAGTACACTCGCTACATTACTTGTCTGCGAACTCGGTGCATGTATGACAGGCCAGCAGCAACGTGCCGCCTTGCAACGTCAAATCTGGCAGATCGCAAACGAGGTTCGAGGCGCGGTCGATGGGTGGGACTTCAAGCAGTATGTGCTCGGCACCCTGTTCTATCGGTTCATCAGCGAAGACTTCACCAGCTACATCCAAGCCGACGACGATAGCGTTCAGTACGCCGAGTTGCCTGACGACGTTGTGACGGATGAGATCAAGCACGACGCCATCAAGACCAAAGGCTATTTCATCTACCCCTCGCAGCTTTTCGCCAGTATCTTCGCGGACATAGAGGCATCTGCTAACGGGTTTCCGTCGGAAGGCGACATCAAAGGACTGTTCGCCGACTTTGACACGACCAGCGATCGCCTCGGCGATACGGTTCGGGAGAAAAACATGCGCCTCACGTCCGTCTTGAAAGGCGTGGAAGGTCTGGCCTTTGACGGCTTTGAAGAGAGCCGAATCGACCTGTTCGGCGATGCCTACGAGTTCCTCATCTCCAACTACGCCGCAAACGCAGGCAAGTCGGGCGGCGAGTTCTTCACGCCACAGCAGGTTTCCAAGCTGATCGCCCAGCTCGCCATGCGCGGCCAAACAACCGTCAACAAAATCTATGACCCGGCGTGCGGTTCAGGCTCCTAGTGCTCCGTCAAACTAAAAATGAGGTGTCAGTGGCTGCGGGCAGTTTCCGTGCAAGGCGCGTCGCGCAGGGAATACCCCGCCGTATTTCCAAGCGGCGCAACGCCGCACGGGGACTGCCCGCAGCCACCCGAAGGGCGCGCCCACAAGCGCCCATCGACATTCTTGCGAGGGTGCCCCTCGCGCCTTTTGGCTGAGGGCTCCGTTGCGGCCCTTGGAAATACGGCCAGGTATTCCCTGCGGGCCGCGCCTTGCATCTGGGCGCTTGTGGGCGCGCTGACACCTCATTTTTAGTTTGACGGAGCACTAGCTATTGCAAACAAAGAAGCACTTTGACCAGCACATCGTCGAAGAAGGATTCTTTGGACACGAGATCAATCAGACGACCTACAACCTTGCCCGCATGAACATGTTTCTTCACAGCATCAACTACGACAAGTTCCAAATCCGGCGCGGCGACACCCTGACAGCCCCGCAGTTTCTCGACGACAAGCCCTATGACGCCATCGTTTCCAATCCACCCTATTCGCTGCGATGGATCGGCGCGGATGACCCTGTGCTGATCAACGACGAACGCTTCGCGCCGGCAAGCGTCCTCGCCCCAAAATCAAAAGCGGATTTCGCGTTCGTGCTTCACGCCTTGCATTACCTGTCGAGCAAAGGTCGCGCGGCCATCGTGTCTTTCCCCGGCATCTTCTACCGAGGGGGCGCGGAGAAAAAAATCCGCCAGTATCTGGTGGACAGCAACTTTGTGGAAACTGTCATAGGACTTCCCCCCAACCTGTTCTTCGGCACGTCAATCGCTGTCAACATCCTCGTGCTCGCCAAGAACAAAACCGACACGGCGATTCAATTCATAGATGCCAGTGGCGAAGACTTCTTTGAGAAGGAAACCAACAACAACGTCATGACCGATGACCATATCGCTCGGATTGTCGAGCTATTCGGCAGTAAGGAAGATGTTGCGCATGTCGCCCAGCTTGTGCAATACGACACCATTGTCGAAAACGGCTACAACCTGTCTGTCAACTCGTATGTTGAGCCTGTCGATACCCGCGAGACGGTTGACATTGAAGCGCTCAATGCTGAGATCGAAGGCATTGTCGCGCGGCAATCGAAGCTGAGGGCAGAGATTGACGGGATTGTCGCTGACTTGGAAGGAGGCGGCGCATGAGGAACCGGCCCGACGGCGAGGTCATTCTCTATCAGCGGGATGGCGCTCCGGCGATTGATGTGCGGCTCGAAAGCGACACAGTTTGGCTTTCATTGAACCAGCTTGCCGACCTGCTAGGGCGCGACAAATCGACAATTTCCCGGCACATATCCAACGTCTTCGCGGAAGGCGAACTGGAACGGGCTTCAGTTGTTGCAGAATTTGCAACAAGTGCCGCCGATGGAAAAACCTACCAAGTTGAGCACTACAATTTGGATGTC
The DNA here is from genome assembly GCA_026709225.1 of Gammaproteobacteria bacterium. GTDB lineage: Bacteria > Pseudomonadota > Gammaproteobacteria > Pseudomonadales > Azotimanducaceae > Azotimanducus > Azotimanducus chitobiosivorans. The sequence goes on along the minus strand of JAPOTJ010000054.1, from coordinate 173 downwards.
ATCATTTCGGTTGGCTATCGGGTCAAGTCCCGGCAAGGCACCCAGTTCCGCATCTGGGCCACTGAACGGCTGCGCGAATACCTGATCAAAGGCTTTGCCATGGACGATGCGCGCCTTAAGAATGGGACTTATGTAGCAAAATCCGCAGATGCGGATTCGCCCATATGTTGACG
>JAPOTJ010000110.1 GCA_026709225.1 Gammaproteobacteria bacterium | reverse complement strand
CTACGATGCAGTGTTGTGTTTGGGAATATCCCCTGACAGCATCCACTATGAATGCTGGACAAAGGCTGAAATCACAACTGGAAAGGCTGGCAGCCTCGTTACTATGGAGAAGGGTGCGAATGCCTCCTACAAGTTGACAAAGAAGCCCTCGCAGCTCCGCGGAATCGAGACGTTTGAGGATGGAATTCTTGACCTTGTGGCCAAAGTGGAGGCTGACAGATGAACTCCAGGCGCCGTCAAGAGTTCGAGTGAGTGGTGATTATCAGGGCGGTATACAAGCCTTCATCTCACCATAACTCAATGAACGTCCTCCCGAAACGCATCAATCGGCAGCGCCTCACCTTGCTGCACAAGCAGCGATTGCTTGCGCAGAAAGCGCAGCAGACCGCGGTCGCCCATGCGCGATGCGCCCAAGCCCGATTCGTTGAACGAGTCCTTTTCGACATCCGAGACCATCGTTGTCAGGCCGGTGTCATTGACGCTGACCGCGCCCGCATGAATCTGGCGCGCGATTGACATCGCGTGCGCTTCGTCACCGATGACCGCGGCCGAGAGTCCGTAGTTTGAATCGTTGGCGAGCCGCACAGCCTCGGTATCGCTTGCGAAGGGCATCACTGGAATGACCGGCCCGAAGGTTTCTTCGCGCATGATGCGCATTTCGTGATTGACGCCGGTGAGCACGACCGGCGAGCACCAGGCGCCATCTGCCACTTGGGTAACCGCGCCGCAATGCTGGACGGCACCGTGCGCACATGCATCGTCGAGATGCGCCGTCACCGTCTCGGCTTGACGCGAATCGATGAACGGGCCGAGATGCGCTCCGTCTTCACCACCATGACTGGTCTTGACGCGCCGAGCGTCAGCCACCAACGCTTCGACAAAGGGTTCGTAAAGCGTTTCGTGCACATACACGCGCTCGATTGATTGACACGCCTGCCCGGTGTTAAGGACAGAACCGCGCAGCGCCGCCGTCACGGCGCGCTTCATGTCAGCATCTTCAAGAACAATCAGCGGGTCTTTGCCACCAAGTTCAAGAAACGCGGGAATCAAGCGCGCCGCCGCCCGCATCGCTACTTTGCGACCGGTTCCGGTACTGCCCGTGAAGCACACGGCATCCGCGACATCGACCATGGCTTCGCCAACGGAGCCATCGCCCTCGACGATTGCAAACACGCGAGCGAGGTCGCCGACCGCCTGCACAGATGCGTTCAAAGGCTCGGCGAATCGCGGCGTGACTTCGCTCGGCTTCAGCATCACCGCGCAGCCAGCGAACAGCGCTGGCAGGGCGTCAATGACAGACAGCAGCAGCGGCACGTTCCAAGGACTGATGATGCCGACCACGCCAAACGGGTGCAGCCGGTGTTCATAGCGAACACTCGGCGCTGTCGCGGATTCTCCGCTCGACGCCGCTTCGAGCAATCTCGGCGCGCGCTCCACCCAATAGTCAATTCGCCGCAGTGCGCCGTCGAACTCGCTCTCCGAAATTCGTTTGCGGCCCGTATCAGCGATCAATGCCTTGACGATCGGCTCGCGGCGCGCGCACAGCGCCTCGCGCCAAGCGAGCAGAACATCGGCACGCGCGCCCGCCGAGGCCGCAGCCCAAGTTGGCGACGCGGCGCGAAGGCGTGTCGCCACGGCGGGAATTTCACTTGGATTAGTCATAATGACCTATCATTATATCTTTTGAGCCAGTCTGCACATTGGCACACACCTTGTTCGACAAATTGTGGGATGCCCACCTAGTCGCATCGGATGAGGCAGGCGAGTCGCTTATCTATGTAGACCGCGTGTGCATGCACGAGCGCACTGGCAGCATCGCCATGCAGTCGCTTATTGAGCGGGGGCTTGAGGTGCGCAGACCCGAACACGCCTACTGTGTGATGGATCACACTGTCGATACCAGGCCGGGTCGCGGCGACGCCACGCCAGCGCCGGGCGGCGAGGCCTTTATTGCCAGCGCGCGCGGCTCGGCGCACGCGCTCGGGCTTCGCATCTTCGATGTCAACGATGATGATCAGGGCATCTCGCATCTGGTGAGCGCGGAACAAGGCTTCGCTGTCCCGGGTGTGACGCTGGTCTGCCCGGACTCGCACACATGCACACTCGGCGCACTCGGCGCACTGGCGATCGGTGTCGGTGCCAGCCAAGTCGAGCACGCGCTCGCGACATCCTGCGTGCGTCTCACCAAGCCCGAGGCCATGCGCATTCGCTTTGACGGCATCCTCGCACCTTGGGTGACCGCCAAGGACATGGCGCTGCACCTGATCGCCGAATACGGTGCCGACGCCGCCAAGGGCACCGCAGTCGAGTATTCCGGCAGCGCGGTTCAGGCGCTGTCCGTCGAAGCGCGCATGACGCTGTGCAATCTCGCCGTCGAATTTGCCGCTTTCACCGCACTCATCGCCCCGGATGACAAGACAATTGCCTATGTCTCTGGCAGGCGCTATGCGCCGAGGCCTCTGCCAACCGACGCATGGCGTGCGCTCGACTCCGATGCGTGCGCCGAGTTCGCGCACGAAATCTCAATCGATGCGTCACGTATTCGTCCGCGCATCACTTGGGGCACTTCGCCCGATCAAGGCATCGCGGTCGATGGCATCGTGCCGGAGCCTGAGAGTCGCGACGCCAAGAAAGCACTCGACTATATGGGGATCTCGCACGGCACGCGCATGACGGATGTTGACATTGACGCAGCCTTTATCGGCTCCTGCACCAACTCGCGTCTTGGCGACCTTCGCGCAGCGGCGCGAATTCTCCGCAATCGACGCGTCGCGCCCGGTGTCGCCGCGGTGTGCGTGCCTGGCTCGACCCATGTCAAACGAGAGGCGGAGGCCGAAGGCTTGGACAAGGTGTTTCGCGACGCCGGTTTTGAATGGCGCGAATCGGGCTGCTCGATGTGCTTCTATGCAGGCGGTGAGACCTTCGGCCCCGGCAAGCGCGTCGTCACCTCCACCAATCGCAACTTCGAGGGGCGTCAAGGCCCAGCCGTGCGCTCCCATCTCGCAAGCCCTGAAGTGGTCGCGGCATCCGCTGTGCGCGGCGCTATCAGCTCGCCTGAGATGCTGTAGGCAGAGCATGGGACAGGCTTTTGTTCAGCACCAAGGCATCGCCGCCCCGCTCAGCGAAGCCGGCGCGCTCTATGGCAATGTCAACACCGACGCCATTATCCCGTCACGCGAAATGCGGCAGGTCTCGAAGACCAGCCTCGCCGAAGGACTGTTCGCCAACTGGCGCTATCTGTCACCAGATTCGCGGCAGCCCGACACAGCCTTTGTGCTCAACCAAGCGCCGTTTTGTGAAGCAAGCATCCTCCTTGCGGGCGAAAACTTCGGCTGTGGATCATCGCGCGAACAGGCTGTGTGGGCGCTTGCCGAGTTCGGATTCCGGGCCATCATCGCGCCGAGCTTTGGGGCGATATTTCATCGCAACTGCTTTGCCAACGGCCTGCTGCCGGTATCTCTGCCCGCGCCATCCGTTGAGCAAATCGCGAAGTGGGTCACGCAACGCCCAGCCGAGCATCGCCCTTTCATTGATCTTGACCGGCAAGAAGTGCTCGCTGCCAATGAACGCCTCGCGTTCGAGACGCCTCCCGCTGCGCGCCTTCGGCTGCTGCAAGGGCTTGACCACATTGAACTGACGCTCAAGCAAGGCGAAGAGATCAACCGCTTCGAAGCAGAGCACTTTGCGCGCGTTCCTTGGCTCG
>JAPOTJ010000039.1 GCA_026709225.1 Gammaproteobacteria bacterium | reverse complement strand
AGCGGCTTGACGGGCCGCCGCCCGCAGCCCCCGCCAACGCCCCCGATGGGCTGGCAGGCCGGGGAGCGGATGTCACTGCCGCCGCCGGGGACGCGGCCGGGCTGCCCCGTCCCGATCATCGCGGGACACCGGCGCTTGCCGGCCGGCCATGACGTGCGTAAACTTCATTTCCAGAGGGCATTCATTCACCGGAGCACACCTTATTTCCGCCCTCGAACTGTCCAGGGAATGGGGAGCACCTCAATGGATACTCGTTGGGAGCGGAGCCTTTGGTACCATCAAGCAGGGACTACCGTTCCTTCATGAAGGATGGATTAAACTGCAACGCAAACTCAACCGCTTTCCTGCTCCCGAATGGCTGCCGCCCTGCTCGAACAAAGAGTTCTGATAGAGCAAATCGCCATGCGCGACTTCCGCTGCTTTTATGGCGATCACTCTGCCAGACTGGCGCCGCTTACCCTCGTCGTAGGTGAGAACAGCACGGGCAAGACTTCTTTTTTGGCATTGGTTCGTGCGCTTTGGGAAGTGGCCTACAACGACCAAGTGCCGGATTTCAAGGAAGAACCCTACGACTTGGGCAGCTTCTCGGAAATCGTGCATCGTCGAGGCGGGTCAGCCGCCAAAATCGAACAATTTGAGGCACAGCTACAAACCCGTGCCGCCGACGATTCCGATTCAGCGTCCACATCTCTCAGCGTGATCTTTGAGCGAAAGGGAACGGCACCTTTCCCGGCAGTTCGGCGCATCTCAAATGACAAGGGTTCGATACGCGCGGAACAGGAAAACGGCACTCTACGCATTCGCGCCGAGTTGAAGACCGGCTCTTCATGGCGCAAGGAAGTTCAAGTTCGCTTCCCGCAGACAGAAGTGATGCCCCTCGTGCCCCTGCACTTCGCATGGGCCATGCGCGGCAACACCCGTAAGGCATCCGAGCGCCCGCCACAGGACATAGAAGAAAGGTGCGTTTCGGCGAAGTGTGATTACGGGAAAGCTCCACCCGCCTGCACCTGAGCGGACAGTTCTTCATAGCGCAGGAGCCAGCCTAGACAAGCTCAAGTCGGACTCAGCGGGACTTTGTGGAGGCGGACGGTGAATCGGTGGTCCTCTGCAATGAGGTCTGGCTGTGTGCCGTTGTGCTCCCGCATGGCATTGATGATTCGGTTGCGCACGCCCATGCCATAGTGCTCGATGTAGCGGTAGTCGCGGAGGATCTCCTTGAGCAGCTCGTTGCGGGCGACGCGAACGACACCCTCGCGCATCTTTTCTACGGTCACGCCGTTTGGCAGGCCGCCGGGGGAGATGACTTCGAGGCGGTCGGCGTAGAGGGAGACTTCAACATCGGTACCTTCCCACCAGTAATCTCGATGCGCGAGCGCGTTGACAACGGCTTCTCTGACGGCCTCTATGGGAAGCGAGGCCTTGCGAATGCGGCGCGCGCCTTCAAGCCAAGCCTCGCTGCCCATGTTGCGCTTGACGAAATCTACGGTTTGATCGATCACGCCCTTGTGGACGGGGGATCCCTCGTCGGTGACGTATGAGATGAGCGGGCCTCGAATGCGTTCCTCATCGGTGGTGTTGTAGTCCTTTTCGCTGCCGGGGAACGCGACGGCGCTGACGCCCGCTTGCGGAAGGCGGCGATTTGGGGACCTGCCGAACAGAAGCAGGCCTGCGACCGTTGCGCATGTTCCACCCTCTAGCCTAGTGAGGAAGTCGGAATTCAAGAGGAGCCTAGGAGCCTGCGCCGTAGAAATTCGCGGCTGCAAATCCGCTCCCACTCGCCCGTTTGAACGCTCGATTTCGTCAAATATAGCCCGATATTATCCTCAATCGACCCTCCAAACGGGCGGCGGGATCGAATTTTCGCTATCGTGAATTTCTACGGCGCAGGCTCCTAGTCCAGCTTTCTTCGTCTTCTTTGTGGGGGGGCTGTCGCTTGAGTATTTGCGCGAAGTAGTTTTCTAGGCGCATTCGATCGAAGTCTTGAAGGCCCATGTCTGGGACCGGCTTTAGCTCGTAGCGGACGAGTTTCGCGGCTTGATACAGACGGCCTTCCTCTTCTCTTGAGGCTCTTCGGACTGTTGTGCCTGCACGAGTATATGTAACCCATTCTCTGCCGGTCTTGGCTTTGTAGGGCTTTTCCGGGCCGTGCGGCGACATCTCAATGACGCCAATCAACTTGCCATCTTTTGTTGTGATGCAGGTCCAAATCGGAATCGCGGATGGTTGGATGGAGGTTCGAGCGATGTTCATGATCCATTGCTCGGCTTCCCGCCTTGACCTGTTGAGGCCCGAGATTGAGCCGTCGTCTTCCACGCCGAGCAGGAGATGACCGCCCTTGAGATTGAGCAGCGCAGACATTTCTTTTGCGATGTCGTCCGGGTGACAGTCATCGCGTTTGAATTCAACTTGGGAGTTTTCTCCGTTGGCGATGACTTCAAGCAGTTGTGATTGATGCATCGGAAGTTGGCCGCGGTTGGGGGACTTCGAATGCTTATTGTAGGTGACTTGGACGGGGACACTCGACCACTACCGCAGTCACTGCTTCGTCGGGGATGGGAAATCCTCAACCTGATTTGGGGTGAGCAGCAGACCTCGAAGTTCGATGGCGAACACATCAAGTATCTCCGAGACCTTCAGGCCGTGGTCGAAGGCGGCGGCCTCGACAGCGTTCTTCTCGTCGCCTGTCAGGTTTTCCGGCTTGGCTTGTTCGAAGCAGTATTCTTGAATTGCGTAGGGTGAATTGCCGCCCGTTCTCTGCTCGGCTTGAGCAAGGTTTCTCTTCGCCCAAGCCGTGGCATTGGCCTTGCTTGAAATGTCCTTGCCCAATTCGGTCAATCGAAGCGGGCTAGCGCGCTCGATCAGAACACCTATACCCTGACGAAGAAGATAACCCCGCCGGGGCCTCACGGCAAGTCCGGCGGGGAGTAATTGCTGGGGAGTGCAGCCCTTGTGAAAGCTGTGAGTCAATTGTCCAGAGTTGCCCAACCGAATTTCCGACTACCGTAGTCACTTTGGCGCAGGCGTATTGCATCGCAGCCAGCCGCATTGGTAGCCGACTGCAAGTCCCTCAAGCGGTGTATAGATGTCATCTGAGATGTCTTCAAGATAAGGTCGCAGGCACTTGACGTACTTGACGCCGGCGAGCAGGACGATTTGGCCAATGGACGGCAGCGTCTGCTGCGCGGCTTCGCCGACCGTCCTGCCCCAGTCGCGCCGCTGCTGCGCCGACATCGCGCCCAAATCGGTATCGTAGGGCGTGATGACTTGCTGCGGGGCAACAAGCCCGTATCTTGCGCTCAACAGCAGCCACGGACAGGCATGGCTTTCGGCATAGGCTCGTGCCAAGCTGAACCAGCGCGAGGTGCACAAGTCGCGTGCGGGTGAGGCGCGTCGGACTTGTGCGCCGGTGAGGGCAAGCAAGACCATCTTGTCAACTTTCTTATTCATTCGTGTGGGAAACGGCTGCATCTGAACACGCCTCTGATGAACTAAAGATTGGTAATGAAACGGCATTTCGGAGACGGGTGTTTGCGATTTGCGCCATAGTGCTTGTAGGCGATTGACTCGCGAAAATCCGCAACAAGGCAAGTATTGCGAGTGGCGCAACAGGCGCGCCCCGTGCCCTGCCACACAAGAGGCGCAGGCTTGTTGCCGAATGGCGAGCCATGCTCATAAGTCGCCTTTGATACACTCCAATTTCGCGGGCGAAAGAAGTCTCACCATGATCAACCGACTGTTCAGACGGCGGACGGCACACATTGTTGGCATCACCGTGTTCCTTGGCCTGGCAAGTCCAAGCTTCGCCACCGCCGCGATTGAGGAATTGCTCGCACAGATTGACGAGGCCGCCGAGCAAATCGAAGCCGATGTGATCGACTGGCGGCGAGACATTCATCAACATCCCGAACTCTCGAATCGCGAGTTCCGCACCGGTGCGCTGGTTGCCGAGCATTTATCCAACCTTGGGATGGAAGTCACCACCGGCATCGCACACACGGGTGTCATTGGCGTGCTGCGCGGCAGTCTGCCCGGGCCGGTCGTGGCGCTGCGCGCGGACATGGACGCCTTGCCTGTTGTCGAGCAAACCGGACTGCCCTTCGCATCCACTGTGACGACCGACTACAACGGCAAAGAGGTCGGAGTCATGCACGCCTGCGGTCACGATGCGCACACGGCTATCCTCATGGGGGTGGCGAGCATTCTCACCGAGTTGCAGGAGCAGATACCGGGCACCATCAAATTCATCTTCCAGCCAGCCGAGGAAGGCCCGCCACCGGGCGAGGACGGCGGTGCCCCCATGATGATCGACGAAGGCGCCCTGTTGAACCCCGAACCCGGGGCAATTTTTGCCTTGCATGTCGGGCAGGGCACGGCCGTCGGATACGCGGAACTGCGCGCCGGGCCAATGATGGCCGCGTCGCAAACCATGCGCATCACCATCAAGGGGCGGCAGACGCATGGCGCTTCGCCTTGGTCGGGCATCGACCCGATCGCCGTTGGCGCACAAATCGTCTCGGCGCTGCAAACCATTGTCAGCCGCAATGTGGACATCACCGAACTGCCGGCGGTCGTCACGATTGGCACCTTTGACGCTGGCACCCGCCACAACATTGTTCCGGCAGAGGCGAGACTCACCGGCACCATCCGCACCTTCGACCCAGAGATCAAGGCCAAGATCAATGATCGCGTTCGCGAGATTGCGACCGGGGTGGGCGCGGCCATGGGCGCCGAGGTGCAAGTCGAAATCGATCCCGGCCTGCCCGTGACCAGCAACGACGGCGCATTAACAGAATTCGCCCGGCCCGTCTTGCAGCGTGTGTACGGCGCGGAGCGCGTGTTTCAATCCCCGCTGATCACAGGCGCCGAGGACTTCGCATTCTTCCAACAGGAGATCCCCGGCGTCTACTATTTCGTCGGCGCGCGTTCGCCAAACGTGCCCTCGGCTGATGCCGTGCCCAACCATTCGCCCTTCTTCACCATTGACGAGGCTGCGCTCACGCTCGGCGTCAGGAGTCTGGCATCGCTCGCCATCGAATACTTGGCACACAAAGCCCAGTGACCAAAGTGGTTGGCGGTCTTCAAGTAGACCAGTCAACGCTGCCAGTCCGCGCGTCATGACCATCCCCGACGACGAAATTCGAACACAGCTTGATCTCGGCGAGGACAGCCGTTGGGAGTTCAAGCAAGTCGAGTACGCGGGCGAAGTGCCAGTCAGCCCCTCCAGAGACAGTCTCGCAGACGAGATGGGTGCATTCGCCAACGCGGCGGGCGGCATCCTTCTGTGTGGCGTCAGCGACGACGGGCACATCCAAGACATGTCCCGAGCGCAGATGAAGGCGCTTGATCACATGCTCGTTGAGATAAGCACAGATACGATCGACCCTCCGCTTCGCATCAACGTGCAACACAGGCAGCTCGACGACAAGGCATTTGTGCTCGTTGAAGTGCCGAAGGGCGACGCCGTGCATGAACGGGCGGGACGCACATTCATTCGCGTCGGCGCCAGCAAGCGGCGCTTGGGTGGTGACGAGCGCTTGCGGCTCGCGATGAGGCGAGCGCAGGGCCGCTATCTTTGGTTCGATCAGCAAGTCGTCCCGGACACTGGCTTCGAGACGCTCGAAGAGCGTTTGTGGGAATCTCTTATAAGTATTGCCGGTGCGAGCGACCCTTTGCGTGCGCTCAAAAATCTTCGCCTCCTTGCGCAAGATGAAGCAGGTATTGATCGAGCGACAGTGGCCGGGGTGCTGCTCTGCTCTCAGAGACCGCAGAGCTGGCTGCCGCAAGCCACGGTGCTGGCTACCCACTACCGAGGAGTTGACCGATCGTCCGGCCAGCTAGACGCTCAGGAGATCACCGGCCCCATTCCCGCGCAGATTGCCGAGGCGGTGAAGTTTGTCAGCCGCAATATGCGCGTCTCCGCGCGTAAGTTACCGGAACGAGAAAACGCGCCGCAGTACAGCATGGCTGCCGTCTTTGAAGCGGTGGTCAACGCAGTTGCGCACCGTGACTACACCATGTCCGTTCGGCGAATCAGACTATCGATGTTCAGCGATCGGCTTGAGATCGATTCACCTGGGCGGCTACCGAACGGCATGACCATCGAGGGCATGGATACCATGCAGGCGACACGCAACGAAGTGATCGCCTCCGTGTTCGGAAGAATTCCGGTAGGCGATGTGGCTGGAACCGACCACCGCCGCTACTTGATGGAGCGACGCGGTGATGGCGTCTCGATTATTCTTCAAAAAACCTTGGAAACCGCAGGCTCGCCGCCAACATATCGAATCGTCGACGAGACGAACCTCGTCCTGACCATGCCTGCCGCCAAGCTCGAACTCGTGCCAGCCGACGCGACGGTCACTGTGCTCTCAAACGGCGAGCCGCTGCCCGGCGCCGATGTCTTGGCAATCTTTCCGAACAAGACGTGGCAACGCACCACCACCGATTCATCTGGCGAGGCGGCCCTTGACTTGTACACAACGCATTTGCCGATGACGGTCTACGCGGCGGCTCCAAAGTATGGTGCGTCACTCACGCGCGAATGGAGGCCGGACAGAGGCGGGCTACTCGTCGAACTTCACGCCCTTGCGTCTGGAGGTTCAGCGATATTCGCCGAGTCTACAGGCCATCTCCCCGGCCTGCGCGGGCGTTTGAATCCAATTTTGGACACGTCGAGCCGAACGTATCTGTACGCGGACAACATTGCCATCGAGCATGGACGACAACAGCCCGTTCCTTTTCGCGTCGGCAAGCCCATTCGGCTGACTGATGCGCATGGCGCTGAATTGTCGGCGACCATCATCGATATCGTCGGTCGCTCGTCTCTGCTGGAGTACCGGACTCTCTGATTGACGTGCCTTGGGCGGGTACAAATGGTCATGCGAGCGTGGCAGAAAGACGCCGAATCGGCCGGTGATTCGGACCCCTCTTGAGATAATATATCCTCCTTGAAATTGCCTTCTCCGGAGGATCGCTCACATGGCAGAGCCCAACACCGCAGAGATTCTCTCGCGCGCCGACGATTTTCGCGTTCGCTGGACGAGCATCGCCCTCGAATATCTCGGCAAAAACAACGTGCGCCCTCAGCATGTGTCCCTCGCCTGCCTCGCGGTCGCATTGCTATCCGGGCTGACTGTGGCTTTCGGCCACCTCACTTGGGGTGCGATTCTGTTTGTCATCACCTATGCCTGCGGCCATCTGGCTCGCGAGTACCTGCGCGAATCCGGCGGCACGCCAGGACTCATCGAAGGCCCGGTGACGACGACGCTGATGGAAGGTCTCGTCTACGCTGGCCTTGCCGCGCATCTTGCCTCGGATAGCTCGTCACTGCTCGCAGCGCTGCTCGTGGTTGCGTTGGTCGGACACACGCTGTCCACCTTCCTTGCCAACGAGGCCGAGCGCCGGGGCAAAACCGTTCGCCTGTGGTGGACATCCGCTGCCATCACAGCAGCTATCATCGCGCTGTTCCTGTTCATGAACCAAGTCATCATCCTCATCCTGACGCTCGCCATCCTCAAGACCTGCGCCTGCGTATACCTGTTTCTCGAAACCTCAGAAGGGAACGAGGCACGCCACGAAGAAGACTCACGTCATTGACACCAACTCAGGGAGAATTCCGTGTATCCAGGACACTGGTCAAAGGTAAAGCCTGACGCGATCGCTGCAACATTGACAGGCTCGGGCGGCGTAGAAGAGGACGCGATCACGTGGACCGAGCTTGATGATCGCTCCAACCAAATCGCGCAATATCTCTACAGCCAAGGACTCCGCACCGGCGACCACATCGCGGTATTTATGGAGAACAAGCTCGCCTACTTTGAACTCGTGTGGGCGGCCTTGCGTTCGGGGCTGTTCATCACGCCAGTCAATCGCTATCTCATCGCCGAAGAAGCTGGCTATATCGTGCGCGATTGCGATGCCAAGGCCTGTTTCTCTTCCGTTCGAATGAGCGACATTGCGCGCGAAATGCCGCAACACGCGCCGAATTGCGGAATCTGGCTGATGTCGGGTGGTGTCGTGGAAGGTTTCGACGCCTTTGAGACGGCTCGCGACAGCGCTCCGAGCGAGCCGCTTGAAACACAGCCACTCGGCGCCTTCATGTTCTATTCCTCCGGCACCACCGGCCGGCCGAAAGGCATCGCCCGCGCGCTGTCGGGCGCGATGATCGACGATGGCGAGGGTTCGATCGTCCACGGCGGCCTGCAATCCATGCTGTGGGGCATGAACGATTCGACCATCTACCTATCACCTGCGCCCCTCTACCATTCAGCGCCGGTGTCCTTTTGCATCGCAGTGATGACGCTCGGCGGGCGTGTGGTCGCGATGCCGCGTTTCGATCCGGCGGACGCGCTCGCCGCCGTTGACAAGCACAAGATCACGCATAGTCAATGGGTGCCGACCATGTTCACGCGCATGCTCAAGCTCGATCAGGCGACACGCATGAGCTTTGATCTCTCGTCCCACCGCGTTGCGATCCACGCGGCAGCGCCCTGCCCGCGCGAAATCAAGCAGCAGATGATGAACTGGTGGGGACCGATCATCTACGAGTACTACGCAGGCAGCGAAGTCAACGGGTTTACCCACGTCACCCCTGAAGAATGGCTTGCCAAGCCGGGTACAGTTGGTAAGCCGCTGTTGGGCATCATCCATATTTGCGACGAGGATGGACACGAGCTGCCGGCTGGCGAGCAAGGCATCGTCTACTTCGAGCAGGCGCAAATGGAGTACGCCTACCACAAGGACCCTGAAAAGACGAAGGAAGCACAGCATCCGGAGCACGCTAACTGGTCGACGCTCGGTGATGTTGGTTACGTGGACGAGGATGGCTACCTCTTTCTCACCGACCGCGCCACCTTCATGATCGTTTCCGGCGGCGTCAACATCTATCCGCAGGAAATTGAGGATGCCTTGGTGCTGCATTCCAAGGTTGAGGATGTCGCTGTGATCGGCGTGCCGAATGAAGAAATGGGCGAAGAAGTGAAGGCGGTGGTGCAACCGGTCGCAGGCATTGAAGCGAATGATGCACTTGCCGAAGAACTGATGGCATTCGCGCGCGAAAAGCTGGCGCACTACAAGTGCCCGAAGAGCATCGACTTCGATCCGCAGCTGCCGCGCCTGCCGACCGGCAAGCTCTACAAGCGTCTGCTCAAGGACCGCTACTGGGGCAAGCATGACTCGCGCATCGTCTAGGGGCCTGCGTCGTAGGAATTCGCGGCTGCAAATCCAAGCGGTCGGCGCCATTCTGACAGCCGTTTTACTGTCGGGCTGTACGCGCCTCTCCGGAGGACGCGATGCGGAAGCAGATGGCATTCCGAGCCGGCCGATCTCCAAGGTCATGGAAGTAGCGGAATCCCAGCCGAAATGGGAACCTCGAGCAAAGCTCGGCAACCACAGCCCGTATGAAGTGTTCGGCAAGACCTATCATGTGCTGAGCACTGCGGATGGCTATGACGAAACCGGCATCGCCTCTTGGTACGGCACCAAGTTTCATGGTCGCAAGACATCGTCGGGCGAAATCTACGATGTCTATCAGCTCAGCGCGGCGCACCGGTCGCTGCCATTGCCGACTTGGGTGAAGGTCACCAATCTAGAAAACAAGCGCACACTCGTCGTGCGCGTCAATGACCGCGGCCCTTTCAAGGAAGGCCGCATCATCGACCTGTCATATGCTGCCGCCGTCCGGCTCGGCGTATTTCCCGCCGGCACGGCGAAGGTGCGCGTGGAAGCCATCCCGCTAGAGAAGCCGTCTCGATTTTCAAGAAGCACCACAGCACAACAGACGCGCTACTTCGTGCAGGCAGGTGCCTTCAGGGAACGAAGCAACGCGGCGCAGCTTGAAGCGCGAATCAAAGCAAAAGACATCGGCCGCATTTCGACCGAGCGCTCGCTCGCTGGCAACCTGTTTCGCGTGCTGGTCGGCCCGTTCGCGACGCGCTCAGAAGCCGAGAGCGCAAAGCGCAAGCTTCGATCACGCCTCGGCATTCGCGCACTGATCATCGACTAAACCCAACGGGATATTCTTCCATGCACCGACCTCCGCTGATGCTCGCAGCCCTCGTCGCAATGCTCGCCCTCGCCAGCGAAGCCTTCGTTCACGCCCAGACGCCGGCCATGACGCCGAGGGCACCCCAGGTGCCAGCAGGCGCTTGGCTGCTTGGCGATGCGGGTTCGAACCAGATTATCGCTTCGAGCAACGCAGACGAGCGTCTTGCGCCAGCGAGTCTCACCAAAATCATGACCAGCTTGATTGCCGCGGAGCAGATGAATCTTGGTCGCTTCGCACCAACCGACATGGTGCCGATCAGCGTCAAGGCATGGCGGGCGGAAGGGTCGCGCATGTTCATTCGCGAGGGGACGCAGGTGATGCTTGAGGATTTGCTTCGCGGCATCATCATTCAGTCCGGCAACGATGCCAGCATTGCCGTGGCCGAGTATATCGCTGGCACCGAAGAGGCGTTTGCCAACATGATGAACGCCAAGGCGGCGGCGCTTGGCATGACAAGCACACATTATGTGAACTCCACCGGGCTAGAGGACCCGCAGCAATACACGACGGCGCGCGATCTTTTCATTTTGAGCCAGCATTTGATTGAGGACTTTCCCGACCACTACAAGTACTACTCGGAGACCGAGTTCACCTACAACGATATCAAACAGGCGAACCGCAACTCCCTGCTGCTTGAAGGTCGGGGTGTCGATGGCATCAAGACAGGATTCACGAGCAACGCCGGCTACTGCTTGGTAGCCTCTTCGGTCGAGCGCAACATGCGATTGATCGCCGTTGTGCTGAAAACCGCGAGCACATCGGCGCGCACGCGCGCTGTTCGCAGCCTGCTGACGTGGGGCTTCAACTTTCACGAAACGACGAGAATCATCGACCCAAGAGTGCCGCTCACCACATCGCCTGTGTGGTACGGCACTGAAAGCCAAGTGAACCTCGGTGTGCCGAGGTCGCCCATTGTGACCATCGCGCGCGGACGAAAGTCTGACATACGCATGAACTTTGAAGTGCCGGAAGTGCTCGAGGCACCCATCGCACGAGATCAGGAAGTCGGCAGCGTCGTCTTTCGGCTCGATGAGGAAGACGTGCTGACGCTGCCTCTGATTGCGCTCGGCGAAGTCGAGCAGTCGAGTTTCCTGGAGCGCGTGTACGATGGATTCGTCCTCTTCTTCCGTGACCTCTTTGAAGACGCCTAGATCCGCTTCCCTTCTTGGGGGGGATGCGGGTGTCCAAATCAGGCTCCTCGGGCAAACTGATTTCATTGAAGTCTTCCACGCAATGCAGGCTTTCACCCTCGCACGCACCGCGAGCGAGACGCGCGCAGCAACCGACGACGAGATTTGGGTCACCGAGCATGCGCCGGTATTCACCCAAGGCCAAGCCGGCCGTGCCGAACATCTTTTGTCCCTTGGCGACATCCCCGTCGTGCAATGCGACCGCGGCGGGCAAGTCACCTATCACGGCCCCGGTCAAGCTGTGGTCTATCTGCTTGTTGATTTGCCGCGCGCCGGCCTCGGCATCCGTTCGCTCGTCAATCTGATTCAGGACTCGATTATTGAAGTGCTCGATGGCTATGCCATCAAAGCCGTCTGTCGGCAAGGCGCGCCCGGCGTGTACGTCGGCGAAGAGAAGATCGCGTCACTCGGCCTTCGCATCCGAAAAGGCTGCAGCTACCACGGCCTGGCGCTCAATGTGAATATGGATCTCGAGCCTTTCTCGCGCATTCACCCGTGCGGCATATCGGGTTTGCGCATGACGCACATGAAAGCGCTCACGGCATCGTGTGCAAGCCTTGATCGGGTGTCGCACAAAGTGGCGGCCGCCTGCGCCACAGGAATTGAAGCGGCTAGCGCCAGCGCCTGAACCAGCTGAGCTTGTATTCCGTAACAACCTTGAGCTTCAGGATACGCGCGACCTCCATCAGTCTTGCGAGGCTCGCACCCATATAGCGAGTGGATTCATAGCGCTGGATCTGTTGCGGCTTGACGCCAAGGGCGGCCCCGAGATCCGTCTGGCTCATGCCCGACACAATTCGCGCCTGTACCAAGGCCGTCGAAAAGTCGTCAAATGACCTGAACTTGCCCGCAACAATGCCGCCTCTTTTCAGCTGCACGTATTCCGACATCAACGTCTCCATCTCCTCGATCTGCGCTTCAAGCGCGTCGATCTCGGCTTGGCGCACCGAATTTCCGGCATCATTGGATGCTCGCAAGGATGCCAAGGCTTGCTCAAGTTTCTCTTTCTCTCGTCGAGTAATGCCGAGCTGTTTTTCGCTGAGTATCATAGAGGTACCTCCTGTATCAGCAATGGGTCATTGCTTAGTTCGATGGCTATTGTGACTCGTTTTATACCGGTGAATTTCTCCAACTGGAAGAAATCAAAGAAGTAAGGAGCCGAGGAATTATGCTTTGATGCTGATGCGCTGGGAAAAGCGCACCTTGACAGCTAACCTTTTGCAAGGCCAGTCTATCTGAGAAGTCTACGAAGACCGGATCCAACAAGTCCTTTTGCTCCTACGGCATCCCGGTGCGCATCATAACAGGCTTAAGGAAGGTCTGATCAAGTCTACCGCGCTCAGCGCTTCACTTCTCGCTGGATCGGGAGCGACACTCTGGCACAATTCTTCACGAGAAACCCAATGAAATCGTCTCCACAACCACGTGAAGCGCCCTTCGGGAGGCCCTCAGGCGTGCGCTGGCCGCGTCATTCCTCATTGCGTGGGGCCTGCCACGCGGGTTCGGATTGAGGCAAAGTTTCGCTAGCAGCCTGCGCCGCGTCCGTTCGGAAGCTTTGAGAGAAGCTCTTCTTCGCTCTCGCAGTCAACGACCCAATCCGAAACCTGCTCGAAGCGTAGCTCCATAATATCCTTCCTTATTCCCTCCACCACATCGGGGAACTCTTCCATCCAGTTCATCAGCATCTCCTCTCGGTCTGCTTCTTTGTATGTCTTGGGCGGCCACAGCACCTTGTACGCCCACAGGGTCAGGTCACGGCAGAACTCCCTGTCCGCCTCGCCCCAGCGCCGCCGCGATGCTGCAACGAAGAAAGCACGGCACGCCCTGACAGCGCTTCTGCTCAATATCCTTAGAACAACGCCCCTTTACCACATCAGTGCTTCCGCTACCGCTGGATGCACGAACGGGCGTATGTCACCGCCAAACGAAGCAATTTCGCGCACAAGTGTGGAGGATATGAAGGACACGTTCTTTGAAGTCGGCAGAAACAGGTATTCGATGTGCGGCGCGAGCGCTTTGTTCATCTCGCACATCTGAAATTCATACTCGAAGTCCTGCAAGTCGCGGATGCCGCGAAGAACGAAACGAATCTCGTGCTTGGCGAGAAAATCCACGAGCAGCGTGTTGAAGCCTTCCACCGAGACGCGGTCGCCATAGCCCTCAAGCACGCGCGAGCACAGCGCAATGCGCTCGGCGAGTTCCGTCTCCGGATGCTTGCTGTGCGATGTGCCGATGGCGAGCACGACGCGATCAAAAATGCCGAGCGCACGTTCAATCAGGTCGGTGTGCCCGTTGGTGATCGGATTAAAGGTGCCGGGATAGGCGACACTAATCATTTGGCGCGTTCCTCTTGCCAAGGCGCGGCTATGGTATCAATCACTTTCAGGTAACGCGAGCAGCCACAGCGCGGTATCACCGGCATCCGCATGACGCAGCTCGCACAGCGCGATGCCCGCACTTGGACGCCGCTTCGCCGGCAGTTCCAAGCAGAGCCGCGAATCCACATCACGCAAGCAGGTGAGCGCTGCCATCAGCAACGCATCGTGCAGCCCGCTGCCAAAGGGTGGGTCGAGAAATATCATGTCCCAGCGCTGCGCGTGACGAATTGCGGACGCGAGGAACTTTCTCGCATCCGTGCAGCGCAGCGCGGCAGGCGCGTCGAGTGCGGCAATCGATGTGCGAAGCGCTGCCGAGGCGCGTCTATCCCGCTCGACGAAATCAACATGCGCGGCGCCTCGTGACAGGCTCTCAAAGCCGAGCGCACCTGACCCGGCGCACAAATCGAGGCAGCGCGCATTGACGATTCGTGTGCCAAGCCAGCCAAAAAGCGTCTCGCGCAATCGCGCCGGCGTCGGGCGCAGGTCTGCGAGCGCTGGGAAGCGCACCTTTCGCCCTTTCCATTTACCGCCGATAATGCGCACTTGCCCTGTGCGACTTGTCATGCGCCAACTCGTTTCAAAAAACTCTCGAACGCCCATGTTGCACCAAACGGCGGCGTTGCAGTGAGCCTGCTGCGAAAACTTCTTCGGCGGACGCGCGAGCGTTTCACGCACGCCAACATTTCAAGCGCGGAACACGAACTCAGCCTTGAAGCGATCGAGGAGTCCCTGCTACTCGCTGATGCTGGCACGCAGGCAACGAACGCGTTGATTGATGCCATCGAGCGAAAGCTCCCGCGGCGGCGCACGCACGACCCGGCAGTCATTCGCGATGCCTTTCGAAGCGTCGCGCTCGACTTGCTTTCGCGCATCCAACAGCCGTTCGCCCTTGGGCGCGCTCAGCCATCGGTGATTCTCATGGTCGGCGTCAACGGCGTTGGCAAAACGACAAGCATCGCCAAGCTCGCGCATCGCTTCACCTCTCAAGGCAAGTCGGTGATGCTCGCCGCAGGCGACACCTTTCGCGCGGCGGCGAGTGAGCAATTGCAAACTTGGGGAGAGCGGCTCGGTGTGCCTGTGGTGCGCCAGCAGGCAGGCGCGGACTCGGCGGCGGTGATTTACGATGCCATAGAATCTGCGCGCGCTCGCGGCACCGATGTGCTCATCGCCGACACCGCCGGGCGCCAGCACGTCAAGAGCAATCTCATGCAGGAACTCGCCAAGGTCAAGCGCATTGCTGCCCGCCACGACAGCGGCGCACCGCATCATGTGCTGCAAGTCATTGACGCTGGCACCGGCCAAAATGCGCTTCGGCAAATTGAAGCGTTTGACAAGGAAATCGGCGTGACAGGTCTTGTGTTGACAAAGCTCGACGGCAGCGCCAAGGGCGGCATGGTGTTCTCCATCGCCGCGCAGCATCCTTTGCCATTGCAGTTCATCGGCGTCGGCGAGCAGATGGACGCATTGCAAGTCTTCAGTGCGAGCGACTTTGTGGACGCGCTTCTCGGAGGTGACGAATAGCATGTTCGGTCTTGGCGTGCGGTTGACCGAAGTCACCAAAAAGTTCGTAGGCCGATCGCGTGGCGCACTGCAAAGCGTCTCGCACACCTTCGAGCCCGGCACCATCACTTTCGTCACAGGTCATTCCGGCGCAGGCAAAACAACCCTGCTGCGGCTCATCATGAATCAGTTTCCGCCGACCTACGGGCAGGTGGTTGTGGGCGATGTCAATCTCGCAACGCTGAAGGGCGGGCAGCTGCCGCGCTTTCGCCAGCAACTTGGGGTGGTGTTTCAGGAGCACCACTTGCTGAGTGCTCGCACGGTACTCGACAACGTCATGCTGCCCTTGCGGATCAGCGGGCGGTCACGGGCGCTGATGGAGTCGCGTGCGCTCAATGCGCTCGCCATCATGGGGCTTGATGACAAGGGCGATGTGTTTCCAGAACAACTGTCCACAGGTGAGCAGCAGCGGGTCGGCATCGCGCGCGCGCTCGTCAACCGTCCGCGCCTGCTGCTCGCCGACGAGCCAACGGGCAACTTGGACCCGGAGATGTCGAAGAGTGTCATGCGCCTGTTTCGTGAGTTTCGCGAGATTGGCACCACGGTCATCGTCGCGAGCCACGACCTCGCGCTGATCGAGGCGTTTGGGGCGCCATTCATTGAGCTTCGCGAAGGTGAACTTGTCGGACACATGAAGTCATGAAGGACTCAACGCCCGAGCTGTGGAATCAATCAGCGCCGCGCGATGGCGGCGTTGGCGCACGCATCATCGCGTGGGTGCGCGAACACGCTTTGCTGTTCAGAGAATCCTTCGAGCACATCACACAGAATCTCATCGCCAGCCTGCTCGCATGGACGCTGATCGGCATCGCGCTCTCGCTGCCGCTCGGGCTGTACTTGATTCAAACGGGACTGCAGCTCATCACCGGACCATGGTCCACGAGTCCGGGCGTCACCCTGTACTTGGAAGCTGGCATCACAAGCGAGCGCGTGACGGCACTGCAAAGCCTTCTTGAGGAGGACGTGCGCATCGAGTCTGCGATTCATGTCTCGCCCGATGCCGCGCTTGATCAATTCAGTGAGTTGATCGGCCTCGACTCACTCGTTGAAGATTTGACGAGCAATCCGCTGCCGAGCGCCTTCGACCTTGTGCCAGCGACTGGCCTGCTCGCGAGCGACATGGCGCGCCTAGTCGAGGAACTTGAGTCCATTGAAGAGGTGCGCGATGTCGTCAGCGAAGGGCTGTGGCTGAACCGCGTCTTGGCGCTCTCGGAATTGGTCGAGCGCCTGTCCCTCATATTGGCGGTGCTCTTTGGTGTCGGCGCACTGCTGGTCACCGCAAGCTCAGTGCGCCTTGTGATTGAATCGCGACTGGCTGAATTGCAGGTGATGAGCCTCGTTGGGGCGACGCCGCGCTTCATGCGTCGGCCATTCATCTACTTTGGTGTCCTGTACGGGCTCGGCGGCGGCCTTGTGGCCACCATGCTGATCTCGATTGGCATTCTGGTACTGCGCGAACCGGCGCTTGCGTTTCTTGGCAGCTACGGCATCGACGTGTCCGCGCTCGGATTTGATGCTTCGCTTGTCATGCTCATACTTGTCGTGGCGGCCTTGATAGGCGCCCTCGGTGCGCAAGGGGCGTGCAGACGGCGCTTGAAATCGCTCGAAATATGACCATATTGTCAGTTAGCACTCTTATAAAGGGAGTGCTAAAATGCGCAGCGGTGAGGTGAGTCCGAGCCAACACAGGAGTAGTCGATCATGTCAACAGCGCTCATCACATATAACGACCTGTCGCCGGGTGGCGACCTGAACGCCTATGTCTCGGTGGTGAACAGCCTGCCAATCTTGAGCCTTGAAGAGGAAAAAGCGCTCAGCCACCGCTTCTACTACGAGAACGACCTTGACGCCGCGCGCGGGCTCGTTCTTGCGCACCTTCGATTTGTCGTGCATCTTGCGCGCTCCTACAGCGGCTACGGCCTGCCGCTTGGCGACCTCATTCAAGAAGGCAACGTCGGCCTCATGAAAGCCGTCAAGCGCTTCAACCCCGAAAAAGGCGTTCGACTCGTGTCGTTCGCGGTGCACTGGATCAAGGCCGAGATGCACGAATTCATCCTGCGCAACTGGCGTATTGTCAAGACCGCCACCACCAAGGCGCAGCGCAAACTCTTTTTCAACCTGCGCAGCGCCAAGTCGCGCCTCGGCTGGCTCACCAAGGACGAAACTGAATCGGTCGCGCGCGATCTCGGCGTCAATCCAGAGGAAGTGACCCGCATGGAGAGCCGGCTGTCCGCATCGGACGTGGCGTTTGACGGCTTTGCCGATGCTGATTCCGATGAATCGAGCTTCCATCCGGCGGATTATCTCTTCGACGCGAATGACAACCCCGAAGCCGAAGTCATCGAAACGGACTTCGAATCCGCGTGGAACGACGACTTGGCCACTGCCATGGGTGACCTTGATGAGCGCAGCCGCGATATTCTGCGTCGTCGCTGGCTCTCCGACAAGAAGGCGACCTTGCACGAATTAGCCGCTGAGTACGGCGTCTCCGCCGAACGCATCCGCCAGCTTGAAGCCAACGCTATGAAAAAGCTGCGTGCGGCGATGGCCGACTACGAGGAGTTCCTCGTCGCGGCCTGAAGCTCGCTCCGCGCATGTCGCCGCAAGCCATTCTCATCTGGGGCGCATCGCTCACCGGAGTCGGTGTCCTGCTCGGCGCGTTCGGCGCGCATTCCTTGCGTTCGAGACTGACAAGCGAAGCCCTCGAATGGTTCCAAACCGGCCTCAACTATCACTTCATTCACAGCCTGTCACTGCTGGCGCTCGCGCTCATTCTCATCTGGCTGAGAACCATGACCGTGCCGTCGTCGTCCGGGTTCCTGCCGCAGGCAGCGATTGCCTTCATTGTCGGCATCGTCCTCTTTAGCGGCTCACTTTATTTGATGGCGCTCGGCGCGCCGCGCATGCTTGGCATGGTGACACCCTTGGGCGGATTGGCTTTTTTGGCTGGCTGGGCGCTCGTTGTCATCAGCATTGCACGATCCTAAGCTCTATATTCGGCGCATGGGCCGACTGTCTTCGGCGCAGGCCCGGGCCATTGATGAACTGAGCCCCGCCTACATGCTAAGCGCCGACCAACCTCTTGATGCGGCGGCAAGCTTTGGCCGGGAAGCGCCGCTGATGCTCGAAATCGGATTTGGGACAGGCACTTCACTGCTCGCCTTCGCGCAAGAACACAAGCATTTCAACTGTCTTGGCATGGAGGTCTTTCAGCCGAGCATCGCAAACGCGCTGAAGGCGATTCACGCGACCTCGCTTACGAATGTGCGCATCATGGACTGCGATGCGCGCAGCGCTGTTCAGACGATGCTCGCGCCTAGAAGCCTCTCCGAGGTTCACATCTACTTCCCCGACCCGTGGCCAAAGAAGCGGCATCACAAGCGCCGCCTCGTGAACGCTGAATTCATCGCCAAACTGGCGGCTTGCCTGCGTCCTCGTGGCATGCTGCGGCTGGCAACGGACAATGCGGATTATGCGACGTCAATGCTCGCAGTGTGCGACGCGGAAGCTCGCTTGGAAAACGTTGCGGGCGAGGGATGTTTCGCTCTGGACGCTGGCGCACGACCATTGACACGCTTCGAACAGCGCGGTCAAGCGCTCGGCAATCGGATATTTAACCTTGTGTTCCGCTGCAGGCCGGAAGGCACGGCTGCAAATCCGCTATCGTGACTTCCTACGGAGCACTAGTCACGTATCATGGCTCACCCCACGCACGCCAATAGATGATGCCGATTGAACAGGTGCGCGACCGCATCGCCCCAAGACAGACGTTTCTCAATTCCATCCCTCAAGCCAAGTATGATCGACAAATCGTCACGGGGCTCGACAAGTTTCTGCGAGGGCGCGTCCCGGAAGACATGCGGGCGTTTTATAGCGAAAGCGAGCTTGCCGCGATCGAACAGCACAAGCACACGATGCACGACATTGAGGCGCGCATGCCCGTCAAGCTGACGCGCCACTACTTTGAACTGGCGAAGCACAGCCAGCCGCTGCAAACGCTCGTCAAGGCCAGCCCGAAGGAGACATTCGACCTCGCTGGCACAGCCGACCCTGCTGGCCAAATGAACTACAGTCCGGTTGAGGGACTCCTGCACAAATATGAACTCGCCCTCATTTATGTCGCTTCGACCTGTTCAGCGCATTGCCGCTTTTGCTATCGCGAAGAACTCATTGCAGGCAAGGAGGTCAGTCGCCCCGACGGAAGAATCGCCTCCAAAGGACTCGCCGACACAGGCGAAGTCGTCGCCTATATCGAGCAGCACAATCGTCTGGTGAAAAACAACGGCGGCACGCACCCTCGCTCAGGCCGAGGCGAACTGCGCGAAGTCCTCCTTTCGGGCGGCGACCCCATGGTGCTCAGCAATCGGCGGCTCGGTGCCTGGCTCTCGGCGCTTGCTGATGTTGGCATCGAGTCGATTCGCATTGGCACCAAGGAACTCGCATTCTATCCAGACCGATTTGACGCTGCGTTCTTCGCGATGATCGATGACTTTCACGCCCACTACCCCGATGTTCAGCTTCGCATGATGCTGCATTTCAATCATCCCGATGAATTTCTTCGCGGCGAGACCTGGCACCCGTCAACAGCGCACGCGGTGGACGAATTGGCTCTTCGACCTTGGGTCAGCATTGACAATCAAGCTCCCATTATCCGCGGCATCAACGACGATGCCGAAGCCTTGCGCACCTTGCAGCGAGCGTTGCGGCGAAAGGGCATTGAGAATCACTATTTCTTTTGCGGCCGCGACATCGTCGGACACAAAGCATTCAATGTGCCGATTGAGCGTGCTTGGCAATTGCTGAACGAATCACAAAAAGGGCTTTCCGGCGTGGAATCGCACGCGCGGCTCGCCCTGAGCCACTTCAAAGGCAAGATCGAAGTCGTTTCGGTGGTCTCGGAGCCGGTGTCACGCATTGACGGCGGAGACGACGGTATCGTCATATTCAAGCTGATTCGCAGCCCAGCCGACGCCAAGGATCGATCAAAAGTCACCATAGCACGGCGAAATCCGAACGCACTGTGGATTGACGCCTACGCCGACCGTGTGGTGTACGACGGGGTTGGACTGTTCCGTCAAGATCGAAAGCCCATGCGCCACCGGGATTCGCCAGTCAAGTCGCTGGTGAACGCTTGAATGGTTTGCTTCGTCTGAAAGAATTTGCGTAATCGTAAGATTTGCGATACCGACTGCGAGCCACAGGAAGTGACGTAGCGGGAAACGGAAATGACGCTACCCAAGTAGAATGCGCACTATGAAAACACTGCAAGAAATTTCCGACAAGATGGCGATAGGCCTATCGCTGCTGTGCGCCATTCATTGCCTTGCGATGCCGCTGGCCGCTGTCATGCTGCCGTCGGTCGCAGCTCTGTCGCTCGACGACGAGTTGTATCATTTGTGGATGCTGATCGCCGTTTTCCCTGTGAGCGCCTACGCCCTGACGCTGGGCTGCACCAAGCACAAACGCTACCAACTCGTGCTTGTTGGCGGTGCAGGACTGCTCCTGCTTGGCGCGGCTGCCTTCCTTGGCCACGATCTGCTCGGCCATACTTGGGAAAGACTGTTGACCCTCATCGGAGCGAGCATTATTGCGCTTGGCCACTTCTTCAATTTCCGCCTGTGCCGGCGGCATGAAGGCTGCGGCTGCGCAGAAACGATGCCATCAACTGCGCTTCAACGATAACATCATTGATGAGTTAGGGCGTGTTCACACTCATGCGCTGCGAGCACTTCACGCGCCGCGCGAACGCTTGACCAGTTCATAGGCATTCTGAATCTCTGCTGCGCGCCGCGTCGCGACTTCCATCATCTCTTCCGGCAGGCCTTTGGCGATGAGCTTGTCGGGATGGTGCTGGTTCATGAGCTTGCGGTACGCGCGCTTGATCTCTTCATGACTATTCTTCGGATCGACGCCAAGAATGGCGTAGGCATCGCGCAGCTCGCTGTGCCGCGCGTGCGCTTCACTCCTGCCCGTATCTTGCCAAGCACCGCCGCTGGCACGTCTCGCGAATGCACCGACCATGGCTTCAATCTGGCGAAAAATCTGTTCAGGGACACCAAGCCGCTGCGCGATTCGAACAAGCACATCGCGCTCGGACTGGCTGAAATCGCCATCGGCCCAGACCGCCGAGAACTGAATCTGCAAGAACATCATCTTCAGATTCAGCCGTCGCCCGCAGGCTTCATTGAATTCATCAAGCGCGGCGTGAAGGTCAAACTCCGGCGATTTGCCTTGCCGAAAGAGTGTTCTTGCCTCAGCACGCTTGGCGTCGTTCAAGCGCATTTCGCGCATGACGTGCTCAGCCGCTTGAATCTCGTACTCGGAGACGCGCCCGTCAGCCTTGGCGAGATGCCCCATCACCGCAAAGGTGGTGGCAAAGAATACATCGCTCGTGTGCGACTGGTGAACCGGCCGCGCACGGCGCACGAGCGCCTCGCGCGAGAAATCAAACACATAGCCGACAAGAAAACCGGCGACAGCACCGATGATGCCGCCCGCAAGCAGCCCGAGCAGCGTGCCGATGACCTTTCCCACCGCAGAACGCCCGAGCCTATTCATTCGGTGCCAGATCGCCTCTGGCACCTCGCATGTCTATTTGGATCAATACCTCAGGCTTCGTGAAGCCACTCCATGAGTCCGTTCTGAGTTGCCAAGATAACGAGTTCTACGTCGCTGTCAACGGATAGCTTCTCAAAAATCCTGTATCTGTAGCTATTGATGGTTTTTGGACTCAGGTGCAACTGCGCGGCGATGTCCGCCACCCGCTGACCGTGCATGATCAATGTTGCGATCTGGAGCTCGCGAACCGACAGCGCTTCAAAGGGCGACTCAAGGTCCGAAGACAAGCTGGCAATCGCCATGGTATTCGCGACTTCCGGGCAGATGTAACTCTGACCCGACAGCACGGCACGAATACACATGTCAAGTTCGCGCACACTTGATCGCTTGGTCAAATAGCCGTCTGCGCCTACTTGCATCGCCCGTGACGGGTAGGGCTCAGCCGCAACCGATGTCAGCATGATGATCTTCACGGTGCTGTCCGTGCGGCGCATTCGCTTCACCGCTTCGATACCGCCGATGCCGGGCAGTGTGACCTCCATGAGGATGAGGTCCGGCGGGTTGCGGCGCACCATGTCAACCGCTACTTCGCCCGAATCGGCTTCTCCGGTCACCCGGCAGCCTTGGATTTGATTCACCAGCAATGCTGCGGAAGATCGCCAAAGCGCTTGACTATCCACAATATACACATGGACAGAATGTTCCGAAATCCTATTCGCTCTCACTGGAAATGTGCACTCCCTCGTATGCCTTACGGTAATCCTAGGTTAACCGCTTTGCAATACCTCCTTCGGCGAATTGTCACGGATAGCGAAACATATTAAGGTGATTATTATGTAGAATAAGGTTATGCCTTGGTGTTTGTGGTCAATGTCTCACAAGCGCGTCTCATGACCGCCAATAGTTCGGGTTCAAATTCCACCATGAGCGCGAGCAGTGCGTCTATTTCTACCGCACCGTCACCGCAGCCTGCCGCCATATTGACCACAGGACAAAGCGCCGCATAGCCAAGGCCGAGCGCCCGGGCAAGCGACGCTTCAGGCATGAGCGTCATGCCAACGATGTCGCAGCCGTCTTGGGCGAGCCGCCGAATTTCCGCTGCCGTCTCGAATCTCGGGCCTTGCGTCACGCCGTAGCAGCCTGCGTCCACGAGCCGCCCAGATGATGATGAGCCGTCCGCGGATGCGAGCAGCGTGTCGCGCAAGACGGACGTGAATGGTTCGGAGAAGTCAAAATGTCCCGTGTGGGCGTCGTCTTCGAGATCAAGACTGTGCAGACGCCCGTAGGTGTAGTCGATGAGCTGATCAGGCACCACCAAATCGCCCGGGCGAAGCCGTGGATTGATCGCGCCAACGCAGCTCAAGGCAATGATGTCGCGCGCACCGCAGGCTTTCAGCATCCACAGATTGGCTCGGTAGTTGACCGAGTGCGGCGCGAATCGTCGCGGCGTGCCGTGACGCGGCAGGAAGATGACTTCTCGACCAGCAATGATGCCTTGATGCGCAGGGCCGGATGCCTCGCCATAGGGTGTCGCAAGATCAACGCTCATTTCAAGTTCAGGCGGTCTCGCCAAGCCGCTGCCGCCAATGATGCCAATTGCGCTCATTCGCCCTACTCGTCCGATTCCAGCATTTTGATATGCATCGAATTGCGGCCAAGCCCATCATGATCCATTCCCCAGCCGACGAGAAACCCGGGGCCGCATTCGAGCGCCGCGAAGTTCGCCGACACGCTTGCAAGCGCGCCGCGCCTTTGCACCAACACCGCCGTCACGACTTCGCGTGCGCCTGTCGCCTGCAGGGCATCCTTGGCCACAGCAAGACTGATCCCTTCGTCGCATATGTCGTCAACCAACAGTACGGTTCGCCCTTTGATCGATGCCCGTGGCCGCACAAGCCACTCGATATCACCGCCGCGCGTGCCGTCCCGATAGCGGCTCAAATGAATATAGTCGAGTCGCATCGGCAGCGCGAGGCGCTGCATGATGGCGGCGCTCAGGACGAGTCCGCCGTTCATCATGCAGACGAGCGTGGGTTCCGAGCCGGCAAGTCGCGCAGTCAAGCGCACCGCGAGTTGATCAATAGCCTTGATCACTTGCGGTTCGGTGAACACCACCGCTCCGGATTGGGCGCTGTCAGTCATCGGTGGGCTCTTGAACAGGCTCTTGATGTAGATGCAGCGTGCGCGTCGGGAATGCAATTTCACCGCCGCGCTCGGTCACTATGTCGCCGATCTTCAGGAGCACATCTTCCTTGATGCAGTGAAACTCGGCCCAATCAGTCGTCTTGGTGAACGTATAGACGAAGAAATCGACTGACGACTCGCCAAAGTGATTGAGATTGACCATGAACGTCTGCTTGGTGTCGATTTCGGGGTGGCTTCGCAGCATGGCTCGCACATCGTCAAGAATGCCCGCGACCACCGGCACGTCGTCATAGCGCACGCCGATGGTCTCATAGATTCGACGGTTACTCATTCTCGACGGATTTTCAATGGTGATGCTCGTGAACTTCGAGTTCGGCACGTAGAGAGGGCGCTTATCGAAGGTGCGCACACGCGTGACGCGCCAGCCAATCTCCTCGACTATGCCTTCGATCTCCGAATCCGGCGAGCGAATCCAATCGCCGACCGAGAAAGGCCGATCAAAGAAGACCACCGCCGCACCGAAGAAATTGGCGAGAAGGTCGCGCGCCGCAAAGCCGACGACAATACCGCCGACACCGCCAAAGGCGAGGATCGATGTGACGCTGAAGCCGAGCGTCTGCATGGCGATGATGACCGTCGTGATGACGGCGGAAGCGCGTAGGAGCTTGGCGATGGCATGCGCGGTGGTGACTTCGGTGTCGGCCTTTTGCTTGATGCGATCGATGTAGTGCGCTTCCATGCGCCCGATCAGGCGAATGACGAACCAGCCAAGCATGACGACGATCCAGAGCTGCCTGACCGGACCGACGTAGTCAGCGAATCCCGAATCGGTCGTGGCCAACCCAACATCGAGCGCAAAG
This sequence comes from Gammaproteobacteria bacterium, assembly GCA_026709225.1. Classification (GTDB taxonomy): domain Bacteria; phylum Pseudomonadota; class Gammaproteobacteria; order Pseudomonadales; family Azotimanducaceae; genus Azotimanducus; species Azotimanducus chitobiosivorans. The sequence continues at coordinate 7,524 of JAPOTJ010000039.1, read as the reverse complement.
AGCATGCCGACGCCAAGAATCGTCCAGCCAAGCGGTAGCCTCGCCGCCTCAACGAGGGCATCGTCCCATACGTTTTTGGAACGTGTCGCGAGGCGCTTCAAATGTCGCATGAGATAGCGCAGCCCCATGCGCACGACGAGCGTGACCGTGACGATCACGAATACCTCGATCGCCCACGTGGAGGCCAAGGCTTGATCGACGAGCTCTCTCATAATGGTATCGGCCGAAGGATTAGCGCGCAGATGATAGCCGCATCTGAGCCCGCACATTGACCGGGATCAGTCAACGCTAGCAACAATCGCTGGCAATCGTTCCACAAGGTATAGCGGCAGCGAGATCAGCGAGTAATCCACTTCAACTTGCGTATCTCCGCGCTGTACCCGAGTGCGAATCTCTTGCACTGATGGCGGCGCGGCATCGAAACGAACGGCAAGAGGCACGGACTTTTCGGCTACGAACTGATGTAGGGACTTGAGGCTCCCGCTCGCGCCCGCCTTGACTTCAATGGGCACTACGCGACCGTCAAGGGCTACGACATAGTCCACCTCCGCGCTCGCCGAACGCCCCTCGCGCAACCAATAGCTGAGTTCTCGATTCGCAGAACGTGCCAGCAAGGTCTGTAGATGCTGGCCGATGAACTGCTCCGCCATGGCGCCTTCGTTGACGAGCCCCGATTCGTTGATACGCTCAATCGCGCTCCAGCTGAGACCACAGACCGCGTTCATCAAGCCGACATCCATGAACAGCAGCTTGTACGCCCGTGGGTCGGCCTCCGCCTGCAAGGGCAATCCGTTGCAGTAGCTGCGGACCACCTTGGAAAGTACTCGAGCCATGCACAGAAGATCAATGCGTGTCTTCACGTCGAGCGCCTTGTCTTCTCTTGAGAATTGCGCGTACTTCACTTTTCGCCCGACATTGCGAGCCGCGAGATTGAATATTTGGACCATGCCCGGAAGCCCTTGAGAACCGACGTACTTAGGAAAATCGTCGCGATAGGTTTCGATGATTGCACGGTGTACTTCCGAGATTTGGCGCAGGCGCCCGGAGCGTGCGAACACTTGGATAGCTTCCGGCATGCCGCCAATGAAGAGATAGGTTCGCAACGCGGCCATGAGGCGATTGTGGATGGCTATGTCGAGTCCTCGTTCAATCTCGAATGTGCGTATGGCGCGGGCGAGCCCGGCGGAGTCAACAGCGTCCAGGTATTCGGTGAAAGTCATCGGTCCCATGTGCAAGGTCGCGATTCGGCCCACAGGCATGGAAGATTGATGATCGGCCAGCGCGAAATCAAGAAGCGAACCGGCCGCAAGCAGCGGAATCTCGGGCGCCTCCTCATAGAAGTACCGCAAAGCCGGAATGACTTCCGGCACAGATTGGATTTCATCGAGAAACAGTAGGCGATCAGCACCGATTGAGCCAATGCCCGGTAGCGCTTCAAGGACATTCAAGATATATGCGGGATCATTGCGGGCGAACGCCGAAACCAAATCAAGATGACGTTCCAAATTGACCTCGGCCAAAGGGCAACCGCAGCGTTCGGAAAAGAGGCGCACCAAGGTGGATTTGCCGACCTGCCTCGCACCACGAACAATGAGCGGCTTCCGATTCGGCATCGTGAGCCACTCATGAAGAAACTTGAATTGGTCGCGATGCACGGAGAAATCCTCGTCCTGAGCGAGCGATTATAACGAAATACGGGGGTCTTTCATTCAACTATAGGACAAAATTGGGGGGTGTTTTATCGGAATAGCCCGCCTTTCCGGTATCCCCCGTCATACAAACACGCGAAATGCAGAGCATGCCACACGCACCAGAACTGCTATCCTTTTATATTCGATACGTATTTTGAGTCCACACATGACCGACACCGCACCGCTCCCGGCAGTGAGCTATCTCAAGATTCCAGAATCGGGCGATCCCTACCTTGAAGGCCACCGATGCGCATGCTGCGGCGCAGTGTACCTAGGTGCGCGCGACCACTGCTCGAAATGCGGGGCGCGCAACCAGATGCAGGCCATCAAGCTTGCGGACACCGGCAAGCTCTATTCCTATTCAATCGTGACGCGGTCCTTCCCCGGCATTGAAGTGCCGTTCATCTCGTCAATCGTTGACCTTGACGGCGGCGGCACGGTGAAAGGGAATCTCATCGGCATCGACGCCGACCCCGAGCAGATCAAGTTTGACATGCCGGTCAGGGTTGTCTACAAGGACGCTCTTGGCCGCAAAGATCGCGACGGCAACGCCTACCTGTCCTATTTCTTCGAACCTATTCATTAAGGAGATCTCCCATGAGTGACGTTTATATCGTCGGAGTTGACATGATCAAATTCGGCCGCTTTCCGGAGCGGTCGGTGCCGAGCCTCGGCGCCGAAGCCGCGCTGCTCGCCCTTGACGACTGCGGCTTGACCATTCAGGACATGCAGGCGCTCTATTGCGGCAACCTCGGCCAGGCCAACGCCATGGTCGGACAGAGAATCCTGCACGAGATCGGGCAAACAGGCATCCCTGTCGTCAACTGCGCCAATGCCTGCGCGACCGGCGCAACCGCGTTTCGCGAAGGCTGGACATCAATTAAAGCCGGCCTCTATGACCTCGTGCTCGCCGTCGGCGTCGAGCAAATGGGCAAGGGGCTCCTAGGCGGCGCTGGCGGTGGCAAAGGCATCTCCAAGGAAGGCTTGCTTGGTTCGGGCACCATGCCGACGGTATTCGCCGAAGCCGGCATGGAGCACTCGCGCAAGTACGGCACGACATTCGAGCAGTTTGCCAAGGTGTCGGTCAAGAATCATCAGCATTCGACCATGAACCCGAAGGCCATGTACCGGATTGAAACACCGCTCGACACGGTGATGAATGCGGAGATGATTTCCTATCCCAACACCAAGCTGATGTGCTCGGTGAATGTGGACGGTTCGGCGGCGGCTGTGCTCGCGAGCGAAGAGAAAGCGCGCGAGCTTGGACTGATGTCACGCGCCGTCAAGGTGCGGGCATCGGTGCTGACCTCCGATGCCTATCAGGAACGTGACCTCGTGATGCCGGATGTCAATACCTGCACGCGCATGGCAGCGAAGAACGCCTACGAGATGGCGGGCGTCGGTGCGGACGACATTGATCTCGTGGAACTGCACGACTGCTTCGCGACCGCCGAGATTCTTCACTACGAAAACCTCGGACTCTGCGGCGACGGCGAAGCTGGCCGCATGATCGACGAAGGCGAAGTCGCCTTGGGCGGCCGCGTGCCAGTGAACGTATCCGGCGGTCTTCTCTCCAAAGGGCATCCGCTCGGCGCGACCGGCATCGCCAATGTCTATGAAGTGTCTACGCATCTGCGCGGCGAAGCCGGGCAGCGCCAAGTTGAAGGCGCGCGCCTCGGCCTGACGCATGTCATCGGCCTTGGCAGCGCCTGCGGCATACACATCCTCGAAAAGGCTGCGTAGGCGAGCGGTAAGGAGCTAAGCACTTGCGCGTCGGCGTCGTCTGCGACACGCACAACAACCTCAAGAACGTCAAGCGCATTGTTGAACTGTTCAACGATGCGCACGTTGAGCGCGTCATCCACACCGGCGACATCACGCAAGCGAAAACGCTTGATGCGCTGAGCGGGCTCGACGCGCCGCTCTTCGGCGTCTATGGCAACAACGACCTTGAGCGCGATGCGCTCGAAGCGGCGGTGCACCGGCACGGCTTTCACTTCGTTGATCCACCGCTTGAGCTTGACTGGCATGGACGACAGCTCGTGGTCGTCCACGACCCCTTGGAACTCGATGCCTTCGCTCGCGAGCATCATGAACTGCTGCTGCACGGACACACGCATCTGTATCGACACGAGCGCATCGGGCACCAGATCATCTACAACCCAGGCGAGTGCGCAGGCATCATGCCGGGACTGAACGCGGTTGGGGTGGTTGACCTTGAGACGCTGGAGACGGAATTGTTGAAGTTCTGACGAATACTTCCCGCACGCACCCGCCATCCACCACAAAGCAGCGATCCGCCATCTTCGCGAACGCCTCGTCATGCGTGACAAGCACGCGCGTCATGTTGAGCGAGCAAATGTGCTCGCGCACTCGCTTCGCGCTCATCTCGTCGAGATTCGCCGTCGGCTCGTCGAGAAATAGCAGTCTCGGCTGCTTGTAGAGCGCCCGCGCCAGAAGCACGCGCTGTCGTTGTCCCATGGACAGCACCGAACCCATGTCGCCGATCAGCGATTCATAGCCCATCGGCAGTGCCGCGATGTCGCCGTCAATGCCAAGGCTCGCCGCGTGCGCCCGCACCTCTGCCATGTCCTGCTGTTCGTCAAAGAATGTAATGTTGTCGGCAATGCTGCCAGCAAGCAGGCCATCGTCCTGCATCACCGCCGCCATTGCGCGCCGAATACCCGCAATGCCAGCCGCATCGAGCGCGCGACCATCAACGAGCATGCGCCCTTCGGTGGGCCGCAACAGCCCCATGCAGAGTTTCAAGAGTGTGGTTTTGCCACTGCCCGAGGCGCCGAGTATCGCGACGAACTCCCCGGCGCGAATGTTGATCGACACATCGCGCAGCACCTCGGTGTCGAGTTCGCCGTAGGCGTAAGCCACCTCTACGAGGCTGAGCGCGCCTTCGATGGGCGCATCCGGCATCAACGTTGCCGAGCCAGCTTCAGGTTCGGTCAGCCCGATATCCGCCAAGCGCTCCAAATGGATGGACAGCATGCGAATGGCGAAGATTTGCTCGATCAGCGCCGCAAGCCGGTCCGCGAACTGCGTCTTGTAGGACATGAACGCGAACAGCATGCCTACGGTGAAGGACGCATCGAGCACGAGTCCGATGCCGACGAAGATCACCAAGAGATTTTCGATACCGAAGATCGCCCCGCCAAGGGTCTGATTGATGATTTCCAAGCGGCCAACGGCAATGCCCGCATTGGTCGCTTGCGCTTGCGTGTGCAGCCACGCGCCGTGTCGCTCGGACTCCTTGCCAAACACCTTGATGCCTTGGATGGCGCGCGCGACTTCCATGAAGCGGGAATCGCGAAGCGCGCTTGTTTGGATGAATTCCATTGTGCGTGCGCGAATCGGACCGTAGAGCAGCAGCCGGCAGACGAACAGGATTCCCACCGCAGCGCAGACAATCCACGCGAGCTTCGGGCTGTAGAGAAACATCATCACGCCGGTGGTCACCGCCATGACGCCATCAACCACAACAGTGACCGCGCCTTGCGAGAAGAGCGTCTGCACCGGGTCGAGCGAACGAAAGCGCGACACGACATCGCCGAGGTGGCGCTTCTGAAACCAATCAAGCGGCAAATGCAACAGGTGGCGAACGAGCCCGCCCGCCATGTGGAACGAGAGGCTGCTGCCAGCAAAGAGGATCATGACGCTTCGCAGCGCATTCGTCGCGACCGACACGATCACAAGCAGACCAAAGGCGAGCGCGAGCACCACCGCCAAGTTCGCATCCTGACGCGCGAGCGCTTCGTCCACCATCAGCTGCATATAGAAAGGCATCGCCAGCAGACAGACTTGAATGGCGAGTGAGACGCACAGGAGGCCGGCAAGGGACTTCCCGAGACCACGAATATGTCCAAGGAAGTCGCGTAGCTTCAGGCGTTCGACTTGGCTCGACCGTTCAAAGCCCTGTCCGGGCCATAGTTCCAACGCGACACCCGTAAACTTATCTGATACTTCCTCAAGGGACATTCGCCGCGCACCAAGGGCGGGGTCGTGGATAAGCACACTCTTGGCACCCACTTTGACGAGCACCACAAAGTGATTGAACTGCCAATGCAGAATCGCCGGGCGCCGCAATTGCGCCAAGTCTTCGGGCTCGCAACGAACAGCGCGCGATTCCATGCCAAATCGGTTACCGAGCGCCATCAGGTCAGCCAGCGTTGCGCCGCGCAGGGAAATCAAGGCTTGGCGCCGAAGGCTTGCGAGGTCTTGCTCTCGTCCGTGGTAGCCAAGCACCATGGCGAGACAGGCGAGGCCACACTCCGACGCTTCGCTTTGCATGAGCATGGGCGCCGACGCACGGAATCCGAACTTGAGTCTGGCTGCCTGCATCATGATCGATCAAGACTCCGCAGCGGCGCTGTCAGCCATTGCCAGAGCGACCGGCTTTCGAGCTGTATCTCGGCTTGCAGCACCATGCCCGGCAAAAGCGCCCACATCTCTCCTGCGGCAAGGATTTCCGCCTCAGTCGGCCGCACGTACACCCGATACACCGGTCCGGCGACAGAGAAAGGGACAGACAGCTCGCCAGCCGAAAAGCTGGTGCGGCTGACTTCCGTGATCTCGCCATCGTGGGAGCCGAACTTTTGGTACGGATACGCGTCGTAGCGCAACTTGACCCGCTGTCCTTCTCGCACGAAGCCGATGGCGCGCGACGGCACGAGCAAAACGGCGCGCACACCAGCGTCTTCTTCGAGAATACTGAAGAGCGGTCGGTCTCTCTTGACCTGATCGCCCTCGACATAGGTCACGCCACGGACGCGCCCGGGAACCGGCGCGGTGACGTAATAGTCACTCGCGCCCTGCAAGTCGGTGAGTTGCTGCTTGAGCTTGGACAGCTCCCGACTCAAGTTCGAGAGGCGCGCAAAGTGGGCGATCGGCAGCGCCGCTTCATCTACTCGATGCTTTTCGAGCTGCGATTCGAGGTCAAGCAGCGCGTGCGAGACGTTGAGGCTGTCCGCGTGTGCCGACAGATACTCTGAGCGCAGCATTTGCAAATCGGCTTCCGGCAATGCGCCTGCGCGAGCAAGCGCTTCGCCGCGCGCAAACGCATCGCCCCGCAAGCGCCGCTGCTCGCCTGCGACTTCAGCGAGTTGGGACAGCACCGTCTGGCGGCGCACGAGGGAGGACGATTCAAGTGCGAACCAAGCGGTCTCTCTTCGCTGCCGCCCGGATTCATTGGCGACTTCCGATTCGAGCAGGGCGATCTGTGCGCGAGTTTCCTGCGCATACTCAGTCTCGCTGTATAGCGCTTCACCGATCGCGCGCCGATTGACAAGCCGTGCAAGCACTTGGTTTTCGGCGACTCGCTGGCCTTCTTCCACCATGACCTCGAGCACACGCCCACCCTGTTCGGCGAATACGCGCACCCATCCACCTTGCGGGGAGATATAGCCGTGAACCGACTCGGAACGCACAAACGATGCGCGGCTCAGCAACGCGCCGAGCAATATGAAGCCGAGCACGAGGAGTGGAATCGCAACGCGCGCGATGCGTGGAGACCGCAGCAGCATCTCGCCCCACAGCCGCTGCCGGGCGGACTTCAGCGCCTCGCTTCGAAAGAGTGCGGAACCGTCATTGCTCATGCCCATAATCTACGGGCTTTGCAAGAGAAGCGTGTTGGGAGATTAGCTACAATTTGTGTACGTCATCGACTTCACGTGTTGTAGGACAGAAGCGATAGGCGGACATGCCGCGCCAATCCGCAGGCGATGGCGGCTATGCGGGCGGCTCCTGTCTGGTGAGTGCTGGTTCTGCCGTCTAGGGAAGGTCTTGTCTGATTGAATTATGCTGTGGGCGCCCCCGGTTCGGGGCG
>JAPOTJ010000040.1 GCA_026709225.1 Gammaproteobacteria bacterium | reverse complement strand
GGCCACAGCCCTTCTCCTGCGCGCCCTTCGGGAGTGGGCACAATCGCCGACGGCTGCGTTGCAGCCCTTGGCAATATGCCCGATATTCCCTGCGGACTGCGCCTTGCCCTCGGCGATTGTGCCCACTCTGAATCACACTTATTTATGGGACAGGACACTAGTCCAAGGTAAATCCGCACTGCACCCAGCGCAGGTTGATGCCGACGCGCTTCGCGTGCGGATTGGCCCAAGAATACGCGAGCGTCTTGCCAGTGGCTTCCTCGATGATGCCGAGCTTGAGCACAGACGTGCGCGTGTTCTGATAAGTGAGACGCGCCAGTTCGACGGCGTAGCCGGTTTCCTCGCCGTCATCGAGAATCGGCGTGATAAAGCCTTCGTCGTGCGAGCGCACGTCTGACAGAAAGATGTAGTCGTCGGCCTCGGCGGTCTCATCAAGGTGTTGGCGTGACAGGGCAATCCAACCCTTGTAATAGGTGACGCGGCGGGCCTTCACCTTGTCGTTGTCGTCGCAGGCAACGAGCCATTCCTGATCGATTTGCCAAGAGGTTGGCAGAGCGTCCGCACAGGCACTTGTCTCGGTCATCGCGCCAAGGTAGCCCTCGCCGTCAGTTGACCAGACGTAGGCGCAATCGTGACCGCGCAAGTCCGATACGGGTTTGCCGTTGTCTGCAAGGCGAAACTCGAACACCCATTCGGGTGCGCCAGCGGACTGGCCTTGCCCAATCGCCAAGGTCATCTCGTTCTCAGATAGGCGTTGCCAAGCAAGGTGCGTTCTCGCCGCGAGCGCATCGCCGTCCAATCCTTGCTGCCAGACCTGCTCACTGTTGTTGAACTCTCCAGCGAGCAGCATCATCAGGCTGAGCATGAGGTCTGTCTTCATTGTGCATTTCTCCAAGCCGAGACAATTTCGTGCGCTGACGCCGACCAGATTCCAGGCTGGTTCGCGATGTGTTCGAGCGCGTCCTCAAGCGCTGCAATCCTGTGCGGCTGACCCATGAGCCACGGATGCACATTGAGCGCAAGCAGCCGTCCGCCTTCAGCCTCCTGCGCTTCCCTTAAAAGGAAATCGCACGCATCTTTGATCTGCTCGGCGTATTCGGTTTCCGAGTGCAGGTTGACGCCGACAATAAAGTGATCGTCAAGCTCTAGCGACAGCGGCAGGGCGATGAGGTCGCCGTGCTTGGTGCGAAAGGGATAGGGCAGGTCGTCATTCAGCCAGTCGCCCATGTATTCGATGCCTTGGCTCGCGAGCAGGTCTGGGGTGTTGTGGCTTTGTGATCCGCCCGGGCTGAGCCAGCCACGAATCGGCTGCCCCGTTGCCTCGCGCAGACACGCAAGAGAACGTTCGATGATCTCCGCTTCCTCGGATTCGTCGAGCTCGCCGTGATGCAGGCTATCCATGTGCCATGAATGACAGAGAATTTCATCGTCGCGCTCGCAGAGCCGCTCAAGCAGCCGCGGATACTTCTGTGCGATGATTGCATTGACAGCGAAGGTAGGTTTAAGCCCAAACGTGTCGAGCGCCTGCACGCAGCGAACGAGTCCAACCCGGTTGCCGTACTCGCGCAGCGTGTAATGGCGAAGATCCGGATAGGCGGTGGTCATGCCGCCTGGTGGGGCGAAGGGCTTGCCGCGCTGATTCAACGGGAAGAATTGGACGGCGAGGTTGACCCAGACCGCAAGCTTGGCGTTGCCCGGCCATCTGACGGGCGGCCGCTCGGTGAGCATCGACCATTCGTACCTCGCATGATCCATGCCGTAGCGGCGACGCGGGTAGTGCAGATAACTCGGTTCGAGCGACATTTCAGGCGACATGATGTTCGATGAAGTATTCGGCAATTTCGCGCCCCGTCGTCACCCAGATGTCCTTGTGCGACGTGATGTGGGCAAGCGCGTCCTCAAAGGCCGCGAGCCTGTGCGGATGGCTCACCTGATAGGCATGCAGCGGAATGCACATGACGCGGCCTGACTCCTTGCCTTCAAAATAGAGGCGATCAAAGGCCTTTTTGATCATCGCCGCGTAGCGCCTTGGTTCGACCTTGTTGACAACATAGGCGATGGTGTCATTGAGTTCCAGCGAATAGGGCACCGAGACGAACGGCTTGCCGCTTCGCACCCGCACGGTTGTTGGCTGATCGTCATGGAAAAGGTCGCAGGTGTAGATGCCGCCCGCTTCGGCGAAGAGGTCGAGCGTGTGCTCGGTGTGAGTGAGCGCAGGCGCCAGATAGCCGGCGCAGTCCTGGCCTGTGTGCCGCTTGATGGTGCGCACGGAGTCCTCGATCATCTCGCGCTCTTGCGCTTCATTCATGCCGTAGGTGTAGCGCGTGTTGTAGATGCCGTGGCTGAAAAACTCCCAGTCGCGCTTCACGCACAGTTCGATGATCTCTGGATGATGCTCGCACAGGGCCGTCGAAAGGCTGATCGAGCCGCGCACGCCATACTTGTCAAGTAGCTGCATCATGCGCATGTGCCCAACGCGGTTGCCGTAGTCCCGCGTCGCATAGCCTTGCACGTCCGGCACTGGCCGCGGCCACGCGCGCCGCACCGGATTGGGCGCAGGGTCAAGCTCGTAGAATTCGATGTTGGGCGCCACCCAAAAGGCGACGCGCGCGCCCTTCGGCCAACGAATCGGCTCGCGCTCGTCAATGAGCGAGAAGTCGTATCGGTCGAGGGATTCAAGCATTGGCGGGGCGTAGTTTTGGGGCGTTCTTGCCGGACGTAGAAGGTCGTTTGGACTGGCAATTATGCAATAGAATTAGGGTGGCACACCCTGTTACGCACTGGCGAATTGCTCCACGACGATGCCTTCTTCGCGAGACCGCGCCTGCCACAGGTCGTAAGCTGTTTGCATCCCAAGCCAAGCTTCCGGTGTCGAGCCAAAAGCCTTCGACAGTCGAATCGCCATCACGACCGAAATTCCAGTCTTCTCGTTGATCAATTCGGAGAGCGCTTGTCTGGTTACACCAAGCCCCGCTGCTGCTCGGATAACACTGAGACCTAAAGGTTCGAGACATTGCCGCTTGACGATGCCTCCAGGATGTGGCGGGTTGTGCATGCTCATGAGTCTTTCCTCAGTGGTAGTCCTGATAATCTACATCGAGCGCCATGCCTTCCTCGAATCGGAACGTGACCCTCCAGTTCCCAGAAACTGAGACTGCATAGTGACCTTTGAGATTTCCTTTCAAGGGATGCAGACGAAACCCTGGTAAATTCATCCCTTCAGGCTCTCGGCTACGATCAAGCGAAGCCAAAATATCACGCAATTTCTGGACACGTGCTGGAATCACACGCCTTGTAGTTGTCCCTTCATAAAGCGCTTTCAAACCACGGTGGCGAAACGATGCTTTCACCTGCGCACTGTATATTGTCGCCCGCCAGTTGACAACTTTCTGTGAAATAGCTCAGCATCTTCCGCGCCACGCACAACTTTGTCTCAGTGCGCGGGGACGAACAACAGTCCGCGATCCGGAAGTCTCGCATGGACTGAGCATCATGCAACAGAACCAATGGTGAGTTAGCCGTTTCCCCTACAAGCGCGAAAGGCGGCCCTCTTCGTCAATCAAGGCGACACGGATAGGGTAGGCATCCCCCCATCGCCATATGACGAGGTTTATGTCGGCATCGTTTGCGCCAACGGCGAAACTACGGACGAGAATGCCCACGTAGCCAGATGCGATCAGGCGCTCGGCGAGATGCTAGTGTCCTGTCCCATAAATAAGTGTGATTCAGAGTGGGCACAATCGCCGAGGGCAAGGCGCAGTCCGCAGGGAATATCGGGCATATTGCCAAGGGCTGCAACG
>JAPOTJ010000051.1:10126-32499 GCA_026709225.1 Gammaproteobacteria bacterium | reverse complement strand
CCCTGCGGACTGCGCCTTGCCGTCGGCGATTGTGCTCACTCTGAATCACACTTAGTTTATGGGACAGGACACTAGTGCTCCGTAAATCAGTGTGGTCACTCCCGAAGGGCGCGTGCGGATGGACAAGCATCTCGCCCTCGCCCAAGCCAAACATCTGCCCAAACTGTTCGAAGACAGGCTTCGCCTGCTTCACACAAGGGTGAGGTAGGTGCCGATCATGACTTACGCGACCCCTCGTGTGCAGTAGTCAATACCGCGCCTCAAGAGCTCGTAATACTGGGGTTTTTCCCAGCTTCCGCGCTCGATATTCGGATAGAAATCCATCATCGGCTGCATGTCGTAATGCCCGCGGCAGTGACCGAGATTGAGATACAGCACTTCGCCCTTGCCGACCTTCTTCGTGTAGTAGACAGGACGCGGGACATCTTCATCCCAATCCTCCTCTACGAAGCCAGCGGCTTTACCCACAAAGCGCGTGTCAAGAAGCGTGTGCAGGGGTCCGTGAATTCGGCAAAGGTACAGCTCATCATCCGTCTCAAATTCATCGATGCCCTTGACCAGCACATGCTCTGGATCTGTGATGCGCACCTTGAACGGCTGTATCGGCGGATGCGCGATGAACTGCGAACCGAGCGTCTCCATCAGCGCCGGCGCTGTCTCAGGACTGTCCACCCTGCCGTCCTCAAGAAAGCGCAAGATCGAATTGGTACCGTGCAGCGCAAACCATCGTTTGCCGCCCGCCACGAAGTCTCGAAGCGCTTCTTGCTCGTGGACTTCCGGAACAAGGTTACAGGTGTAGGAGATCAGCCAATCACAGGCATTGATGGCGCTGAGGTCGTGGTAATTCTCGGCAACATGCACGCGGATGCGCTCGTGCTCAGCGAGAAGCTTGAGAAGCTCCAAGCGGGCATAGTCCATGTCATGATAATCCCCAGCGACCACCATGTAGACCTGAACGCTTTTCCGACACATGGCAAGGGGCGACTGCTAGAACTGAATTCGCTTAGTAAGCCCGCCATCGACAATGACATTGGTGCCGGTGGTGAAGCCTGCGAGCGGACTCGCCAAGAACACCACCTGTGCGGCGACCTCTGCCGCGGTGCCCATGCGCCCCAAAGGCACTTCTGCCAGCGTGCCTTCATAGAGCGCTGGCATGCCTTGCTTGATGCGATCCCATGAACCGCCTTCAATGAAGATCGGCCCCGGCGTCACGCAATTGACTCGAATACCCTTGGGCGCCAAGTCAAACGCGAGCGCACCTGCATGTTGCAGCAGCGCCGCTTTCATGGCGTTATAGGGCATGGCTGCGATGAATTTTTCCAACGCAGCCGTCGAAGAGATGGCGACAATGCTCGCGTTCTCGGAAGCATGCAAGTGCGAGCGCGCCGCAGCGACACCGCGTGTGAGGCCGAAAATATCGTGCGTGAGTCCGCCTTGCCATGCGTTCTCATCAGCACCGCCCGGCCCGGTCGCGTTGGAGACGAAGGTGTCAATCCCGCCAAGGGCATCCGCAGCCCCCTTGATCCAGCCTGCAAAGGCGTCCGCATCGGCGATATCCAACGCTTCGCCATAGACGTTGACGCCCTTGGCGGACAGCTCGGCAAGCGCGGAATCGACATTGTCCTGGTTGCGCGAGCAGATGGCGACATGGCAGCCTTCGTTGGCGAAGGCATGCGCGATGGCGAGGCCAATACCTTTAGAGCCGCCGGTGATGAGCGCCTTGCCACCCTTGATGTGTAGATCCATGAAAAATACTCCGGTCTTTGAAAGTCTAGTTGAATAGGCCGAATCTCGGCTTGGCTGGTTTGTCGGCTTCGGTGACAATGATAATCACCTGCTCGTCTTCAATGCGCGTTGCGAGTGACTTGATGGGCTTCACTGCTGGCGGCGCAAGGCAAGCGCCAGTGCGAAGATCGAATTTCGCACCGTGCAGCGGACACGTGATCACATGGCCGCTGCGCGGCCCGGTATGGAGAAATGAGCGCGCATGGCTACAACGGTTTTCGACGGCATGAAAGGCGCCGTCGATTCGCGTGAGGATCACGTCCACGCCGTCAAGGTGGCGCAGCAGAAGATCGTCGTCGCCAAACTCGCAGAACTCGACCGCTAGTTCAGCCATTTGATGCTTTGCCGATAGAGATAATCGTCCACGACTTTGTGCAAATGACGCACGCGAAGCTCTTGCTTGGACATCCACAGGCCGCGGAAGCCTCGTGAATTCATGCCTTTTTGCACCATCGGCAGATTGGATGCGTCCTGGTCGAGCACTTCGCCCAAGGATTCTTCACCATGCTTGAACTGCCGGTGCTCAGGACGCGGCGGGGCAGGCGCGCCTTCGGGCATGAGCATGTAGTTCTGCAAGTCCCACAGCATCTTGTTGGGGTCGGTCGGGTGCGGGCGCTGCCGGAAGATCATCAGGCTGTTGGCATGAATATTCATGGTGATATTCGGAAAGATCAGATAGTGGTAATCATCCGAGAGTTGATCGTCATTCAAGTCCGAGAAGTCGAAGCCGAGCGCCTTGTCATTCTTGCGCAGATTCTCCTGCACGGCGCGCCGCACGCCAAGGCCGTCGCCTTGGTAGGTGTCTGGATCAAGGTGCATCATGCGCATGTAGTCCTTCATCGCCTCGGAGATGCCCGTGCCGTCCTTCCAGTGGGTGCTCACCACACCGAACGGGACGAGATATCGACTATGCCGTGTGTAGCAATCGATTTGTACATCCATGTCTTCGATGTAGGACATGAGCTGCGGGTGCGTGCCGTTGACGTGATAAGTTTCGTTGAAGGCATCCACCGATGCCTTCCAATTGACATCCCATTCAACCGTGACATCGTTCACGAGCGTCATGCGCTCAAAATGATAGGGATCCAAGTGCGCGGGAATCATATCGAGATAGTCCCTCAAAGGCTCGACATCGGGATTCATGCTGAACCACACCCAGCCGCCCCACGCTTCGCAGGGGAGCTTGACGATGGAGAGTTTGTCGCAGGGCGCGCCTTGCGCAAAGGTCTCGGCGTCGGGCACATGCGTCAGCTCGCCGCGCAGGTTGTATTCCCAAAGATGGTATGAGCAGCGGAAGGCGTCCACATGTCCGCGCTTGCCATAGGCGACCTGGTTGCCACGGTGCGAACAGACATTGTAAAAGGCGTTGTAATCGCCATGTTCATCCTTGGTGATGACAATCGACTCACTGCCAATCTCGGTGACCACGTAATCGCCCGCGTTTTTGAGATCCCCTTCCCAAGCGCCCATCAGCCACACTTTTGTCCATAAACGCTCCCATTCAAGCGTCATAAATTCCTTGCAGGTGTAGCGATCTTTCGGGATGAAGTCGTAGCCGAGGTCAGGATCAGGCGCTTTCTGCGCCGGCGTCTTGCTGGTCTGCGGATCGGCGTAGCGCTGAACTTTTCGGTAGACGGTCATGGTGCGATATCCCCTCGGGTTCGGTAGGCGCATCAGGCGCAAGCAATGATTCCGAGAGTATAGCTATCGTGAAGCCGTCGTGTACTCTCGAATTTGATAAGGGACGGAACCGATGCGCATCGAACGCAGTAACATGGGTCCTTTCGTGCGAAGCCAATCCGCCATGCCCGCCAGCAACGCTCAATTTCTGCTTGCCGCCCACCCGGACGGCATGATTCAAACGGATCACTTGCGCTATCACGAAGTCCCCGTGCCGAGCCCTCGCGACAACGAAGCGCTCGTCAAGGTCACGCACATCTCGCTCGATCCCGCCATGCGCGGCTGGATGGAGAACCGCGGCGGCTACATGGCGCCGCTCAAGGTGGGCGACCTCATGCGCGCAGGCTGCATCGGCGAAATCATTGAATCGCGCAACCCGTCATTGCCCGAAGGTCGCCTGGTATCCGGCACACTTGGCATGCAAACCTACGCTGTGACTGATGGCACATCGATCCCTGTGCAACTGCTGAGCGCAGGCACAGACCCGGAAGTCGCCCTTGGCATGCTCGGTGGCACTGGCATGACAGCCTACTTCGGCCTGCTCGATCTTGGCATTCCGAAGCCCGGGCAAACCGTCGTGGTCTCAGGGGCGGCGGGAGCGACTGGTAGCATCGCCGGACAAATCGCGCGCATCAAGGGGTGCCGCGTTGTTGGGCTTGCCGGCACCGACGAGAAGTGCCAATGGCTGACTGGCGAACTCGGTTTCGATGTCGCCATCAACTACAAAACTGACAATGTGCGCGATGCCTTGAAACGCGCCTGTCCCAACGGCATTGATGTCTACTTCGACAATGTCGGCGGCGACATCCTCGATGCCTGCCTCGCGCTGCTTGCCATGCACGCTCGCGTGGTCATCTGCGGTGGCATTTCACGATACAACGAAGAAACGCTCCCGCCCGGCCCGACCAACTACTTCAACCTTGTGTTCAAGCGCGCGCGTATGGAAGGCTTCATCGTCATCGACTACGCGCATCGATTCGCTGAAGCGGCGACGGAAATGCAAGTATGGATCAAGGCGGGACTGCTGACGCAGCGCACCACAGTGATTCGCGGCTTTGAACATCTGCCGCAGGCGCTCGTCGACCTCTTCTCGGGCGTCAATATAGGCAAGCTCATGGTATGTCCATAGCTCGCAACTCGACGCACCGCTTCATAGTTGTGTCGCACGGTTGTCAAATTGCCTGACAGCGAAATACCAGCAGTCAGCGTCCGAGCCAAGCCGCTCGTCGAGATGAGCGCCTCGCTCGCCGCCAAAATCGAACAGTCCCACACCGTCACGCCGAATCGCCGCATCGCCCGCGCCATTGAAGAAGCCTACGGCGACTGGCAGCTTGCGCGCGGCGCGCGCGCTTGGGCGAGACCCGATGTGACGACGCTCAGCGCCTATGTACGTCGCGCAAGTGAAACACTGTTCGTGCGCCATGTCTCGAATGCGCGCATTCTGTCACCTGTCATGCAGCAAGCGCTGTTTCTCTCCGTCGCGCCAAGCGAGATCGCAGATCCTGAGAACTGGTACGACGACATCGCGCGCGCCTGGACGTTGCATCATCACTACCGTTTGGCGGACGATGAATCAGCGCATCTTGAGACCAGCAACACGCTCGTTTTCAGGCGGTGGGCGCTGCGCGCGCAAGCGATTCTGGACGCACAGTCGCTCATCACGGAAGCCGAGCTGGCGAACACGCTTCTGGCACACTTGAAGGCAGGCACCTGGCGCCCGGCCAAGCCGCTGATTGCTTGGGGGTTCGGCGATGCGCATCCGCTCGCTCCGGTCGAAGCCGACCTCTTGACACGTCTATCGCGCATCAAGTGCTTGACAAGGCTCTCAGCTTCAAAGCACACGAATCCAACGGAAACGCCGCGCCTCGTCGAGTTTGAGCAACCCGAAGACGAGCTTCGAACCATCGCGCTCATGGCGAGGCACTGCCTTGAACGCGCCACAGAACCAGTCGCGATCGGCATCGCCTTCCCACAGGCGGGCGCGCGCCGCATGGAAATCGAACGGCAACTCGGCCATGTTCTCTACCCCGAACACACGCCCGCCCCGGACCATGCAAGCCTCTTTGACATCGCCGGCGGCGCACCGCTCGACACCTTCGCTGTGTGCCGTCACGCGCTGCTTTTTCTGCGCATGCTCGTCGGACAGACAACGTCGCACGAGGTTGAATCGCTTCTTGACTCACCGTTCCTCGACATCTCCAAAACAGTCCGACTCGGCGCCAGCGCCAAACGAAAACGCCCTATCTCAGCGTGGCTCGCAAGTTTTCAGAAGGCGCTGCAAGCAGTGTCTTGGCCGACTGGCAGGCAGTTTGACAGCGCAGCCTTTCAGCACGCGCAAGCGCTCGGCGCGCTCGCGGCGGACATGGCGAGCGCCTCACAACTTGCGCCGCACGCCAACGCTGAAGCAGTGCTGCGGAAACTTGAGCGCGCGGCCCGTGAGCGCTATCACGAAGTGCAACGAACAGGCGCGCCCATTCGTGTGCTCGATATTGAAGATGCCTGCGAATTTCGCTTCACGCACTTATGGGTTGCAGGCATGCGCGGTACGGACTGGCCAGCGTCGAGCGCTGCCAATCCGTTTCTGCCTCGAAGCTCGCAAAGAGCCGCTGGCGTACCCGGGGTCACCCCGGACTCGCGCCTGCGCCTTGCGCGCCGAATCGTGGCAAAGCTGACCAGTTGCGCGCCGACGCTCGTTTTCAGCTATGCGCAATTCGATGGCGATGAGCATCACGGCGCAAGCGCGCTCTTGCCCGATACCATTCGCACAACACCTGAATTCTTTCTTGATACGCACCATCGCGGGCTCACCGAGTACGCGCATCCCTACATGGCAGCGGAAGCGACAGCACTCATCGCCACTGATGACCACGAGGCGCCTCCGTGCACGGACGAAGAGCGAGAGGGCACTGCCGCGCTTGTACGAGACCAATCGAACTGCCCGTTTCGCGCCTTTGCGCGGCACAGGCTTGGCATTACGGAAGCCTTGCGCAAAGCGGTCCTGCCGAGCGCGAGGGAAATTGGCAACGCCGTACACCTCGCGCTTGAACTGGCGTATCGACACCTGCCCGATCAATCGACGCTCATGCAGCATCCGGATCGTGACGCATTGGCCAAGACAGTCGCCGCGCAGTCGATCGACACCATCATGCCGCGCCTACCAGCACGGCTGCGAACCGGCTGCGTCAAACACCTCGCGGAGATCGTCAGCGCCTGGTTTGACGAGGATATGAAGCGTCCGCCTTACACAAATCTGCAGGCCGAGACCGAGGTCGCGGTGACCATCGAACACATGGCGCTCCGTCTCAAGATTGATCGTATCGACCAAGACGTCGCGACTGGCCAATGGCTCATCACCGACTACAAAACATCACCGCCTGCGCTTACACAGCTGCGATCAAATGCACAGCTTCACGAGCCGCAGCTGCTTGTCTATGCGGAGGCGTTGCGCGAGACACGCGGCGACCAGGTACTGTCACTTGCCTTCGGCGCGACCGGTCATGCTGGTGAGGTCGGGTACAGCCATTGCAGCACAGATGCCCGCTTCACAACGCGAGAATCGGGCCGCAATGCGGCTGGCGACATCTTGCGCACAAGCGGCACCAAGGTGCGCGCAGTTCTTCGGGATTTTGCGCTCGGCATTGCTCGTGTCACGCCGAGGCCGCACGCTTGCGATACGTGCCACCTGCACCCGCTGTGCCGAATCGGACAGGAGTCAAGCAACCCATGAGCCGCACGTCTCAAGTGACTGACGCACGCGAACGCGAGCAAGTGACCGCGCCGAACAGCAACTGGATATTGCGCGCGCCAGCAGGGTCCGGCAAGACAACGCTGCTCGTCACTCGCTACCTCAAGCTTCTCGGCCTCGTTGAGAAGCCCGAGGAAATACTTGCGATCACCTTCACTCGCAAGGCCACCGCTGAAATGCGCGAGCGGATTCTCACGAGCCTCAAGGCACCAGACTCTGCGCAGCCCAACAGTCTTGCCGAAGCCGCTCTTCAGGCGCGCCGCGCATCGGATGCGAAGGGATGGGAGGTGATCGCCAATCCCTCCCGCCTGAAAATACAGACCATCGAAAGTTTTCGGCGCAGCCTTGTCGAAGCCTCCCCAATTGAAGCCCGCATCGCGCCCGGCACTCACTTGTTGCCGGATGCGCGTCACCTGTACGAGGAGGCGGTGGAGCGAGTCTTTACCCGTGTCAGGCAAGGTCAATCGCACACGGCTCCGGTAGTGCGGATGCTTGCGCTCGAAGCGTTCAAGGAAAGCCGCGTGAAACGGCAGATCATCGAGTTGCTCGCACGCCGCGATCAATGGCGGCCAACGCAGACGCCAACGCTCAAGACGCAGACGCCAACGCTCGACCAGTCGCCAGACTGGCTGCGCAGCAACATGCAGCGACTGTGGCACTCGATTGAAGGCGCAATCGACGCGAGCGATTTCGCGGCGCTCGCCGGGCGCTCCCCTACCCTTCACACAAATGATGTCCTCGCCCAGCCGGGCACTTGGCGGCGCGTCGCGAATCTCTGCCTGACCAAGCAGGGCGAGCTTCGCAAGCAGCTGCCAGCCGCGCTCGATGATCAACAAAGGGTGAGTCTGCGGACGCTGATCGACTCGCTGAAAGACAAGGACTTAACAGCATTACGAACTGCACGTGTCTTCCCCGACATCAAGACAGACACTTCGGAGCAAGCGCGAATCAGGGCCGTTGAAGCCTGCCTCGCCCTCGCGCAGGACGAGCTCCGCACCCTCTTTGCCGAACGCGGCTCGGCGGACCTGGTCGAGCTCGGCTTCGGTGCGACCCGCTCGCTCGGCACTGAAGAACTGCCGACCGACCTTATCATCGCTCTCGACTATTCCATCAAGCATGTGCTTATCGATGAGTTCCAAGACACTTCGGTCACGCAAGCTGAGTTCATGCACAGCCTGATGCGCGAGTGGATGCCGGACGAAGACCGTAGCGTGTTTGCGGTCGGTGATCCGATGCAGTCGATCTACGGATTTCGAGAGGCCGAAGTGGGGCTCTTCTACTTGGCCGAGCAGCAAGGCGTGGGGCGCTTGATCGACCAAGGCAAGCGCAGCACCCCGCTCCGCGCCGCCAAGCTAGAGAGCAATTTTCGTTCGGATGCTTTGCTCGTCGACTGGGTAAACCAAGTGTTTGCACGCGCAAGCGAGCGCGGGCCCGACCTCACCACGGGCGCCGTTGGCTATGCGCCAGCCGTTGCGATCAAGCGCAGCGAGCGCACCGCGAGCGATTTCGGAGCGAGTATTCATCTCTTTCAGGGGCCGCGAGACACGTCCCTAAACCTCGACCACGAATCGCAGTTCATCGCCAAGACGGCGCGGCGTCTCCTGCGCAGCGAACCACATGATCAAGTAGCAATCCTGCTTCGCAACCGCACGCACGCACGCAGCCTGCTCGGCGCGCTTCGAGACCAAGGGATTGACTATCAAGGCACGGAACTTGACCGCCTTGCCGATGAAGGCGCCGTTCGCGACATGCTCGCGCTCGCGCGCGCAGTTGCCAAGCCGCGCGAGCGCCTCGCCAATTTCGCGCTGCTTCGAAGCCCCGCCATCGGCTTGTCGCTGGCCAGCCTACACAGATTGAGCGCAGGTCTACGTCACGGCGCGAGCCTAGATGCCGTGCTCACCAGCGAGCGGTTTCAGTCAGCACTCGACGCGCACGAGCGTAGCGCCCTCGCTCGATGCCTGCCGCTGCTGCAAGACTTGCGTACACGCTACCAGAGTAGCGCGCCCCGTCCGCTGCTAGAACGCGCCTGGCCCATGATCGGGCTTGCCGCCGCTCACAACGACCGCCGCTCACGCAAATCAATCGAAGCGCTGCTTGCGCTGATTGAAGCGCAAGGCTTGACATGGATTGATTTCGACGCGCTAGAGCGGGCGCTTGCCGACCTCTACGCGCCGTCGCTGTCCGATTCACAGCTCATTGTGATGACAATCCATCAAGCGAAAGGGCTTGAGTTCGACCATGTGATCGTGCCCTTCACCGCGCGTCCGCCACGATCAGACGAGCGTCCAAGCATGCGTTGGCGACAAACGCCTGAAGGGCTGCTTGCCGCCACCAAGCACGGCAGCGGACAAGACGGGTCGCTCTATGATTGGCTCGAACACGAGCACAAGGCGCGCGCCGTCGCAGAGACCGAGCGCGTGCTGTATGTGGCCGTCACGCGGGCGCGCAAGAGCCTGCTCCTGACAGCGACCCTGCCCAATGGCGCGATTGAGCAGCATGAAGGCAAGGCGAGACTGACCGATGCTGCGTCACCAAGATCAGGCACCTTGCTCATGCCAATCTGGAATGCTGTGCGTGCTCAGGCGACGCTGCATCTTGCGCGAGAACCCGAAACCGCACAGCAAACTGGTCCGAACGAGCCGCCGAAGCTGCTGCGCCTGCCACCAGACTGGACATGGCGACCGAAGCAGCGCCTCGCCAAAATCGAACTCGACGACGCATTTCGCCTCGCAGCGAACGAACACGGCGACACTGAAGGTCAATCCCGCGTCGATTCTTGGACACCTCGTCCGCCGATTATTGTCGGCAACGCCGTCCACGAGGCGCTGTGCTGGCTTGCGGAGCATCATTTGGACACCTCGCCGCAAGACCGCATCGACGAGATTAAGCCACTGCTGCGCCGCCTTCTGATGCAGGACAGCTGCGATGCATCAGTCGCAACGCGCCTCCTGCCTCAGGTCGTCCGTCACCTCGTCCGCGCGCTTCGTCACAAGGATTGCCAATGGATTCTGACGCAACGCGAATCCGCGCAATCAGAGGCGAGCTTTTCGGCGTACTTGAACGGACGCCTCGTCAACATCAGGATTGACCGGACATTCGTGGAAAACGGCACGCGCTATATCATTGATTTCAAAACCGCGAGGCCGCGCGCAAAGGAATCGCGCGCCATGTTTCGCTCGCGTCAAATCGCCGAGCACGAAGGGCAGCTTACGCGCTATGCGCGGGTATTCAACGAGATCGAGCAGCTGCCGGTTGTCGCCGCCCTCTTCTTGACAAGCACGCCAGAACTGTTGAGAGTGCCGCTTTCTAGCACTCCATAAATAAGTGTGTTTCAGAGTGAGCACAACCACCGAGGGCAAGGCGCAGCCCGCAGGGAATACTTGGCCGTAAAAGCCAAGGGCGCAATGCGGCCACCGGCGGCTATGCTGCGCTCATCGTATTTGGCCGAGGCGCGGGAGCGCCTCAGAAACGCACTTGGCGAAGCCGCCTTGATTGAAGCTGCTGCCGTTGTTGGTAACTTCGAGCGCATGACGCGAATCGCGGACGGTGCCGGGATAAAGCATCGGGTAGTGCGTTGGCGCGAATAGCCCAGCAATGGCTCAAATATTGCGTCTATGCGCTTCTTGCGCTCAATGTTGTCTTGTTCTTCTCAGAGGAATGGCGAGCCGTCGCCCATACGTTCGATGGCCGACTGGCGCTCTCGCAAGTCATATCAGCGTTTGCTGCAAGCATCGACACGGCCGCGTGGGTGCTGCTGCTGTTGCTTTTCGAGATCGAAACCTACCAGATCGGTGCGGCACATATCACGCCGAAAGTGGGCTTGGTGTTTCGCATCATGCGCGCAGGCTGCTACGGCGTCATTCTCTATGCGTTCTACGGCTACCTGGCCAAAGCCGTCGCGCTCCATGAATTCGTGCCCGCCGAGATTCTCGTCGACCCTATCGCGCTCGCTGGCGCGCAGCGCCTCGCTTGGGTCGATGTCATCAATTCAAGCACTTGGATTCTGGTGGTCGCTTTGCTGGAAATCGATGTCTGGCTACAGGCACGGGAGCGCTTGGGCGGCATCGTGGAAGACGCTAGCAAGATCATCAAGGTGTTTCTCTATTGCATTCTTTTAGGCGCTGCTATCTATTGGGGCATTGCAGGCCCGTTCCTCGATTTCTGGGATGCTGTCTTGTGGCTGTTTGCGTTCGTATTCATCGAACTCAATGTGTTTGGATTTGAGAGAGACACTGAATCGCCACCATGACGCCGCCGCAGGGCTGACTGCAAGCGATTCAGCGGGTAGCTTGGGCTTGGACAAAGGGAGTATGCGGGCTCTTGAATGGAGGGCAAGTGAGCACACCAAAGATCAACCCTCTTTCCTGTCGATCATCAGCGGCGAAACAGTCAAGCCGCACCTAATCGAGCCGAAACTGATTGTGCGCGGCCGGGCAGCAGTCCGCTAATTTTTCCAAGATAAGCATCGAGCGCGGCGCAAAGACAAGTGCATCGCCTTGTATTCGGCCTTGCTGAAGGCCGATGGCATCACCTAAAGAAAGCGGCTCAGCACCCCGCCAATCGATGGCAAGCGGCGTCGCCGCAGGCGCAGCACCAAGATTGAAATAGAACAGGAGCGATTGCGACGGACAGATTCTGGTGAATGCGAGGACCTCGCCAAAGCCTTCCAGAATGTCGATCACGCCCTCAAGAATCGCTGTCTGTCGCTTACGCCATGCGAGAAACTCGCGCAGGCTCTCGTAGATCGAGCCTGAAACGGCCACTTGCTGATCTGCTGCCAGTTCGTAGTGCCGCGCATCGATCGGCAGCCATGGCTGCGCATTCGAGAAGCCCGCGTTGGCGGCGTCTCGTTGCCATGGCATGGGCGTTCGACAGCCGTCGCGCCCTTTGAATTTTGGCCAGAAATTGACACCGTATGGATCGCGGAGCTGATGCCGTTCGAGCGCCGCTTCCGGCAGCCCGAGCTCATCGCCTTGATACACGCAAAACGGGCCGCGCAAACAGGCGAGCATCGCCATGTGCAGCTTGACGCTTTCGGGCTCCGGATCGCCTTCAACCCAGCGACTTGCGAGTCGCGTGACATCATGATTGCCGAGTGCCATGCACGGATAACCGCCATCCGTCGTCTCTTGAAACTCTCGCACGGTGTTGCCGATGTGCTTGGCTGACTTGTCCGGGCCCATGAGCGAAAAGTTGTAGGCGGTGTGCAGGCGCCGTTCGCCTCGAATATAATCGCCCATCAATTCCGCAGGGCGGTCACCGCCGACCTCGCCAAGCGCGACGGCGTCGTAGCGGTCAAGGAGCGCTCTGATTTCCTCAAGGAACTCAAGCGTTTCTGGACGCGAGTTGTCGTACACATGACGCTGCAGGCCGTAAGGCATGACAAGCCCGTCGGCAGCAAGAAACAGGCGCATGGTTTCACCGCGTCCAGGATTGTCACGTAATTCAACGTCATGGGTGCAGAAGTTGATTGCATCCAAGCGAAATCCATCAACGCCGCGCTTCAGCCAGAACTCCAAGTTGCCGAGGCTTGCTTGGCGCACTTGCGGGTGATGCAGATTGAGATCAGGCTGACTGATGAGGAAATTATGCAAGTAATACTGGCTGCGGCGAGGGTCCCACTCCCATGAGATGCCGCCGAACACCGACAGCCAATTGTTTGGCGCGCAGCCGTCTTCGCGCGCATCAGCCCACACATACCAGTCCGCCTTCGGGTTGTCGCGGCTCTGCCTGCTTTCCGTAAACCAAGGATGCTGATCGGAAGTGTGGCTCAGCACTTGGTCGATGAGCACCCGAACGCCTCGCTCGTGCGCGGCTTCGACCAAGCGGTCAAAGTCGTCCAAGGTGCCGAACACGGGATCAACTTCGCAATAGCCGCTGACATCGTAGCCGTAGTCTTTCATGGGCGACTTGAAGAAGGGCGATATCCAGATGGCATCCACGCCGAGTCCGGTGACATGGTCGAGCTTCTCGATGATGCCGGGCAAGTCGCCGGAGCCATCATTGTTGGAATCCATAAAGCTGCGCGGGTAGATTTGATAGATTGCAGCGCTCTGCCACCAGTCGTTCATGCTTGTTCGCTCAAGGTTGAAGGGGAGTTGGTCATTGTGATCGTCTTTTGTAACGATGTCCGTGCTCGGCACGTTCACGATGGGGACTTGCCGGTGAACCGCATGGTGAGCGCGCGATAGCCAGCGCGCCGAGACACCGCGCCGTGGTCTTCAACGCACGGAGTACGGTCGATCACCTTGAGTGTGGCGACGCGCGATACCAGCCTTGCCAGCAGCACGCGCATCACGAGGCGTGCAAGATGTGCGCCCAGGCAGCGGTGCGCCCCATAGCCAAAGGCCATATGCGGATTGGGCTTGCGATCAAGTTGCAGTTCGTCAGGGGCTTCAAAGACCGTATCGTCTCGATTCGCCGAAGCCCAGCACCGTGAGACGCGCTCATCTCCGCTTGGTCGATCGTGATGGCGAGCCCGCTATACAGCATTGTCAACCTCTTACTCGCCGACAACACTCTTCGCATCGTCCTTCACGACCTGATTCTCAATATACCCAAGGCCCTCAATCTCGACGCGCACGCGCTGCCCGACCTTCAGCCATGGCTGCCCCGGCCGATAGGCGGCGACACCTTTGGATGTGCCGGTGGCGATGACATCGCCCGGAAGAAGCGTGAAGGCTGTTGACAGATAGGCGATCTGCTCGTCAATCTTGAATAGCATCTCCCCAGTGTTGAAATGCTGACGCTCTTCGCCATCAACCGTCAGCCAAACTTCGAGGTTAAGCGGATCCGGCACTTCGTCTTTCGTCACCAGCGCCGGCCCCATCGGGCAGTGCGTGTCCCACGACTTGCCCATGGTCATGGTCGGCGCGGCGCGCTGCCAATCGCGCACTGAAATGTCGTTGACGATGGTGTAGCCAGCGACGACCTCATAGGCGCGTTCGCGTGGCACGCGCCGACAGGTTTTGCCGATGACAACGCCAAGCTCGGCTTCGTGATCGAGCTCGACTGATTCTGCGGGCAGCACGATATTGCCGTAGGGTCCGTTGGCCGCCGTTGTCTGCTTGTTGAAAATGAGCGGGCGTTTTGGCAAAGACATCTTCCTAGCCGCCCGCTCACCCTCCGGCACTTCGTTGAAATGATCGAGGTAATTTATGCCGACCGCGAAGATTCGAGGCGGCACAGGCACTGGGGAATGGAGTTCCACATCGTCAGCGGGAATCCGTGCATGCCCGTTCGCGACCGCCGCCGCGACGCGCCCTAGCATGTCGTCCCCGCCGCGCAAGAGATGAAGCATATTGGTCGGTATCTTCGCGTCGCTCGCATTGAGGTCCACCACGCGGGCATCCATGATGGCGCCGAGGCGCGTGCTATTTCCGTGGCGATACGTGATCAATCGCATGGTTGCTCCATCGAACTGTACTGCGCATGACGCTACGGAGTCTCGAAAGGCAAGTCAAGCCACCGGATTGAAAATTGAGACATGCTGTTGTGCGGGCTCAGATACATTTCGGAGCTTCCTCTCGTGAAGGCTAGTGCTCCGAAAGACATCCGCGTGCTCCAGAGTGTGCCGAATCGGCGGTCTCTGAGCCGTCCATATCCTCTTTTCGTTCAGCTTTGCGTATTGATCGGGTCCATCCAGCGCAGACCCACGAACCTTGCGAAATCCTTGTCACACGAAATCAGCGTCGCGTCATAGGTGACAGCAAGCGCGGCAAGATGCGCATCCGTCGTGAGATTGCCAGCAGTGCCGCTGTGGTTCAACAGTTCACGAAATACCTGCCAATGCTCTGCCTTTTCTGAAATCGTCATTGCCACATCCGAGGACAACCATTGCTCTACCTCGCGGAGAGCCTCGTCAACTGTCAAGGGTTGCGGGAAGATGCTTGGATTTGTAGCGATACGTAGGAAGCCGGACAGCACCAGCCACGGTAATCCGATGGACTCGTCTCCTGATAGCGCTCGCTGCCACCATTGATGGATCGGCACATGTTCGGCGCAATTTCGATTGACTGCATAAAGCAGAATATTGACATCTATGATTTTCACCTACGCAAAGACATCTTCTGTATAACTTCCTGATCATCTAACGTGCCAGCAAGCGCGAGTGCCTTATCGACATCTACCAAGGGGGTTCCCATCGCATACGAATTCTGTTGGAATTGCTGGCGAATGGCTGGTCGTTCCCGCTCTACCTTCAGCCCGGTCCGCAAAGTCCGATTGAGCATTCGTGCGAGAGAAATGCCCTCCGATTGCGCCTTCGCCTTGAGATCTAGCATAAGGTCGTCGTCGAGTCGAACTGTGCTGCGCATGATGCTATAGCATCCTTAGCTTTAGCGGAACGACATGACTCTACGGAACCTCAAAAGGCAAGTCAAGCCACCGGATTCAAATTGAGACATGCTGTTGTGCGGGAAACTGGCGTTCCGTTGGCGGCGGTGGGCACTTTGGAGCCACCCAAAAAACTGCCTGAGCGGCTCGTGGCGCGCCAGCGCCCGTATCTCTTATATCGTCTCCACTCGTCGCAGGTCCATGTCCACAATCATCCCCCAATGATCGCGAACTCATGGCCCTTTCACCTTCATGTCGCATTGGACAACTCTGCATCAAGTTGATCGATGAAATAGCGTGTATAATGCTCCGCAGCCCCCATCGTCGTCTCGCTGGCGGGCCGCAGGGTCCTGGGACCCTTTGCTTTATCTGGAGAACGGTATTGCGAACAGCGGTCTACATAGATGGATTCAATTTCTACTACGGTGCGGTCAAGAATACATCACACAAATGGCTTGACCTGAAGCTCCTGTGCCAAACAATCTTGACGCCCCACCACCAAATCGTACTGCTCAACTACTTCACAGCAAAGGTACACTCGACTGCCAAGGACCCTGACGCTCCAATCAGACAAGACCTTCCCTAGGTATATACTTCCCTTGGACTAACCAATTGAAGCTAGTGACAACTACGCGCTCGACACACCCTTTTGCCTGCCTGCCTGTCCGGTTGGCCATCATGCTGATATGCGCTGCAATGATCGCGATGCCGCCATCTGCGCTCGGCGCACTCACTGAGGGCGACAGGCCTGGCGCCGAGGCGGTTGAGCTGAATGTGCGCGAGGTGATTGTGCTCGCGCTTCGCAACAACCGGGCGCTCGAGGACGCCCGCATGAGCCGCGCCATCAACCGGATGTCGCTCGATCTGGCCGAGGCCGAATTCATGCCGAGATTCACCTTCGGCGCCGATTCGCAACGCAGCGAGACGCAGGCTGGCAACACCGAGACCATGGGCGTCCGCTCAGCGATTGCGCTGCGTATTCCGACCGGCGGCGACGTCTCGGTGTCTTCGAGCGTCACTGACCGCGGCGACGGCGGTCCGTTGCTCGATTCGCACAGCAACAACGTGACGCTCACCTTTTCTCAACCGCTGCTGCGCGGCGCGGGATTCGGCACCGCGCTCGCCAACCTGCGAACGGCGCGGGTGAACGAGGAGATCAACATCCTCAGCTTCGAGCAGACGGTGACCGCGCTGATGTCGAGCGCGCTGAACAGCTTCCGCAGCTATGTGCAGGCCGGGCGCCGCGACGAGGTGGCCGCGCGCTCGCTCGAGCGGGCGCAGCAGCTGCTGCGGGTGAACCGGCTGCTCGTGCAGGCCGGGCGCCTCGCGAAACGCGACATCGTCCAGGCCGAAGCCGACATCGCCCGCCGCGAGCTCGACGTCATCTCGGCGCGCGGCGGGCTCGATACCGCTCGCCTGAGCCTCATCGACGTGCTCGATCTTGAAACGGGCACCCGCTTCGAAGTGGCGGACGATTTCAGCGAAGGCCAGCCGGAGCCGTTGTCGGTCGATGTCGCGACGGCGCTGGAGATGGCGCTCGCCAACCGCCCCGACCACCGGATCGGGCTGCTCGGCATCCGCAACGCCCGAACGCGGCTGACCGTGGCGCGCAATTCGCGCCTCTGGGACGTCTCGCTCTCGCTCAGCCGTGACTTCAGCGCATCCGACAACGGCTTCGTCGACGCCTTCGGCGGCCTTGCCCGCACCGGCACGCGGGTCGGCCTGAACCTCAACGTGCCGCTCGGCCAGGACGCCGACAAGCAGCGCCTTTCGCTGCGCAGCGCCGAGACGAGCCTTCGGGTGGCCGAGAACGGCCTGAAGAACCTGCGTCAGCGCATCGAGATCGAAGTGCACAATGCCGTGCGCAACCTGACGCTGGCGGAACAGCGCGTGGAGCTCGCGCGCAGGGCGCGGGAGCTGTCCGAGGAGAAGACCGAGATAGAGCGCGAAAAGCTCAACCTGGGCGTGACCACCAACTTCCAGCTGGTCGCGTTCGAGAACGATCTGGTGCTCGCGCAGAACGCCGAGATCGACGCCCTCTTCAACTACCTGAACGCGGCCACCGAGCTCGACCGCGCCTTGGGAACGACGCTTGACCGCTGGGGCATCGACCTCGAGCGCGTCGAACACAGCGCCGAAGCGTCGGAGCGCTACGGCGTGGGCGCCGGAGGCGCGCCCTGATGGCGGGCGCGGACGGATCCGCGGCCGGGCGCGAACGCGGGGCACAGACCCTGCAGGAGGCAGTGCTCCGGACGCTCGCGAACGCCGTTGTCTCGCTCAGGCCCGACGGCGTGGTCACCACCTTCAACGATGCCGCGGAGGCCATCACCGGCCTCGAATCGCAGGCGGTCGTGGGACGCACTTTCGCCGAGGTCTTCCTCGACATGAAGGACGCCGAGGAGTTCACGCAAACCGTGTTCGATTCGGTGTACGAGGGGCCGCTCGTCAGCCAGCGCGTCGTCGAAGCCGATTTCGGCAGCGGGCCGCGCTCGCTGTCGATGAGCGTGTCGCGCATTGCAAGCAGCGGCGACACCGATACCGACGCCGATGCCGGTGTCGCGGTGGTGTTCGAAGACATCACCGAGCTGCGCGAGCTGCGCGCCGAAGTGGATTCCCGGCACCGTGAACTGCGTCAAGCCTATGTCAGCCTTGAGGAGCAGAACCGCACGCTCGCGGAAGCGGGCCGGCAGACGCGCGTCGCGCGCTTCGGCGTGGTCGGCGCGGTGGCGGTGCTGCTGACCGTGGTCGGCGTCTACGTGCTCAGCCTGCGCCCGGACGCGCCGAGCCGCGACGCGCAGGCGGCGGCCGAGCCGGACGCGGCGCGCGCGCTGACCGTGGCAGCAAGCGAACTCGTCGAGACGGTGACCATGACCGGACAGCTTGCGCCGCTTCGCGAGATCGACGTCACCAGCCCGGTCACCGGCAAGGTGGCGACTGTCCACGCTCAATTCGGCGCGAACGTCGAGAAGGACGACCTGCTGCTTGAGCTTGACGTCGCGGAAACGCGCGTGCAGCACCGCGATGCGGAGGCGCGCCTGATCAAAGCGCGGGAGCGGCTTGCCGAAGTGGAGAACTGGAACGACAGCGTCGAGGTGTCGCGCGCCCGGCGCGCGACCGTGCGGGCGAGGGACGGCCTCGACGACAGCCGCAGGCGGCTCGAGAGCACCGCGCTCCTGTTCGAGCACGGTGTCATACCCGATTCCGAGCACATCGCGGCGCAGCGCGAGTACACGAGCCGGGAGCTCGACCTCGAGGCGTCCGAGCAGGATCTCGAATCCACTCTGAAGCGAGGCGAGTCCGAGGTGCGCCTCGCCAGGCTTGAGTTTGAGAATGCCCAAGTGCAGCTCGACGAACTGAGCGAAGCGCTGCGCGCGTCCGAGCTGCGGGCGCCGGTGGCCGGCGTGGTCATGCGCCCCACATCTAGCGGCGGATTCTCGGGCCGGCAGGGCAACGCCAGGATCGCGGACGGCGACGAGATCAAACAAGGCGACCGTCTGATGACCATCGGCGATCTCGACGGCGTCTCGCTGATGGGACGCGTCGACGAGACCGATGTGGTGAAAATCGCCGTTGGCGACGAGGCGCTGATCAGCGGCGACGGGTTCGGCGGCACGGTGCTGCGCGGCGAGGTGGAGCACGTGTCCACCGAAGCCGTCGTGGAGCAGTACGCCCTGCCCTACTTCCTCGTCAAGGCCGTCGTCCCCGAACTGACATCCGCCGAGCGCGAGGCCGTTCGCCTCGGCATGTCGGCGATGCTCAATGTGGTGGTGCGCCGGGAGCCGGCTGCGATCCAGATACCGCTCGCCGCCATCAGCATGGTGAACAGGGCGCCGTTTGTTCGTGTGCTTCGCGGCGAAGAGGCGGTGGCCGTGCCAGTCTCCGTCGGCGAGACCACCGCCCGCAACGCGGAGATTGTCGACGGCCTCGTTGCCGGCGACCGAATCCTGCTCCCGGGGCGTTCGCCGTGAAGCTGGCGGGCCTGGTTGGCCGCGGACGGGGAAGGGTCGCGAAATGGCTCCGCGAACACCCCGTGACGTCCCGCCGCGCGGCGCCGCCCGACGATTCCCCGCCGGAGACCGAGGAGGGAACGCCGCTCGTGAGCCTGCGCGACGTGCGCAAGCACTACACCGTCGGCCCGGTGGAGTCGCATGTGCTCAAAGGCGTGGAACTCGACGTGCATCCCGGCGACCTGCTTTCGATCATGGGCACATCGGGGGCCGGCAAGTCCACCCTGCTCAACGTCATGGGACTGCTTGACCGTCCGTCGAGCGGCGTCATCGCGGTGGCCGGACGCGACCTGTCGGCCTTGGACGACGACGAGATTTCCGAAGCGCGCAACCTGAGCATCGGTTTCGTGTTCCAGTCCTTCCGCCTGCTGCCGCGCATGTCGGCCTGGCAGAACGTGGCGCTGCCGCTCGCCTACCGGGGCATCGACGGCGCCGCGGCCCGCGAGCGCGCCGAGGCCATGCTGAAGCGGGTGGACATGGACGGCAAGGCGGGGCATCGCCCCGATCAATTGTCCGGGGGACAGCAGCAGCGCGTCGCAATTGCGCGGGCGCTGGTGACATCGCCCGCCATGCTGCTCGCCGACGAACCCACCGGCGCGCTGGATCCAAGCACTGGCGACGAGATCATGCGCCTCTTTATCGAGCTCAACTCGACGCGCGGCATTTCGGTGGCCATCATCACCCACAATCCCGACGTGGCGCGCCAATGCGCAATCAACATGCGCCTCGTTGACGGGCGGCTTGTGCACACGGGGAAAAAAGCGCGATGACCATGTCCGTGGCCGCGCACATGCGCGAGGCCGGGCTCAGCCTGCGCTCCGCCAAGCAGCGAACGCTGCTGGCCCTCACTGGCATCGTCATCGGCGTCGGGGCGGTCATCGCGCTGCTGACGACGGGATCGATCGCGAGGTCCGAAGCGCTCAGGCAGTTCCAGACGCTCGGCACGGACATGGTGTCTGTGATCGACATATCGCCGCGAGGCAACAATGAGATGCGGCGCGTGCTGAAAATATCCGATGCGGATGCGCTGACCGGCCTGCCTTCGGTGCTCGCGGCGGCGCCCTACAACCTCGATTCGGTCATCGTCGCGCTGCCAGGCCAAGGCTCCGTCAACATGCTCAGGGTGGGCGTGACCGCCGACTTCGCCGACATGCACGATATCGTGACCGCCGAAGGTCGTTTCATCTCGTCGTTCGACGGCCCCAATCTCAGTGCCTTCGCCGTGCTCGGCGCGGGCGTTGCCGGGCGGCTGCGCGACGGCGGCCTGAAGGTTGAGGTCGGCTCGTACCTTCGCGTCCAGCAGGACGCCTACCTCGTGGTGGGCCTGCTCGCCCCATCGAGCGGAAAGGGGCCGTCCGGCGTGCTAGTCGATGACAGCATGCTGCTGCCAATCGAGCTTGCTGTTCGCGAGCGCGCCGATGAGGAGATGCAGAGCATCACCCTTCGCATCGGCAAGGACGTCCACTACCTGGACGCGACCAAGGAGATTCAAGGGCACTTCGCGCTTGTCGCGCCGCAAATGAACATCCGTGTTGACAGTCCGGTGCCGTTGATTGAGCAGATGGAAGGGCAGATGCGCCTCTTCACCCTGCTGCTCGGCGCGGTCGGCGGCATCGCGCTTGTGCTCGGCGGGGTCGGCGTGATGAATGCCATGCTGTCATCGGTCGGCGAGCGCCGCCTTGAGATCGGCATCCGCCGGGCGCTCGGCGCCAAGCGCGGCGATGTGCGGCTGCAGTTTCTCGTCGAATCCGTGCTGCTGTGCCTGATGGGCGGCGTGCTGGGCGCAGGGCTCGGCGTCGGCGCGTCGCTGCTCATCTGCATGTATTCGGGCTGGAGTTGGCAATGGTCGTTCACGGCGCTGGCGCTCGGCCTCGGCACATCCTGCGCGGCGGGCATCTTCTTCGGCTACCATCCGGCGCGGCAGGCGGCGCGCCTCGACCCGGTGGTCGCCATGCGCGAATCTTGACAAAAGCAGAACGAAGGACGTGTCGGGCGGGTCCACGTCCCGCTCAGTTCCCTGGCCTCTGGTAGGGGGAGTCCGGACAGTAGTTCGTGGAATCAATGCGCCAGTTCAGCGCGCTCGTGGCGTAGGATTCGGTCTCGCCGCTGCCGATGCCTTGCATAATGATCGTGCTCTTTCTGGTGCAGGTGCAGGTGCGTCCATTTCTTATCTGAAAGACTTTGCCTTGATTTTGCGTAAGAAAATCGGGGCGTGTGCAATAATCTTCGTCAGGAATCGCGTAACGCGCTCTACTCGACGCAAAATCTATCGAAAAGTCACTGACACTTACCAATTGAATTTCGATAACAGAATAGTATTGACCTGAAGAACCCGATCCTCTACTACCGTCAATACGGTTATCCGCCCAGCATAAGCCTGGTAAATACACGTTTGTGCCACGCTCAGTGGTTGCAGCGGTTATGACATTACCTTTCAATTCTGACAGCATACTTCCTTGGGCCAGCAATACTTGGACGCCATGATTACGGAAGATGTCATGCCCCTCTACGGTTCGCACCACATACGTGACTTGCGTTCCAGCTGGAATGTCTTCAGTGGAGGTAAGTGTGAGATGACCAGGCGCCGCGCGCATGCATTTGTCTCTCTCAAATGTAACATTAGTATCAATATCTTCCTGAGTTCGCTCTACAAACCCGATCATTTGCGCCGAGGCGGCGAGGGGCAGCAGCCCCATGATCGCCAGCGCCACCAGCGCCACAATGGTCATCCTCATTAGTCGTGCCATGCCGCATCTCCCGTCAGCTTCAACAGGATTGACTATACCCCCCCCCCCCCCCCCCCCCCCCCCGGGGGGGGGGGG
>JAPOTJ010000051.1:0-10116 GCA_026709225.1 Gammaproteobacteria bacterium | reverse complement strand
CCCGCCTCACCCCCCCCGCCACCGTCCATCTCCTTTCGTGCCGCCCCCCGCCCCCCCCGTCGCCATCCCCCACCCCCCCCCTACCCCCCCCCCCCCCCCCCCCCCCCGTCAAGGGGGGGTGTAGGGTCAGGCCCGCCCGGCGCTGAGCGGGCACGGACGCCCATAAGGCGCTGCTCGCGAATAGATCTCTTTGCAAGGCTCCTCTGTGACGGGGGCACGCCTCATTTCCGCCCTCGAACTGTCCAAAGAATGGGGCGCACCTCACTGCCATGCTGTCTCACGTGTGAAACGGTAAGCGAATGAATGAGGTCAGCATCAGGGATCTAAGAAATCGCGGCGCCGCGGTAATCGACCGAGTGCTGGCAGGGGAATGCTTGAAAGTGACTCGGTCCGGGCGGCCAGTTGCCGAGCTTCGCCCATTGCCAAGGCGTCCGATAAGCGCAGCCGTTTTCTTGGCACGAGTTCGCAATCTTCCTCGCGTGGATCCGGATGCGCTGAGAAACGATATCGACGCCGTGATCGATCCACGCCTATGAAAGGCGAAGGCATTCTCGATACAAGCGCTTTCATTCTCGCCTCGCGCCTCGGCGACCCCAAGCATTTACCCGATACGCCCTTGATTACAACAATCACTCTTGCTGAGTTGTCTGTGGGACCCTTGGTCGCCTCTGATCCCCGGGAAAGCGCATTGCGCCAAGCTCACTTGCAGCAGGCGGCATCGGACTTCGAACCGCTGCCGTTTGATTCCGATGCTGCCAATGCGTTCGGACAAGTGAATCTCCTAGCTTAGCTGCGGGTCGAGGGATGCCTCTCTGGAGGCAGTGAATCCATCAGCTTCCTCACCTCGTCGACCTGCTGTTCGTACCTCTTCCTAGATGCTTTCTGCTTTTGGTTGAGTTGATAGACGAGTTTGTTGATTTTTCTTCGACCAATCCATCCAACCAAACACATGACTGACATAAGAAGTGGGCCAGCGTGCGCCAAGATTTCCAGAAGATACTGTGAGCATGTGGAGATTGCTTGTTGCAGGTCAAGATGCCAAACGCAAAAATACAGGGCGAAAGACGCGACAACGCAAACACTGCTCCCGATTCTCCAAAGCCATTTTGTAGAGGAGGCGAATCTACTTATCGACCTTTGGGCGTTATCAATCGCTATTTCCTCTCGAATGAACATGTCATCTTCGAGTTCTTTCATCTCTTTTGATTTCTCCGACCACCACTTCACCTGTGAGCCATACACCCCAGCCCATGCGGTCAACAGCAGATTCGCTGTGAATCCCATTTCTATGGCGGTGGACAGCGAGCCGAGCGTTGTGGCTGCGTCGGCCATCGAATGGATCTCCGCTGGGCTACTTAGGACGATTGGTGGCTTGATGCCAGCTCCTGCCAGCAGTCTTCGGCCTGTAGAAGTCCGAAGATACTGGACAATGTCTCCCCGAACTTCTCGTCCTCAAAATTCACATAGGCTTCTGCCTTGTCTGTATCAACTTCGATGCGGACCGCAGTGCCGTCCTTGACCATGAAATGATTTTCAATCCCAAGGCCCGGTATATTTGAGTTGCGCCTGAGAACCTTCCATTTTCCGACAATGCCACTTCTGGCCTCGTCGAGTGCGAGAATCAGGGGGTGCTGCCCTTCATCTTGGCCGACATCAACGTCGACCCCATCACTATCGATGACCATTATGGTCAGTTCTGAATCTTCCTTGCCAAGAAAGCGAATCGCGGCCTCAGCTATCCTAGGATCTGCGTAGGCAAGCACGCCACCCATATGCCTTGCAAGTCTTCCTGTGCAAATCTTGACAGTGTGTTGCGCAGATTCAAGAAACTTATGAACGAGGTATACGGCATGTGCAGGCTTGCCGTTGCTGATGATCTCGTTGGAGGGCATTGCCGCAGCTTTATCGATCATGCCAAAGTACCCGCGCTCTTCATCAGTGGGGTTCAGAAAAACGCTGCGGATGCCCGTCATGGTCGCCGTCTTCCCTGCGTGTCGAGAGATTGTCGGGGAAGCCTCACTTTCGCGTTCAACACTCACGGCCGATTCCATCAAGGTGAAGGCTGCATATTGTAGATGAAATTTACTCGGCGAGAGTTGTCCAACGCTACATGATGTTGGGAACAAATAAAGTGTCCTGTCCCATAAATAAGTGTGATTCAGAGTGAGCACAATCGCCGAGGGCACGGCGCAGCCGACCGGCAGAGCGTCAGGAGTTGCAGCGGGAGATTTCTGCATTTCGGAGACATGTGGCTTGACCGGGGAAGGCAGTGTCTTTCCGCCCAGGGGCGGCTCGCGAACGCTGTGGCCGGGACGGAGTTTCCCGTTGAGTTGAGACCCAAGAGCGCCGGGCGGATTATCGACGCAACAAACCCGAACATGAATTGTCAACAACAGACCCAAATCTCAAGTGGTGTTATAAACCAAGCCTTTATAGCTCAGACTGCCCAGGGCCGGTGCGGGTTGAGAACTGATAAACGGCTCGCGGCCTCTCCGGTTTGATCGGTTTTCGATTTGGCCACGATAACCCGGCCAGAGTGATCGGGTTGAACTTGAATATCGTTCCAAGTGAGGGCGGCTAATTCGGAACGACGTGTTCAGCATCATGTCGCATTGGACAACTCTCCAGATAGCGTTTTGGAGTACACTAACGACCGAACTCACCTGCTATTCGCTAGCGAACAATCTCCTCGTAGCAAACGGAACCCAAAAATGAAGTCTTTGACCCCCCCCCCCCCGACTACTTAATTTATGGCTAGTTGCCGTCGCCGTCGCGCTGGTGGCGATGGCCGCGCCGGCTTGGGCGCAGGTGAACATGGTGAGCCTTACGAGTGGTCAAAACATAACCTTCAGCGAGGAACGGAACGGCGGTTGCCTTCTGGGCAACAACAGCATCATGCTGACCTCAAGCGCGATCATCCCCTCCGGCACCGAGGTTCGGTACCTCGTTTCCACGAAAAGAGGCTACAACTATTTCCGCAACCACGGTGTCGACGTGTTTCTGTCCAGCGCAGCCAATGGAAATCTTAGCGATATCCGAAGTAACGTGATCACCGCGAGTACGGGTACGGCGGGGATCTCCGTTACGCTGCCGGGGCTGTGCGTGGCGGACGACCGGATCGACCCACAGCCCGCGGGCACCGGCACTCGAGGGAACACAACCTCCGTTATCGAGGTGACCCTGCTGAGCGTCGCCGGGTTCGCGATTGACCGGAACATGGCCAGCGCAATGGCGAACATCAGGGGGGACGATCGCTGTCATCAGCCTGACGCTGGCAACGTGAACGGCGGCGTCGTCTACCGGTTCAGGAACGGCAACATGAACGACTCCTGCGTGTGCAGGTCGAAAAGCTCCGTCGTCGCAGCGGGCATCGCCGACGGGGAGTCGGAATCCTACGCCACGACCGCCCTGAATTGGCGCACCGACAGCACGGACTACTGCCCGGAATCGCCCTACCAGCGACCGGGCGGCTGACGGTCGATTCGCACCACGCGCTACAGGGCGGCTTCGGCCGCCCTGTTTTGTTCCAGCTCTCGCCAAACAGCGGTGTTGTCCAACGCTCCATGAGGGTGAACAGGATGTGAATCCGCGGTCATCGGAGGATGATTGTGGACATGGATCTGCGTCGGGCGAAGGCGATAGAAGAGATGCGGACGCCGCTCGGAAAGTCCGGCGGGGAGTAATTGCTGAAATGTTTTTGAGCCCGCACGGAATAGCTTGCGCGCCTCGCGCTCATGCGATACTGGCAGCTTGCAAGTTTCAGTCAGGTCAACATCAATGGATCAAGTCGAGCGAGAGAGCCTAGAAGCCGACGTGCTCATTGTGGGCGGCGGTCCCGCAGGTCTCGCCGCTGCGTGCCGCCTCATGCAGCTCGCCAACGAGCACAATCAAGAACTCATGGTCTGCCTCGTTGAAAAAGGCTCCGAGATCGGCGCGCATATCCTTTCAGGCGCCATTCTCGAACCCACTGCGCTCTCCGAGCTTTTCCCCGACGCGAAAAATCAAGGGGCACCGCTCGATAACCCTGTGACGTCCGAGGACATGTACTTCATGACCTCGAAGACATCGAGCATCCGGGCGCCGCACTTCATGCTGCCAAAGGATATGACCAATGAAGGCAACTATGCGCTGAGCCTCGGCAACATGGCGCGCTGGCTTGGTGAACAGGCCGAGAACATGGGCGTCAATATCTTCCCGGGATTCGCTGCGAGTGAAGCGATTATCGAAGATGGCAAGGTCGTTGGCGTGCTCACCGGCGATATGGGGGTTGACCGGCAAGGCGAGCCAAAGGCCACGTTTCAGCCCGGCTATGAGATCCGCGCCAAGTACACATTGTTCGCGGAAGGTTGCCGTGGACACCTCGGCAAGCGGCTCATCGACAAGTTTGCGCTCGCAAAAGACGCGGGCACCCAGCACTACGCCATTGGCCTGAAGGAACTGTGGGACGTGAAGCCGGAGAAACATCAAGCCGGTCGCATCATGCATTCTTTGGGCTGGCCGCTCGGCTTTGGCCGCAGCGCCACAGGCGGGGGGTTTCTTTATCACCTGCCCGACAATCAAGTCTCACTGGGCCTCATTGTCGATCTCAGCTACAGTAATCCGCACTTATCGCCCTTCGATGAGATGCAGCGCTGGAAGCACCATCCACTGATCTCGAGCATCCTTGAAGGCGGGGAGCGAAGAGCCTATGGCGCGCGCGCGATTGTCAAGGGCGGCTACTTCGCCTTGCCGAAGCTCGGACTGCCAGGCGCGCTGCTGTTGGGCGACGATGCAGGCTTTTTGAACCCACTGAAGATCAAGGGCAGCCACACGGCAATGAAGTCAGGCATGCTTGCCGCCGAAACAGTTTTTGAATCCATGCAGGAAAGTGCCGATGGCGGCCTCGACCTGGCGTCCCGCTACGCCGAGATGGTGCGCGAATCCTGGCTCTACGATGAGCTCCATCGCGCGCGCAACTTCGGCGGCGAGGTACACAAGCTCGGATCGCTCTTTGGCTCAGCGGCTGTGTGGTGCGAGCACATGCTGTTTCGCAGTCGGCTTGGTGTCAGCGTGAGCGACCCGACGCCAGATCATGCCACCTTGAAGCCCGCATCAAGCACGCCCCGCATCGCGTACCCAAAACCCGATGGTGTGATCAGTTTCGACAAATCCTCCTCGGTGTACCTCTCCAATACCAACCACGAGGAAGACCAGCCGTGTCATCTGCAACTTGCTGATGCCGAGCTGCCGATTCGCGACAATCTGCCAACCTATGATGAGCCAGCGCAGCGCTACTGTCCGGCTGGCGTATATGAAGTCGTCGAAGCCGAATCAGGTCCGCAATTCGTCATCAACGCGCAGAACTGCGTGCACTGCAAGACCTGCGACATTAAGGATCCGGCGCAGAACATCAACTGGGTTGTGCCGGAGGGCGCTGGCGGGCCGAATTATCCGAACATGTAGCCTACTCATCCCCTGCCCGCTCAAGCTTATGAAACACGCCGAAGCTCCAGATGCCGAGCCAACCTTCGCGTTCGACCAGCTTCTCAGCAAGGCGAAAATGCACGGCCCTCGAGGCGCGTGCCAAAAGGCCATCGCGAACATCCACACAGGCCGATCTACCCGCGCCATTTGCAAGCGGATGCATGAATATCTGGCCAGTCGCCTTGATCGCCACCCATTCATCGACATTCGTGCGCACGATCAGTCGCGCCGCTTCGCCAGCACCATCAAGCTCGAAATCCACGATCAAAAATGGCGTGTCCTCGATATCGATCACGGCCTTTTCGGCGGGCGTCACCAAGAAGTGGCGTTGCCCTTCACAGCGCAGCAGCGCTGCGAACAGCGCCACCATCTCACGGCGCTTGATCTCGCCGCCTCGATGGAACCAACGACCATCGGACGTGATGCGCATGAACGAATCGACTTCGCGGGTCGGATGCCAGGTGGAGATGTCGAGCGTGCGGCGGGATTTGCTCGCCTCAAGCAGTCGTTCGATGAAGTGTGATTGCGTCTCCACATGCCCTATTCTAGACGCTATATCGACTGGCCTCGCTTGAAATGCTCGCCCCGCTCGCCCAAGATTGACTACTTTTCGTGGTCGCTCCCCGTATGAAGATCGTCACCTTTAACGTCAATAGCATCCGCAAACGCTTTCATCAGGTGAAAGCCGTGCTCGACAAGCATTCACCCGAGATCGTTGCGTTTCAGGAGACCAAGGTGAGCGACGAGGATTTTCCCTTTGATGAGGTTCGCAATCTCGGTCTGCCGCACATCGAGATTTTCGGGCAAAAGACGCATTACGGGGTGGCAGTTGCGTCCACCATTGCGCCAAAGACGGCGCACAATGGCTTCGACTGGCGCGAGCAAGATCAGCAGCGGCGCTTCCAGATGCTCAGGTTTGATACGCCGAAGGGCGAGATCACAGTCCTCAACGGCTATTATCCGCAAGGCGAAGCGCGCGCCCATCCGGTGAAGTTTCCTGCGAAACGGCAGTTTTACGCGGACCTGCTCAAATGCCTGCAGGAGCGGTGCTCGCCGGATTCGCTGCTCATTGCCGTTGGCGACATGAACGTCGCCCCAAATGACATTGATGTGCAGATCGGCGAGAAGAATGCCACGCGCTGGCTGCGTACCGGCAAGTGTACGTTTCTCCCTGAAGAGCGCGAGTGGCTTGGCGCGCTTCTCGATTGGGGATTGGTTGATTGCTACGCCGCATTGACCCCGGATGAAAGCCGGACATCGAGCTGGTTTGATTACCGCACCCGCGGCTTTGAAGACGAGCCAAGGCGCGGGCTGCGCATCGACCTGCTGCTCGCAAGCAAGCCACTGTTTAGTCACCTTCGGCGCACGGGTATCGATCTTGACATTCGCGCCATGACACAGCCTTCGGACCACGCGCCCGTGTGGTGCGAGTTCGACCTGTAGGCGCGCTGTCCGCTCTGTACATGACGCGATCCGACTAATGCCTGCTTCATCGCCGCGCAACTACGTTCTCGGCATCCTGGTCGTCGTCTACGTCTTCAATTTCATTGATCGACAGATCCTGTCGATTCTGCTCGAACCCATCAAACTTGATCTCGAACTGTCCGATACCGAACTCGGCTTCCTTTCCGGCATCGCGTTCGCCATCTTCTATGCCACCTTGGGCATGCCCATCGCACGCATTGCGGACAGAACATCGCGCACAGGCGTCATCGCCGTCTGCTTGAGCGTGTGGAGCCTGATGACGGCGCTCTGCGGGCTTGCGACCAACTTCATCCAGCTGCTGCTCGCCCGCATCGGCGTCGCGGTTGGCGAGGCTGGCGGCAGTCCGCCTGCGCATTCGTTGATCTCCGATTATTTCCCGCCTGAATCGAGAGCCACAGCGCTCGGCATTTATTCACTTGGCATTCCGATCGGCACCATGTTTGGCCTCTTGATCGGTGGCTGGATCAACGAGTTCTTTGGATGGCGCCTCGCGTTCATGGTCGTCGGGCTGCCAGGCATCCTGCTCGCGATCATCTTCAAATTGACGGTTCGAGAGCCGTTGCGTCCCGAGGTTGCCAAGGCCGCGGCGAATACTTCGATACCGCTCGTCGCACGCTATCTGTGGCGCCAGAAATCCTTTGTGCACCTGTCGATTGGGGCGGCTTTGCACGCCTTCGTAGGCTATGGCTTAGTGATTTGGAACCCAGCGTTTTTCATTCGCTCCCACGGACTCGAGACCGGTGAGATCGGCACCAATCTCGCCTTGATCTCTGGCCTCGTCGG
Organism: Gammaproteobacteria bacterium; assembly: GCA_026709225.1. Lineage (GTDB taxonomy): Bacteria > Pseudomonadota > Gammaproteobacteria > Pseudomonadales > Azotimanducaceae > Azotimanducus > Azotimanducus chitobiosivorans. Next base: position 2,385 of record JAPOTJ010000051.1, on the reverse strand, counting down.
CGGTGTCGGCACGTTTTTTGGCGGCTGGATTGCGGACAAGCTCGCGCCGCGTGATCTTCGCTGGTACATGTGGATCCCTCTGATCGGGCTTGTGATCACAGTGCCCTTTCTTGTGCTCGTGTATCTGGTCGATTCGCATGTATTTGCGTTTGCCCTCTTCACGATTCCGTCATTCTTCGGTGCGCTCTACCTTGGCCCCTCATTCGCAGCGACGCAAAGCCTTGCGCCAGCGCACATGCGCGCTGTCGCCGCCGCTGTACTGCTGTTCATCATCAATATCATCGGCCTCGGCCTCGGCCCGCAGGTGGTCGGCATCATCAGCGATCTCCTGCACCCGACATTCGCATCCGAGTCGCTGCGCTATGCGTTGGTCATTGTCGCCGTACTCAATCTTGTTGCCGCAATACACTACTGGCAAGCTGGCAAAACCCTAGTTGCCGATTTCTCGCGCGCAAAAGAGAGTTCTTAAGCCGATGGCAACTTTGCACCGCGCTGGCCGCAACATTTATTTTGAAACGCACGGCGAAGGCCCTGCCCTATTGCTCTCGCACGGGTTTTCCGCGACCTCACGGATGTGGACCGGACAACTCGGCGCGTTTTCGCAAGTGTGCAGTGTCGTTCTTTGGGACATGTGCGGCCACGGCCAGTCCGACTCGCCACGTGCGCCGGGTGCCTACAGCGAAGACGAGACGGTCGAAGACATGAAATGCCTGCTTGACCACCTCGGCCATCGCCAAGCCATCGTTGGAGGCCTCTCGCTCGGCGGCTACATGTCGCTTGCGTTTCACGCTGCTTATCCTGACTACGTTCAGGCGTTGCTTATCTTCGATACCGGGCCTGGATTCAAGCGCGCCGGGCCTCGCGAAGCGTGGAACACGCAAGCACGCACGAGGGCCGATCAGTTAGAGCGCGACGGTCTCTCGGCTCTCGATTCGATGAGCGTCGAAATGGCGAGAAGCCAGCATCGATCCGCGTTTGGACTTGCGATGGCGGCGCGTCACATGCTTGTGCAGTCAAATGCCCGCATCATCGAGTCATTGCCGGGGATCAATGTCCCGTCGCTAGTGCTCGTCGGCGAGAAGGACGCGCCGTTCATTGCAGCGACCGACTACATGGCGAATAAGATTCCGAACGCCACCAAAGTCGTCATCAAAGGCGCTGGACATGTCGCAAATATTGATCGCCGTCAAGCGTTTAACAGAGCTGTCCTCGATTTCCTGAAAGAGAATCAGTTTGCTTGAACAGCGTGTTCGGCAAGTAGTGTGTGAACCTTTGCTTGGAGCGCGACTAGGCTGTTGCGAGCGGCATCGGCAAAATCCTCACCCTTGCTTGCGCCGGCGATCGACCTCGAAGCATTGATGATGAGACCACCCTTTTGCGTGTGCGCCACCTTGATGACCTGTGCCAAGTCGCCGCCTTGCGCGCCGATGCCCGGCACAAGCAGCGGCATCTCGCCAACGGCCGCTCGGATGCGAGCGAGATCATCTGCATGGGTGGCACCTGCAACGAGCATCAGGTTACCGTGCGTGTTCGCGTCTACCACGGCCCGGGCAACTCGCAAGTAGAGCGGGTCTGCCGGCGGTTGGCTTTGCAGCCATTCGGCCTGCGGATTGCTTGTTCGACACAGCACGAATACGCCTTTGTCGCTTCGCTCGATAAATGGCGCAAGATTGTCGAGGCCCAAATATGGCGAGACTGTGACCGCATCGGCACAATAACGATCAAACGCCTCAATAGCATAGGCTTTACAGGTCTCACCAATATCGCCACGCTTGGCATCGAGAATCACTGGCGTGTCGTGGTGATCATGAATATAGTCAATCAGCTTGACAAGCACGTCTTCAAGCCCAAACGCCGAAAACCACGCGATCTGCGGCTTGAAGGCGCACACCTTGTCAGCCACCGCGTCAATGATTGCTCGGCAAAATGCGAAGGTTGCCGATGCGCCCTCGCCAAGCTGCGGCGGCAAGGCCTGTGGGTTCGGGTCGAGGCCGACACACACGAAGCGCCCTTCGCGCCACGAAGCTTCGATTTGGCTCAGGAACGAGGCGGTTGGCATGTGGCGAGTATAATGCGCATCCCCAGCGGAGGGGTGGCAGAGCGGTTGAATGCACCGGTCTTGAAAACCGGCAAGGTGAGAGCCTTCGAGGGTTCGAATCCCTCCTCCTCCGCCATGACCGACTTCCTTAGCGATTCCGCATTTTAGTTCTTCTCCGCTAAACACTTGAAAAAATTAGAAACTTTAACTTCCATCGGAGATATAGTGACTGCTTGCGTCCGTGCAGATAACAAAGGGACTTATGTAGCAAAATCCGCACACGCCACACCAAACCACACGTAAAATAAAGTAAAATAGAAACATGGAATACGTTTATCGCTCAACTA
>JAPOTJ010000103.1 GCA_026709225.1 Gammaproteobacteria bacterium | reverse complement strand
CGGTCCACGAAGTTGGTGGTGCAGGCGAAAGGCAGCGGGTGATGCTCCATCCAGGTGAGCATCTCGTTGACCTGGCTCACTTCCCAGCTGCGTTGCGCATGGCGTCGGTCGGACAGCAGCGAGTCAGCCTCGTCGAACACGAGGAAATGACCGTTTTCGCGTGCCTCTTCGAACGCCCGCGCGATGTTCGCCTCAGACTGGCCGACCCACATGGAAATAAGGTCGGATGCTCTTTTCTGCACCACTTCGATCCCCATGCGTTCCCCAAGATGGCGCACGAACGCGCTCTTGCCAGTGCCCGGCGGCCCGTGCAGGCAAATTGACATCCTTCCGGACCCGCGCTTCGCCAGCCGCTCGGCGAGCTTTGACGCATCGGTGTCGGCGGAGATGAGCGCCGGGTCAATCTTCGCCCCTACCTCCTTCGGAGGCTTCTCTCCGTAGACGAGCTTCGACAAGCTCTGCACGCCGAAACGGACGGTCTCCATGTCTCCCCCTTCAATGAGGCTTGCCGCAGCGGTTGCTCCGGCGGCAACTCCGGGAGTCACATCAAAGCTCCGCGCGAGCGCATCTGCGTCGTCTTGCGAGGAAGAGATTCCATGCTTGTCAAGCTGGCGCGCCCAAACTCGAGCGCGCACATTGGTCGAGGGCTGACGCATTTCGAAAGCGAACATCATGCGGCGCAAAATGGCAGGAGACACGTCCCACGGGGAATTTGTTGTCCAGAGCACTGGCATGCGAACTTCTTCAAGCAGACGGTTCATGCCCAGCTTCGATTCGAGCGCGCCGCGCTTGGGCTTGGCAGAGGCAAACAAGCCACTCGCCCATTCGTTCCATTCGTTCTGCGGATCGGAAAGAATATCGTCCATTTCGTCAAAGAGCAGAATCGAATTGCCATGGTCACCAAGCAGGCGCTGCGCCAGCAGCAGTTCTCTGAGGCGCTCGCGGCCCGCATTGCTGTGGTCGCCTTCCCCAACACTGTACATCGGAACGCCTAGCCGCTCGGCCAGTGCCCTACAGAACTCGGTCTTGCCAGTGCCATGCGGCCCGTACAAGAGCACATTGACACCAGTGGCGCGAGCCTGGAGGGCGCCCCGAATCAAGCGTTCGACATGGTCACGAGCGCGCGCGACATGGTCGTAGTCCTGCCACTCAAGCCCAGCCTTTGGCGCTACATTAAAGAATAGTTCGCGCACATCCTCGTTTGGGTCGAAAGGCATGAACGCCAAGCCCATGATCTGGTCAAGCAAAATCAGCTCGCCATCCGAGTCGATGCGTATTATTCCAGAGCGAATCAATGCTGAATCGGATGCCAGCCGCTGGCTAAAGCGGGGGGCTGACATGCCCAGCATCTGAGGTACCACGGGATTGTTGATCGAGATGATGTAACGGAACGATGAACCTAAACGCGGGAGGTGATTAAACACGTTATCAAGCAGCGATTCGATCACGGGATCCGTTTTGTAGCGCAGCAGCAGTTCGACAATCGCCATATCATCGCGAGTAAGATTCAAGTGTTGCGCGAGCCTCCGCACTTGCATGGCGGCGGTGTCCGGCTTAGCGTCGTCTAACTCCGAGCGCAAGGAACGGAGGACAGACAGCAGATGCTTCCAGTTCTTCCGCAGACGCTTCCGGTCCTTTCCTGTGATTTCGCGGGATGCCTCGTAATCTTCGGGCACCCATGAGAACGACCACTTCGCTGTGTCGTCAATCCAGTCGACAATATTTCTTGCCGCTTCTGATTTGCAGTTCTTCGTGTGACGAAACACATTGCAAAGATATGTCGTCGCGACGAGGTCCGTATACGTTTTGTCCATGCGCTTCTCCTCCGTCGGCCCACGACGTTGGCCTGTGCTGGTGTCGTGGACGGATATTCAATTCGATTCCTGCACATTATGCGAAAAAATGGACCGCGAAGTCAAGTTTAGGTTAATATAATTTAGGTTAATATAGGAGCATGACCGACGGCCTAGTTCGCGCTCAAACAAAATCGTTTCGGCTCTGCCTCGCCTTGTCAGCGGGGCGCCCCACTGATAGTCTGACTTTCTTTTTCTTAACGTCAAATTCTTCATGTCAATCTACAAATTCGACCGGGATCAAAATGAAATCACTCCTATTCCAAGCACAACATTCGCCGAACTAGACATGAAAGAGGACGAACTTCAAGCCTGTCTGAAGTCTCAAATCGGTGCCATATCGCCCCACACCTTAGTCATTGCGGAAAAATTCAAATTTAGTGCCTGGATCGACAGCAACCGAGAAATTGATTTACTTGGGATCGACGAGGAAGCGAATTTCGTTGTAATCGAATTGAAGCGGACCGAAGATGGTCGACACATGGAGCTTCAATCTCTGCGATATGCTGCGATGATTTCAAACTTCACTTTTGATAAAGCGGCGGAGATCTATCAGGAATTCCTTAAGAAGGAGAAAGGGGAGGACATAGAGCCAGACTACGCGCGCGGCGAACTACTAAGTTACCTTAAGTGGGAAGGTGAGCCAAGAGAGGATGAGTTTGGACAAGGGGTGAAGATCGTGCTTGCGTCCGCAGGTTTCTCCCCCGAGTTGACGACAACGGTAATGTGGCTGATCGACAATTCCCAAATTGATATTAGTTGCGTGAAGATCGTACCCCACAAGCTCGATGAGCAAATTCTCCTTGACGTACAGCCCGTAATACCTACCCCCGATGCGAAGGACTATCAAGTGAGCGTTAAAGAGAAGAGGCAAAAGGAACGCGAGTCGAGAAAGTCACGCAAAACATACGATCTCACCATCGATGGCAATCCAGTTGTTCAAGAGCTCCCTGTGAACCGACTGATGTGGCGCCTCGTTAAAGAGATATATGATAGAGATGTCGGCCTCGATACAGTTGAAAGGGCGCTCAATAACCAATCCGCCACAAAATACGAGAAATATGAAGGCAAATTCAACTCCGAAGAAGTTAAAACACGGATTATGAAAAAAGACAGAGCGGGAAAAAGACCTCGAACAAGGAGATTCTTCTGCCAAGAAGAACAACTCTTCCACATTGGTGACTACACCTTTGTGCTATCGAATGGATGGACAGGTGACCAGGCAAGGGACGCCCTGCGAGACTTCCAGAAAGAGTTGCCGAAATGGAAAATCGAGTCATCGCTGTTGACCGGTGAGTCTTGAAAAAAGCCTAGGCGTGGCAGATGCTCACTCGACACTGTCGCCGTCCGATGATTGCAAGGCGCGAAGAACTTTGGGAGTGAGCCGTGTGTCAAGCAGCAGAACATCGAAGTTCACATCATGCGCCAGCACGAGCGCCTTGCCTATCTGCGCTGTCGGTTTGCCGCGCTCGATCTCGGACAAGCATCTGCTTGCGATATGCGGGCTCATATGCGCTATTTCGTGCTGGGTAAGGCCCTTGGCCTTGCGTTGCGCACGAATCGCCTCGCCGAACTCTTTGCTTGAGGTGACGACTTGATACTGATGGGATGCCTTCATTGGTGTATTGACGCAATTGTCCTTATCGGGATGATAATACGCCTTGTTCGTTCGCGGAGCAGCGAAATATCCCGATCAGGATAGAAGGCGTACCCGAAAAGCTCAGGATGGGGCACTCGACGGGATAGGCATCAACCAAATTGCGGATTTTGCAGCAGCAGTCATTACTTGTCCTATCCAGAATGGGTCAATACCTACACCCTCTTCTGCTTGGCATCAAGCCTGTTTTGTGAGGCTTTCGCCTGTTCGACAGCATCCAGCCAGCTACGACACCAATCGGCGAGCTGCTCTTGCTTCGAGACAACTTTCCCCTTCTCAAGGACGCATTGTTCAATCGGCTGAGGCATCCCCAGCTCGTCTTCTTTCGAGTTGTCCACGAGTTCCAATTGGTCGAAGCATTCAACATTGCGTCGAAGGCTCGACAAACTCCATTTGTAGCGTTCCGGCACAAGCTTGCTGTCCACCGAGTGACCAGTCCCTTGATCCACTCGACGTTGTATTCGCCTGATGTTGCATTCGGGTTGTTCTGTGCCTAGATATAAACCTTCGATGCGATAGCCTTCTCTCATCGCCCGTTTGACGATCTCCGGCCCCGGCCTTCCTGAGAACGTACTTTCAATCCCAAAACACAATCGCTCTTCAAAACACCTTTCAATCTCGCGATCTACATACTGGCGAGTTCTCAATCTTGCATCTTCACCGTTCCAATCGCCGATGCCGCCCGCAATACTGTCTTGGTCGAAGTACACTGTCGGCAATACATCGTAATGTAGACGCTTCCACGCACTCTTCCCTGCACCATTGCATCCCATGACAACGGTAAAGACGGGGCGATTGTCGAGTTGGTCTGCCATGCGATTCAGTTGCTTGGGAAATTATAGGGATTTACGAAGCAAGTTGAGCAACATATGACCTCGACAAAATACGGCCCACGCATAGCCATCGATCAACTTGTTGTTGTTTGTTGTGTTGCCAACGTAAAGTAGTTGACAATAGGCACACATTATGAAAGTCTATAACCCATGCGGAGTTTCGATTGGAATCACGACAAGAACGAGCTACTTAAACGCACATGTGGGGTTAGCTTTGAAGATGTTGTGTTTCACATTGAGAATGGCGATGTGCTGAACATCATTCGGCACCCCAATGCCTCACGTTACCCGCTACAACAGGTCATCGTCGTCGACATAGAAGGCTACGCGCATTTGGTGCCCTTCGTTACCGAAGGCGACCGATGGTTTCTCAAAACGATTATCCCAAGCAGAAAGGCAACGAAGGAATATATCCGATGAAAAAACACATGCATCTGACAGACGAAGAAGCTGAGATTCTGCGAGATTTTGAGCGGGGGGAATTCGTCAGCATAGAAGGATTCAAGGAGGAAAAGGCACGCCTCGAATCTGCGGCTCGCGAGCACTTTAGGAAGGACAAGCGCATCAATATTAGGATTTCTTCGCACGATCTTATGAGTTTGCGAAAGAAAGCAGCCATTGAGGGCATGCCTTATCAGACGCTGATTTCAAGCACGCTGCACCAATTCGTGACGGGCAAATTGAAACCTGTCAACGACATTGTGGGCGACCATTTGTCTGGGATGTCTCAATGAACTGTCCATTGAATGCGCGAGACATGTTGACATCGTTGCGCAGCGTCCTTAGACTTAGCTAAAATTAGCTGGGAGCCTGCGCAGGCTCTCGGATGAAGATTCTGTTCGGAAAAGATACCCATGCAAGTAAATATGCACGAGGCAAAGTCACAACTCTCGCAGCTAGGGAGATTGGCCTGGGAAGGTAAGGAAATCGTGATCGCACGCTCAGGCGTACCTTACCTGCGTCTTGAGCCGTACCGCCAGCCTGCGGCCGACCGCACACCGGGAAGTATGAAAGGCGAGATTTGGATAGCGGCAGACTTTGATGAGTACGACGAGAGGTTCATTGAGAGGTTCCGGAACCCGCAGATACTTTCGGACGAGGATCATTAGTGGCAGGCAATGGCGCGCCGTCTGCCGGACACCCATGTATTGCTATAGCGGCATGGACCATCTGACAAATGAAGAAGCTAAGATTCTACGAGACTTTAAGCGGGGCGAATTTGTCAGCATAAGAGGATTTGAGGCCGAGAAAGCACGCCTCGAATCCGCGGCTCGCGAGCACTTTAGGAAGGACAAGCGCATCAATATCAGGATTTCTTCACGTGGTCTGATGAGGTCTCAAAAGAAAGCAACCAGTAAGGGGCGTGTGTTATCAGACGCTGATCAAGCATATTGCGCCAATTCTTGACAGGGAAATTGAAGCCAGTCAATTGAACCGGCATCAACACGCCTGCCGTCGAGCCAGCGAATGTCTTCTTGACCAAATGCCGAACCTGATCTCTACCTCCAGCCAGCCCCACGGACATGCCAAATTCAAGCGGAGCAAGACGATGTGGTTCACGTAGAATATTCGCCCATGTACACTCACGCACCAACCTCAGCGACAGCGAAGGAGAACGGTGCGTATTACACGCCTCTGCCCGTCGCCGAGTCCCTTGTGCGCTTCGCCGTTCGCACGCCAGAGGACCGATTGCTCGACCCGGCCTGTGGCGACGGGCGCTTCATCGCGCTTCATGTCAACAGTGTCGGCGTAGAACGCGATGTGTCCGCCGCCAGAAAAGCGTGTGAACGTGCGCCAAATGCGAAAGTTCATCGTGGTGACTTCTTTCAGTGGGCTGAGTCTACAAATGAACGGTTCGACTGCGCCGCAGGCAACCCGCCATTTATTCGCTACCAGCGTTTCGCAGGGGAGACGCGGGAGCGGGCGCTGCGCTTTTGCCAAGGTCTCGGCGTCTCTTTCTCCGGCCTGACAAGTTCTTGGGCACCATTTCTTGTGGCCGCTGCTGCTCTCCTGCGCCAAGGGGGACGCCTCGCGTTCGTTGTGCCAGCATCTATCGGTCATGCGCCCCATGCCGCTCCGCTCATCGAATATCTGGTCGGTCATTTCAATAGGGTGAGAGTTGTTGCTGTTCGCAAAAAACTGTTCCCGCACTTGTCTGAGGATTGTTGGATATTGCTTGCCGATGGCTTTGGCGGCGCAACTGAGCACATTGAGTTTGTTCAGGTTGACTGCTTTCATGGCTTTGAGGACCGCCTCGCACATGACTCATACAAGCCCGTGCCAGTTCGGGCATGGCGCGACAAATGGCGCTCACGATTGCGTCCCTATCTACTGGATGATACTGCACGCTCCCTCTATCTCAATGCAGCGCAATCAAGGTCTTCCGTTCGTCTTGGCGAAATCGCATCCGTAGGCATCGGATACGTCACTGGCGACAACAGTTTCTTTCATCTACGACCATCCGAGATCGAGCGCTGGGAAGTGCCAACGAACTTCGTCCACCCCACCGTAAGGAACAGTCGCCTGCTACCGAGCGAAGTTCTACACCCAAAAACGATTAAAGATTGGTGGCAATCAGACCAACCTGCCTTCTTGCTGAGAATTCCTAAACGCGCGAATCTGCCTTCCGCGGTTCAAAGTTATTTGAATTCGACTCGTGGCGAAAAAGCTCGCCACGCATACAAGTGCCGCAGCAGGAAACCTTGGTACTCGGTGCCAGATGTTCAAGTCCCTACTTTCTTCCTGACCTACATGTCTGGCGCAATGCCATCTTTGGTGCGAAACGATGCTGCGGCCACCTGCACCAACGCCCTTCACGCTGTTCATTTGAATAATGACAGGGATGCTGACCGACTCCTTCAAAGCTGGCGTTCGCCATACCTTAAGCTCAGTTGCGAGATCGAGGGGCATCCTCTTGGCGGCGGCATGTTGAAGCTTGAGCCCAAGGAGGCCGCCAGGCTACTGATCCCTCCAGCTAGACCCCTGCCTTTCGGACCGGAAGCCGAAATTTACGATGCGATAACTACGCTAAGAAGTTGGAGGCACTATGACTGAGGTATATGAATCAGGCCAATCTGGGCTGGATTTCAATAGATTACAGGCGTTTCGCCACTTCGCCGAGTTCGAAGGCAAGACGCAATCCCAAGAGCACATCAGACCCCTACACGAATATGTGACCTGTCGTCTCGTGCTCGAAGGGGGCTTCTCGCCACATGAAATCAGCCCAACTCCGCCATTGCGGGTTGTCCAGCAAACCAAAAACACCTTGCGTGTCGAATACGATCCCGATTGCCGGAACCGCACCGAAGCCACTATCTTGGGAGGACTCAAGACGAAGAACGTTGATATCGTTGTGACAAAGGACGGCATCGGGCCGGTCTTGGCGGTGTCCTGCAAGGGTATGACTGGCGCGGTCCGAAACCTCACCAATCGTCTTGAGGAGACCATTGGTGAATGCACCAACATTCATATTTCCTATCCCGCGCTTGTATTCGGGTACCTGTTCCTATTGCGCGCAAATCGACAAAACACTGGTTCACCGACAGACACGGTGATGAACGATGATGGACGCCCAGTAGATGGCGTGCTTCGATTCCATCAGGCGCTCAGCGCTATGACCGGACGGCTCGGACTGCGCAACGACATCAGCCGCTACGAATCTATCGCTCTGGCGCTTGTCGAAGTAGCTTCGCACGATGCGGGCATCCTTATCCCTGAGTTTCCACCCGCAGACAGTCCGGTACATTTTGGCCGCTTCTTCGAGTCGATGTATCAAAGATACGATGAACGGTTTGTCGTGAGCGCACCACAGCTCGCGCATAAAACGCGTCGGAACGAATGGCATCCTGACTCACCCGCTTTCGAAGCGGAACCATTTGGCAGACTTGACTATGAGTTCCGAATCAGCGGACAAGAACGCATGGGCTAATCCCTCATGTCCTATTCAGTGCGAGCAAGTGCTTCCCTCGGCAGATTAGCCTCCGGGCGGCCACAGAATTAACTTCGGCGTCTTCTCCACGTAAGCACGGTACGCCGCATCGTCGCCCCATTTCTTCTTCGCCGAATTATCAAGCATCCTAGTGCCGCTGATGCGCGTCAGCAATAGCCAGACGAACACGGGCGAGACAAGCGTCACATGCTGCCAGCCTTCGAGCACTGGGAAGGCGATGACGGCGATGCCGGTCCACAGGAGAATCTCGCCGAAATAGTTGGGGTGCTGGCTCCACGCCCAGAGTCCAGAGGTGATGAACTTGTCCTGATTGTCAGCATTCGAGCGGAATTTTCGCTTCTGCTCATCAGCGACCACCTGCACGACGAATCCGATCAGCCACAGGCAGGCACCGACAGCGAGGAAGGGATCGGCTAACACCTGCTTCGCCGAGGTCATGGCAACAAGGCCGGGCGCAAGCGACATGGTGACCCACAGACCTTGCAGCGTCCACGTCATAAAAAACACGGGAAGCACTGGCTTGATGCTGCGAAAACGCCGATCAAAGCCAGCCTTGCGAACTCTCAAGCTCAGGAAGGCGCCGAGACGCAGCGCCCAGATGATCGTCAGGCCGCCGATCAGTCCCGTTCGCAGGTCGAGATCATCAACAAGGACCAACGCCGGCACGGCGAGGGTGATGAAGGTCAGCGAGCCGGTGAGGTCGTAGAAGTGCTCGGTCTGCTTGAGATAGGCAGGCACAAACGCGATCCACTGAATAATGAACGCGAGCGCGACAAGGAGCGCGAATAGCGACGTGCCGGCAGGGCTCCCGACAAACGCAATCGCGGCCGCCGCGAGGAGCGCGAGCGCGGTGCCGACCCAAGCCAGATTCGGATTCATCTCACAACCACGTTCAATATGCGACCGGGCACATATATTACTTTGCGCACGCTTCCCTCGCGCAGGAATCGACCGATATTCTCATGCGTGTGCGCCGCGTCGAGGGCGCGCTCCTGATCCGCATCGGGCGCGACTTCAACCACGCCGCGGAACTTGCCATTGACCTGCACGCCGAGCTCGACCAAGCTCGGTGTCTGCGCGACCGATTCAAGGTTCGGCCAGGGCGAATCAATGATCGGCTTCTCCTTGCCAAGCGCAAACCACAGGAAGTGCGTGATATGCGGCGCAATCGGCGAAAGCATCACGAGCAAGGCTTCCGTGGCTTCGCGCGTGGCCGCGCATGGCTCGATCTCGGCAATGGCATTGGCGAGCGACATGGCGGTGGACACGACCGTGTTGAAGTGCAGGCGACGCCCGTAATCGTCATCGGCTTTGGCAAGGGATTCGCGCGTGAGTCTTCGAAGCGCCAGCGCGGCTTCGGATTCTTCGCCCTCTTCTGCTTCGATCTTCGTTTCGGCGTTGTGCCAGCCGAGTGTCCACACGCGCCGAAGGAACCGCAAGGCCCCCGGAACGCTGTTCTCGCGCCATTCGAACGACTGGGTCGGCGGCGCGGCAAAAATAGTCGCGAGGCGCACCGCATCGGCGCCGTAGCGCGCATAGAGCTTGTCCGGGTCCGCGCCCCGGCCAGAAGACTTGGACATCTTCTTGCCGTCCTTCAAGACCATGCCGATCAGCAGGAGATGCTCGAACGGCTCATCCGAGTCGATGAGATCGGCATCGCGCATGAGCTTGTGGAAGAAGCGCGCGTACAGCAGATGCAAGATGGCGTGCTCGATACCGCCGACGTAGACGTCAACTGGCAGCCAGGAATTCGCCTGCGCATCGATCATCGGTGCGTGCGGCTGCGGGCTCGCGAAGCGCGCGTAGTACCAGGACGACTCGAAGAAGGTATCGAAGGTGTCGGTCTCGCGCCTCGCCTTGCCGCCGCAGATTGGGCACGTCACATTCAAGAATTCCGGCATGTCCACAAGCGGCGACTGCACACCGCGAAACTCGACGTTCGTTGGCAACACTACCGGCAAGTCGGATTCAGGGACAGGCACCACCCCGCACGACTTGCAGTGAATCATCGGAATCGGGCAACCCCAGTAGCGCTGCCTCGACACGAGCCAGTCGCGAAGACGATAGGTGATGCGCCGGCGGCCAGCCCCGCGTGATTCGAGCGCATCGGCGATCGCTTCAATGGCATCAGCGCTTTTCAGCCCGTCAAAACCGGGTGAATTGATGAGCACGCCATGCGCGGTGAATGCCGAATGAGAGAGGTCCACCTCGTGCGTTTTCGAAGTGGGCGAAATCACCTGCTTGATGGCGAGGCCGTAGTTGCTCGCGAACTCCCAGTCGCGCTGATCGTGCCCGGGCACGGCCATGACCGCGCCCGACCCGTACTCCATAAGCACAAAGTTGGCGGCATAGACAGGGACGGCATCGCCCGTCAAGGGATGCGTGGCATCGATACTTAACCTGACGCCGATCTTTTCCTCGCGCGCCATGTCCGCTTCCGCCGTGCTCATGCGGCGACACGCCTTGACGAAGCGAGCCAGTTCAGTTGACTGCTCTGCCTCGCGCGCGACCAGCGGGTGCTCAGGCGAGAGCGCAAGATAGGTGACGCCGAACAGCGTATCAGCGCGCGTTGTAAACACAGGGATGTTCTCGTCGCCAACGGCGAAGTCGATCTCAACGCCGGTTGATCGATTGATCCAGTTGCGCTGCATGGCCTTGACCTGCTCCGGCCAATCCGGCAGCTGCTCAAGCCCTTCGAGAAGCTCGTCCGCATAGTCGGTGATCTTGAGGAACCACTGCGGCATTTCGCGACGCTCGATCTTCGCGCCTGACCGCCAGCCGCGCCCATTCTCGACTTGTTCGTTGGCGAGCACCGTCTGCTCGACCGGATCCCAATTGACCATGGAGTTCTTGCGATACACCAACCCTTTCTTGTAGAGCTGCAGGAAGAACCATTGTTCTCCTTTGTAATACTCTGGTTCGCAGGTTGTCACCTCGCGACTCCAGTCAAACGCAAAGCCGAGCCTGTTGAACTGGCTGCGCATGTTCTCGATATTCTGCGCGGTCCAGCGCGCCGGCGGCACGTTGCGCTCGATCGCGGCGTTTTCCGCAGGCAAGCCAAAAGCGTCCCAGCCCATGGGCTGGATCACTGTCTTGCCTTTGAGCCTTCGATAGCGCGCGATGACATCGCCGACCGTGTAGGCGCGCACATGCCCCATGTGCAAACTGCCGCTCGGATAGGGGAACATCTCGAGGCAATAGAAGTGGTCTTCCGGCGCGGGCGCGCTGCCATCGACTTCGTGGCTGCCGTTCGCCTTCCAATACGCCTGCGCTTCGTGCTCCACCTCAACCGGAAGATAGGCGGGTACCCGTAAGGTTTTCAGGGATGCCTCCAAGCAGGCGAAAAAACGCGCAGTTTACTGCTTAGCGATTGGCAATGCGGCTTGACGCCACGCCAACGCGCCGAGCGACAGGCACATGAGAACAATCAACCAAGTGTGACCAAAGCGCTTGTAAGGCGTCTCGCCGCGCATGACGCCAACGTCTGCGCGCAGCACGTCGCGAACATCCGTTTCCAGCAGGCTCATGATGTGGCCGTCCGGCGCGATGACTGCCGTCACACCGTTGTTAGTCGCGCGCGCGAGATAGCGCCCCTGCTCTAGCGCGCGCATGCGGGCAATCTCAAGATGCTGCCACGGTCCGATCGACTTGCCGAACCACGCATCGTTGCTGATCGTCACGAGCAGGCCCGGCGCAGATGCCGCACTCGAAACCAGATTCGGGTAGGCGATCTCATAGCAAATGGCAAGTGCGACTTCGACCAGCTCGTCATCAAGGGTGATGCTGAGCGGCACCTGGGTTTCAGCACCGGGCTTGGAATGCGACATAGGGAGGTCAAAGAAGCCGATCAGGCCGCGCAAAAGCGATTCCAAGGGCACATACTCACCGAATGGCACAAGATGCCGCTTGGCATAGACGCCCTCCGCCAAACCGAAGCCCTGCGCCGTGTTCTCTAGCACCCATCGCTCAGCATCGTCATCGCGCACTACCCGCGGGATGCCGACGATGACACTGCTGTCAGTTGCCATCGCCCGCGCTTCAATCGTCGCAAGATATTCCGCTGCCGCTTGACTTGTGAGCGGTATCGCAGCCTCGGGCAAGATGATGAGGTCGGCGTCCCACGCCGCATCCATCAGCGAATCGTAGGTATCGAGTGACAAATCCAAGTGCTCGGGCTGCCATTTGAGCGCCTGTGGCACGCTGCCCTGGGCGAGCGCGATATGCAAGTTCGCATCGCGCGTTGTCCATTCAATCTGCCAGAGCGCGACCCCAACGAGCCACGGCAATACCGCGACCGCAACGCACGCCGTTCGCGCCCGCGGCTGCAACGCAGAGACCAACGCGGCGGCTGAGAGCGCTGAGACAAACGTCACCGATAGGATGCCGGCGATCGGCGCAAAGGCTTCCATCGGTGTGCCAAGCTGCGCGTAGCCGAGCAGAAGCCAGGGAAAGCCGGTGAGGATCCACATGAGCACCCATTCGTGCAGCGTCCACAAGAGCGCGAAGGCCAGCGCCCAGGCAAGAGGCGTCGCGACCCTGAAATAGCGGTGCATGAGGACTCCCAAGAGGCCCGGAAGGATTGCCATGCCCGTCACGAAAACAACAACAAGAAAGCCTGCAAGCACGGGCGGCGCGTTGCCGTGGACGTGGATGCTCACATAGATCCATGAAGCGCCGACACCGTACTTGCCGAGTCCGAAGAGGTAGCCGCTCAAGAAGCCGCTTCTCGCGCGCACGAGGCAGATGGCAAGCAGTCCGACAGCCGCTATCGAGACAAGCGGCACCTCAAATGGCGCGAACCCGAAGGGGAAGACCGCCCCTGCCAAGAGTGCAAGAGCTGGCCATGCAAAAGGCTTGACGCTAGTCAGCAGAACCATCTGCCGGACGCAGTTCGAGCCTCAGCAAGCGAACGCGTCGGCTCTCGGCATTGAGTACCGTGAATTGCAGCGGTCCCATATCGACGTGCTCGTCTTGCTCAGGGACGTGTCCCAAATGACGCATCACCAAGCCGCCGACAGTCTCCACTTCGTCGTCTTCGAGCACGGTACCAAAGTACTCGTTGAAGTCGTCAAGCGGCATGTGCGCCTTGATGTTGTAGGTCTCGTCGCCAACGGGATTGACGAAGTTCTCTTCATTGACATCGTGCTCGTCTTCGATGTCGCCGACGATTTGCTCGAGGACATCCTCAATCGTCACCGCGCCGGACGTATGCCCGTACTCATCGACCACCAGCGCCATATGCTGGCGCGAGCTGCGAAACTCCTTGAGCAGCGCGTTGAGGCGCATGCTCTCAGGCACCACGGCCGCCGCACGCATATAGTCCTTGATGTCAAAAGAACTGAGGCCGCCGTTGATGACGAGCGGCAAGAGATCCTTGGCGTGCAGCACGCCGCGAATGTCGTCCTCGTCATCGCCGATTACCGGGAAGCGCGAGTGCTTCGCCTCGATCAGCATTGGCAGCAGCGCCTCGGGCGGCTGGTCAACGCCCACGCACTTGAGCTGCGGGCGCGGAATCAGAACATCCCGCACGCTCAAGTCCGACACCTGCAAGGCGCCGAACATCATGTTGAGCGCTTCGACATCAAAGATGTCTTTTTCCTCGGCTTCGCGGAGCATTTCCATGACGCCGTGCCGATTCTCCGGCGCAGACGAGAAGACGTCGCCGAGCCGCTCCAATAGCGTCTTGGATTCACCTTCGTCTTGTTGCGCGGCCACTCGCTGCCTCCGTCACACGCGGGAATCGCCCGGGTATCCGAGCTTGGTCAGAATCATTTGCTCGCGCGACTCCATGCGCATCGCCTCGGTCGGTTCCTGGTGGTCATGCCCCAAGAGGTGCAAGACGCCGTGCACGACCATATGCGCCCAGTGGCGTTCTTGCGCACCGTTTTCTGCCGCCTCCCGGCAGACGACAGGCGCGCAGATGGCGATGTCGCCGAGTATCCCCTGCTCAGGCGCGAGCGGTGACGACAGCGGAAACGCAAGGACATTAGTGGCACGTTCAATGCCGCGAAACTCGGCGTTGAGGGCACGCCCCTCGGGTTCACCAAGGATGCGCACACATAGGCTGCCTTCGCCGGCTTCCATATCGAGCGTGGCCTCGGCCCAAGCGCGAAGCTGCTCGACGCTCGGCACGGCATCGGGATCAATGTCCGCCGCCTCATCGACTTGAATTTCAACGTCCGTCTTCACTCGCCCGCCGTCTCGTGCCGGTCATACGCCTCTACGATGCGCCCGACGAGCCTATGGCGAACGACATCTTTGGCGGAGAAGTGAATGAACCGCAGGTCTTTGATGCGCGCAAGCACTGTCATGGCGTGTATCAGGCCGGACACCGAACCCTTGGGAAGGTCGATTTGCGTGATGTCGCCGGTCACCACGACCTTTGAGTGGAAGCCCATGCGCGTGAGGAACATCTTCATTTGCTCGCGCGTGGTGTTTTGCGCCTCGTCGAGGATGATGAAGGCGTTGTTGAGCGTGCGCCCGCGCATATAGGCAAGCGGCGCGACTTCGATTAAATTCCGCTCCATGAGCTTTTGCACCGTTGATGCGCCCATCATGTCGCACAAGGCATCGTGCAGCGGACGCAAGTAGGGATCGATCTTCTGCGTCAGGTCGCCCGGCAGAAAGCCAAGCTTTTCGCCGGCTTCGACGGCGGGACGAACAAGAATCAAGCGGTCAACGCGGCCTGACTCCAACGACTCAACGGCGGCAGCAACCGCCAAATAGGTTTTGCCGGTGCCCGCAGGGCCAATGCCGAAACAGATGTGCTCCTCGGCGATCGACGCGAGATAGGCGCGCTGATTCGGCCCGCGAGCGCGGATGAGCTTTCTTTTCGTTTGGATTGAGACTTCGTCGGATTCCGGCGCTTCGTCAGCTTCGCTAACCGGTCGTTGCTCCTGCAAGAACAAGTGCAGGGCCTCGGAATCAAGCGCGCCGCCGTCGCCGTTAAGTTCGGCGTAGAGGCGTTCTAGCACGCGCTTCGCCTGTCCGACAGCGCCTTCGCCGCCTGTCAGCGTAAAGAGGTTGCCACGGTTGCTGATGTCAACGCCAAGGTGACTGCCGATCTCACGCAGATGCTGATCAACCGGGCCGCAAAGGGCGGCAAGACTCGCGGAGTTGTCAGGTTGGAGGGCAAGCCGAGAAGTGACGGCGCCCGCTAGCGAATCGCTCAATGTGGTGCTGTTGCGCTACTGCGCCGCCCTTGGGGAGACATAGGATACGCGAAGTGTGGGGAAATGCAAGATGTGTGGAGAGGACGCACGCCTTCTCCCATCTGTGCAGCCAAAAGACGGAACTAGGCGCTTGCGCCGTTCAGCATCACGCTCTCATAGGACAACGCTGGTCGCAAAGACCATCTTGCTCGTGCCCGCTGCCGAATAGCGCGGTTCACTCGTTCGGGATGCAGCGGCGCAGGCTCCTAGCGCCGTAGCGGGGGCGGCATGCACTGCATCACGCAGCAGCAGCCAGCGTAAGATTGATCTGAGGCTCCGGCGTAGTTCTGCCCGCCGCAGCCTGACACCCCGCGCGCGGAACGCGCCGTCGAGCGCCTTTGTTCAGAGGTTGAACGCTGGCTCTCAACACAGCCCCCCACGCAACGAGTTCGGTAGCGCTTCGCGAATCATCACATCGGTGAACTCCCCGATCAGCACGTCGGAGTCAGCATGGAAATTGACAACCCGATTGCACTCGGTTCGCCCTTGAAGCTGACCCAGGTCGCGCTTTGATCGCCCTGTCACCAGCACCTGCTGGCGACTGCCGACAAGCGCTTTGGCATGATTCTCGGCTTGGGCTCTGAGTTGGCGCTGCAAGATCGCGAGGCGGTGGCTCAGCACCTCTTTCGGGGTATCGTCGTGAAGCGACGCTGCGGGCGTTCCGGGACGCGGACTGAACAGAAAGCTGAATGACGTGTCGAAGTTAAGTTGCTTGACGAGGTTCAATGTCGCTTCGAAGTCCGTGTCCGTCTCTCCGGGATAGCCGACGATAAAGTCCGACGAGAGGCTGATCTCCGGCCGAACGTCGCGCAGTGCGGCGATCTTGGCCTTGTATTCAAGCACTGTGTGTCCGCGCTTCATGCGGGCGAGCACGCGGTCGGAGCCACTTTGCACAGGGAGATGCAAGTGATTGACGAGCTTCGGGAGGTCTCGGTAGGCATCGATCAGGTTCATGTTGAATTCAAGCGGATGCGATGTGGTGAAGCGAATGCGCTCGATACCGTCGATTTCCGCCACGTAGTAGAGGAGTTCCGCAAGGTCTGCCGTATCGCCTTCGATTGGGCCTCGATAGGCATTGACATTTTGTCCAAGCAGCGTGACTTCACGAACGCCGCGCTCCGCAAGCCCGCGAACTTCGTTCAGCACATCCTTGACGGGACGGCTCACTTCAAGCCCACGCGTGTAGGGCACGACGCAGAAACTGCAGAATTTGCTGCAGCCTTCCATGATAGTGACGAACGCCGTCGGGCCTCGCACACCGGGCGGAGGCAGGCTGTCGAACTTGTCGATGAAGGGGAAGCTGACATCGATCACCGGTCGCGCATCTTGCTCACGCGCCTGATCGACCATCTGCGGCAGCTTATGCAGCGTTTGCGGACCGAACACCAAGTCCACAAAGGGCGCTCGCGCATGAATTTGCGCACCTTCCTGACTGGCAACACAGCCGCCGACGCCAATCAAAAGCGCCGGCTTCGCCTTCTTCAGAGCGCGCCACCGACCGATCGCGCTGAACACCTTCTCTTGCGCCTTTTCCCGAATCGAGCAGGTATTTATGACAAGGAGATCGGCCTCAGCCGGGTCGTCAGTGTCCTCAAAGCCATGGCTCGCCCGCAACGCATCGCGCATACGATCAGAGTCGTACTCGTTCATTTGGCACCCCTGGGTGACGATGTGCAAGCGCGGTGCCATGAGAAATCGCGGTCAAGTGCTGTGCGGGCGAGAATTATAGACAGTCTCCTACAAGTCTTTGCGTTCTTCTCTCAAACCCTGTGCTTGGCGCTGTGCTTGCATGGGTGCTTTTCTCAGAAAGCCAGGCTCGATGAACAGCTTCCAAATCCGAGTCCTCAGCGCTCTGCTTGCCAACAGACTGAACAACGCGAAGGATCGCAAAAGGTTCCTTGATGCTCCGCCGGATACCCCTAGGGCAAGCAATGACATCCTGCAAGTGACTCACACCTGCGAACGCCTCGGTATCCACATGATCACGATCAACGACACAGGCTTCCCAACACGGCTTGCCGAGATCCCTGACCCACCGCTGCTGCTCTTTGTGCGCGGCTCGACGCAGGCTCTGCACATGGATTCGCTGGCGATTGTCGGCGGCCGCGAGGCGAGCGGCGCCGGGCAACGCTTCGCGACCATGATGGCGCAGCAGCTTTCAGACGCGGGTCTCGCCGTCATAAGCGGGCTTGCCTTGGGTATCGACACCGCCGCGCACATCGGCGCACTGAAAGGGCCGTCGCCGACCATCACAGTGCTCGGCAGTGGACATGAACGGCTCTATCCAGCCAGAAACGCTGCGCTCGCGGACACGATCGTGAAGCAAGGCGGCGCGATCGTCAGCGAGTACCCACCGCACTTCGGCCCGACACGCTATCGCTTCCCGGAACGCAACCGAATCGTGAGCGGGCTCGCACTTGGCACCCTCGTCATTGAAGCGCGCGCAAAAAGCGGCAGCCTCATCACCGCAAGCTATGCGCTTGAACAAGGGCGCGAAGTGATGGCCGTGCCCGGCCCTGTGAGCAGTCACCTCTCGCGCGGCGGACATGCGCTCATACGCGACGGTGCCGCCCTCATCGAGAACACCGAAGATGTCCTCTCCGCACTTGGGTTCACACTCGAGACCACGCAGGAGGAAACTTCGAGCGAGAAGCTCGACAGGACCCAGCAGCGAGTGCTCGATGCCCTTGACTTCACCCATACGGCCTTCGATGTCTTGCTGACTCGCACCGGACTCAGCACGGAAACGCTTTTGCAGACACTGCTCAACCTTGAACTCGCCGGATTTGTCGAGAACGGGGCAAGAGGGTATATTCGTGCCTCCACTTACTAGCTATTCAAGGAGCGATATGTCCTGGGTCTGCATTCTCATGGGCTCTCAAAACGACTGGACTGTTATGCGCCGCGCCAAAGAAGTACTCGGCAGCCTCGGCGTGCATGCGGAAGCGCATGTGGCATCCGCGCACCGGACGCCAGAGCGCGTGCGCGGCATCATCAAGGATGCGGAAGCACGCGATGTCGCAGCGTTTATTTGTGGCGCTGGCATGGCCGCGCATCTGGCTGGCGCGGTGGCCGCGCACACGCTGCGCCCGGTCATTGGCGTGCCGATTGCCTCCGGCGCACTGTCCGGATTCGACGCAGCGCTCTCGACGGTGCAGATGCCGCCCGGCATTCCGGTCGCGACCGTGGCGGTCGATGGCGGGCGCAATGCCGGGTTTTTGGCGGCGCAGATCATTGCTCTTCACAACGAAGCCGTGAGAGAAGCGCTCAAGAATGACCGTGAAGCGGGACAGCGCAAGGTCGAAACAGCAACGCTCGAGGACTGACGCCGCTGACTTGGTTTCACGAACAACTGGCAGCGCAGCGCCTTGCGCGAGGCGGTATCGTCGCGCAGGCGACCGAAGGTGTGTGGGGGCTCGCTTGCGATGCGCATGATGATCAAGCAATTGAAGCCTTGATCGAGCTGAAAGGACGCTCCGTCGGCAAGGGGCTGATTGTTACGCTGGCAAGCGCCGAAGATGCCTTGCCATTGCTCGCGCCACTTGACGCAGCGCGGCAACGCGACGTGCTCGCCTCTTGGCCTGGCCATGTAACTTGGCTCGTTCCGGCAACCGATATGAGCGAGATCAGCGAACTTGCGCACGGCGACTCCGAACGAATTGCTGTCAGGGTGCCTCTTCATGCGCAGATGCGACGCGTGATTGACCAGGCTGGCGTGCCGATCATTTCCACGTCGGCCAATCCATCAGGTGCGCCGCCCGCGCGCTCGGCGCTACGAGTGCGTCAATACTTCGGACGGGCGCTCGATATGGTGCTGCCCGGCCAGATTGGCAACGCCACGGGACCGAGCGAGATACGCGATGCCGTCAGCGGCGAAATAGTGCGCGCCGCGAACCAGAGCTCGGCGTGAAAACGCCCCGCTTCGCAGTGATCGGCAACCCGATCGCGCATAGTCTTTCGCCGCAAGTCCACGCTGAATTCGCGCGCGGCTGCGGCATTGATCTTGAGTACACAAGACTATTCGCACCCGAAGACGGCTTCAATAGCGTCGCCGGGCGTTTTTTCGATTCAGGCGGATGCGGCATGAACGTCACAGCCCCATTCAAGGGCGACGCCGCCGCCTGGGTGGACCAACTTGACGACAACGCGGCACTGACCGAGTCGGTGAACACCATCACCGTGCTCGAAGGCGGCAGAACGCGGGGGCACAGCACCGACGGCGCAGGACTGCTGGCTGACCTCAAGACGCAGTGGGGCGTCGCGACCACAGAACTGCGGATTCTGATCGTCGGTGCTGGCGGTGCGACTCGGGGGATTGTGCCCTCGTTGCTCGCTGAGCAACCGAAGCGGCTCGTTGTTGCCAACCGCACGCTTGCGCGTGCGCAGGCACTCGTGGAAAGGTTCGCACAACTCGGCAAAGGCCAACTTGAAGCTTGTTCGTTCGACCGTGGCGAGACCGAATTCGATCTGGTGATCAATGCGACTTCGGGGGAAGTTCGGTCAGCTCCCCGGAATTTCTCCGACTCTTTGAAAGGTGCGTTGTGCTACGACCTCTCGTATGACCTGCATGGAGATGCAGCCTTTTGCGCGAAAGCCAAGCGCTGCGGTGCGCGTGACGCGCGCGACGGGCTGGGTATGCTCGTCTGGCAAGCCGCGTTTAGTTTTGAGATTTGGCATGGCGTGATGCCGGACGCTGAGGCGGCGCTCGCAGCGCTCCGTCATTCCTGAAACTCAGGTCGTTGCTACAAGGCAGTGCGGCACCATGTTCGCAGCTTCCGCAGCGCGAATGCCTGTATCCGCGTCAATCATCCCGCGCTAGCTGCAACCAGTTTTCGAACTTGAGGTCGGGCACACGACAAAACTCGCGCTCGTTGCCCGTCACCAATATCGCTCCGAGGCTCAGCGCATGGCTGGCAATCAAGAGGTCGTTGGCACCAATCAGACTGCCTTGTGCGGTGAGCGCATGTCTGATACGACCATAGTAGGCACCCGCGTCTACCGGATAAGATTGAATGTCAAGGTTGAAACAAAACTCGTCAAGAGCCGCTGCGTTGCGCTCGATGTGCGCGGAATGTGCAACGCCAAAGCAAAGCTCCGCATGGGTGATGGAGGATATGCAAATCTGCGAGGCGTTTTCAACGAATTTGCGACCGAGAGCCTCGTCTCGACGGTTCATGACGAATATGCAGCTATCCGTATCGAGCATGAACATTAGGGTAATTTTTCGCGTTCTTCCAACGCTAACTGCTCGCGCGCTGGCAGAGATGCACGTGACTTCGACCGAAAGAAGGCATCCCAGTCTTTCCCACGCGGCTTCAACGTGAGTTGCTCGCCGCGCTTCACAATTTCTACTTCGGTCGCCTCAAACCGGCATGCGGCGGGTAATCGCACTGCTTGGCTTCTGCCACTCCAAAACACCTTTGCAACACCTTTGTAATCGATCTCGGCTTCCACTTGGACTTCCTCGGCAGTATTCGAACGCATCAACCATGAACGGCTTATCAGCCTATGTAGTATACCAAGAGATATATCAATGCTTGGACGAACTATCCTTCAGCCCGACTCGAACCGCTCCCTCAGCCATAAAAGCAGCGGGATAGCTGCAAGCCACACGGCGGCTACTGCGAACAGTCCGAATGGTGCCGGCGCGAGCGTCAGCGCACCGAGCACCTCGCCCGCCCGATAAGCGAGCGGCGCAAACAACGCACCAGCCAACACTCCCACCAGATATCGCCCTCGCATCCAGTTCATGCTGTGCCGCAACGTCGCGGCAAACGCCATCCACAGCGCGACCATCCAAGGCGTTGTCGGCAGTGCGATCCCCGCGCTTTCAGGAAACTCCAAAACGCCAAGAACGACAAGCGCGCTATCGCACACATAGCCCAAAGCCGCCGCACTGAGAATCAACTTCAGCTCTAAGCTTATTTCCATGCTGCGCGTGCGTTCACTTTCAATCAAGGGCGGAAGGGTCGCCAAGTGGACAAGTAACCAGATGAAGGCAACGAGCGGTCCGATCAGCGGATGCCCGCTCGCCGCTCCCAAAGCGCAGGCCCACCAAGTGGCTTGGAATCCAAGAAAGTTGGCAATGCTGCGGACAATTCGCGAAGACATGATGCTCGTAGGAGGGATCGATCTATATATCAATATACGCGCACAGCATCTCACACTTGGCTTGTCTCTGACGCCATGCGTTGCGCGTAACTTTCAATGTCCTGAGAATTCGAAAGCGCTGACCTTGAGATTACGTGGTGACATTGAGGAGCGGGATAACTGTGATTGACTCCAATATGCTTTTTGTGTCTGCCGTGGCCTTGGACGAGCCTTCACTACCATAGTCGATGTAGTATCTTGAATCAGCTAACCTACCCACATCTCGTGGCTCAGGCTATAATCCTCTACATCCATAGACGGCGCGGCTGATGGCGCAATTGAGCATCGAAATAGGTAACCAGTCATTAGCATCCGTATCACGGACCACCAATGGCAGTGACGCTGGACACGGCCTTAGGGCAGTCGATTTATTTTGCGGTTCCGGTGGGTTGAGCGCTGGCTTGATTAGTAGTGGTACAGAAATAGTGGCGGCTTACGACAACTGGCATGCTGCGGTGGACACCTATAACCGCAATATTTCAGAGCATGCTCATGTTCTAGACTTAACCGACGTAGATGGCGCAGTGCAGGCGATAACCCGACACAAGCCCGACATGATTGCTGGCGGCCCTCCTTGCCAAGATTTTTCGACGGCTGGCAAGCGCACTGAAGGTCGTCGAGCAAACTTGACCATCGCATTTGCTGAGATTGTCGCTCGATGCGCACCAAAGTACCTGCTCATGGAAAATGTTCCTCAAGCACGTCTGAGTCAAGCCTATAAGGCGATGCACCAAACATTGCATTCGTCCGGCTATGAGTTTCGCGAATACGTCTTGAACGCCAGTCGATGTGGCGTGCCGCAGTCTCGACGCAGATTTTTTGTGTTCGGTTGGCGCGACGGAGGCAACACCACCGGAGCCAAATTCGACGAGTGGATTCTTGAGAGTCAGTCTCCAAAGCCATTGACCGTCAAAGACTACCTTGGTAAAGATATTGACGTAGAGTTCTACTATCGCCATCCGAGAAACTACTCACGTCGTTCCGTCTTCTCGGTACACGAGCCCTCCCCTACTATACGAGGAGTCAATCGGCCTGTACCGCCAAACTATCAAGGCAATCACCTCGACAGCGCACCTCCATGCACAGTTCGCCCGCTGACTTCCGAGGAGCGAAGTCGCATTCAAACGTTTCCCAAGGGGTGGGATTGGGGTGGACGCGACCGAAACGCAGATGTCGAATTACAGATAGGGAACGCCGTTCCAGTCAACCTCGGCACGTTCGTGGGCAAGGGTATTGAATATGCCGTCTGCTAAGTCCGCATCCCTCTATGGAATCAGTAGGGATAATTCTTCTAGACACCGTGGAGACCTCTGGGGAAAGAACCAATTCAACTCGACGTTTCCACTGTCATTGTGCCTGTACATGAGGGATCACGGCTTGCGACCGGTCTGTCTGGTCGTGCGGGGGGAAGAAATTTCAGCGCATGACGACCATTGGGACATGGCTGAAGTGATCGGCGAATCGAAAACTAGACCTTTCTATAAATTTGAAAGTGTGTTCGAACCCTATTCGAGCTTATCCCGAAATGAAGTAGACAAAATTGATCTCGTGGTCGCAAGCCAAGACCGCCACAGAATAGCGTTGGAAGTGAAGCTCACTGTGGTTCCAGATATCACAACAGCCCGCTCAAACGAGAGCGAATGGGCACCGGAATTAGTGATGCGCCCTGTGAGTTCGGCCTACGCGATGATGGGTGTCGCTACAACCTTGAGAAAAACTCAAAACAGTCATCATCGAGAGAAGGTGATCGAGTTACTACGTCCTGCTTACAACAAGATTTCAGATTGGAACAACGAGGTCGAGATTAAGCAGAATATTCGCTCCCTTGAGAATGCGCTCCTGAACACCCTACATGTAGCTGCTGAAATTCAACGGCCATTCCTTATTCAGCCCATTTGGCGGACAGAAGGTCAATCGCTCGACCTTTGCGAAGAGTGTTTCGACGTATTCGTCTGGTCAGATGTAGCAATCATGAAGCTCCCCACCTATCAATTGCAGAAGAATCCAAAATCCGGCCGTCCAATGCGCGAAGTTGCTCGGCATGTAAGGGCGCTCTACGATGTTCTGGCAACCGGAGACTTCGACTATCAAAATATCTACAAAGGCATGTCAATGAAGTCTCAAACTGACAAATCTTTTTCGGTCTCTGGTAAGGAAATTCGCAAGTTCATGAGTCATCTGCGCCTGAAAAGCCCCTTAATCTCGCGATCGAAATTACGCGAACTGATATTGAATGGAGGGCAGAACCAACTTAAGCCAGAGCGAAGATTCGATGCCGCTGTGCTATGGCACATGTTGCCGCGACGGAAATCTATTCAAAGATACGCGAGCACTTCAGAAGAATAGGTTTGCTTCGATCAACGCCCGCGCCCGAACCACCAAAACATCCCCGTCGCCAGCGCCGCGCCGACGAGCTGCGCGACTACGAACCCGAGCACATCCCCCGGCGCAATGCCGGAAAACGTGTCGGTGAAGCTGCGCGCGATGGTGACCGCCGGATTTGCGAACGATGTTGAGGCAGTGAACCAGTAGCCGGCGGAGATATAGAGCCCGACCATCGCGGCAACAGCCTGCGGGCGCACGCGAAGCGTGCCGAGAATGCACGCCACCAGTCCAAAGGTCGCAACCATCTCGGAGAGCATTTGCGCGGGACCTTCGCGCGCCTTCGCATAGGTCTGCAGCGCATCGACTTCAAACATAAGATGCGCCAGCACGACGCCGGCCATCGCCGCGCTCACCTGAACGATCACATAGAGAGCGGCCAGCCCCTTGCTGATTTCGCCGCGAAGCGCGAACGACAAGGTCACGGCAGGATTGAAGTGCGCTCCGGAAAATGGCCCGAATATGGTAATGAGCACGGCAAGGATCGCGCCCGTGGCAAGCGTGTTGCCAAGCAGAGCGATGGCCGCGTTGCCGTCGGAGAGACGCTCGCCCATGATGCCCGAGCCAACCACGGTGGCAAGCAATAGCATGGTGCCAAGCGCTTCGGCGGCGAGGGCGCGCATGTGCGCAGAGCGCATTGTCATCGAGAGGGCACACGAACATTGAATCGCGGTCAAAAGTGTACGACAAGCGCATGACGCGCATGTGACAGGTCGCTGGCCGCCAACGCATTTTCGCACCGAGCGCGCTCATCACTTGTCCGAGCGGATGATTCCGTATAATGACGTGGTCATTCTCACGACAAGAAACAACAAGGCGTGTCGACCAGTACAGTGTTCCCCGATTCCCGTCCCGTGCGACAGATCTTCAACCTGCGCCACCTCTTCACCACTCTACCTCTCGCCGCGCTGGGCATTGTTCTGTCAAGCGCGGGCTTCGCAGACGAGCTCAACCTTCCAGTCGGCGTGACCGACATCAGTCGCGATATCTATAACCTGCATATGATCATCCTGTGGGTGTGCGTCGCCATCGGGGTGATTGTCTTTGGCGCCATGGCGATCTCAATCATTGCCCACCGGCGCTCGCGCGGCTACGAGGCGAGGCAGTTTCACGACAATCTGACACTCGAAGTTGTCTGGACCATCATTCCCTTCATCGTTCTTGTCGCCTTGGCTGCACCCTCCACTGTCGTGCTCCTTCGCATGTACGACACCGGCGGCGAAGACCTCACGATCGAAGTGCGCGGCTATCAGTGGAAGTGGCAGTACAAGTATCTCGATGACGACCGCAACGAGACCGTATCCTTCTTCTCTTCCTTGGCAACACCGCGGGAAGAAATCGACAACCAGGCGGTCAAGGGCGAATACTACCTCTTGGAAGTTGACAAGCCTCTCGTGATCCCGACGAACCGCAAAGTTCGCTTTCTCGTCACCGCGGAGGATGTCATTCACTCTTGGTGGGTACCTGATTTCGGCATCAAGCGCGACGCCGTGCCAGGGCTCTTGAACGACATGTGGACGGTTGTTGAACAGCCGGGCGTCTATCGCGGCCAGTGCACGGAATTGTGCGGCAAGGATCACGGCTTCATGCCAATCGTGGTCAACGCCGTGCCGCCTGATGAGTTCAACTCCTGGTACGACGAGCAGCTTGGGCTTGCCGAAGCGCGCAAGGCAGCCTTGAGCAAAACTTTCAGCGCAGAAGAACTGATGGTCGAAGGCGAGCGCGTCTACAACGCCTTTTGCGTCTCCTGCCACCTGCCCTCTGGCGCTGGCATTCCGCCGATCTACCCGAGTCTGATTGGTACAGAAGTCGTCACCGGGCCGCGCGATGATCACCTGCGGCTCGTCATCGACGGAGTGCCCGGCACATCCATGCAGTCATTCGCCAATCAACTCGATGCGGCGCAACTCGCGGCCGTCGTGCATTACGAGCGACACGCCTGGGGCAACAATGCCGGCGACGTCACCCAGCCGCGCGACGTGATCGCACTCTCCGAATAGCCGAGCACAAAACAGGACAACAGGGAACAAAGACGAAAATGAGCGCCATCATTCACGAACACGACGACCATCATCACGGGCCGGCTTACGGCATCACCCGCTGGCTGTTCACCACTAACCACAAGGACATCGGCACGCTCTACCTGTGGCTGAGTCTGATCATGTTCTTCGTCGGTGGGGTCATGGCGCTGCTCGTTCGCACCGAGCTTTTCCAGCCCGGCCTGCAGTTCATGTCGCCCGATTTCTTCAATCAGATGACCACCAATCACGGGCTCATCATGATATTCGGGGCCGTCATGCCAGCCTTTGTCGGCCTCGCCAACTGGATGGTGCCGATGATGATTGGCGCGCCCGACATGGCGCTGCCGCGCCTCAACAACCTGTCCTTCTGGATTCTGCCTTTCGCCTTCCTCATGATGATCGCGACGCTCTTTATGGAAGCAGGCGGACCGAATTTCGGCTGGACCTTCTACCCGCCGCTGTCGACGACCTACGCGCCGGATACAGTCACCTTCTTTGTGTTCGCGGTGCACATGATGGGCGCCTCGTCGATCATGGGCGCCATTAACATCATCGTCACCATCCTCAACATGCGCGCCCCCGGCATGACGCTCATGCGCATGCCGCTCTTTATCTGGACGTGGCTGATCACCGCCTATCTGCTCTTGGCAGTCATGCCAGTGCTCGCCGGCGCGGTCACCATGGTGCTCTTCGATGTGCACTTCGGCACCAGCTTCTTCAACGCGGGCGGCGGCGGCGATCCGGTGATGTTCCAGCACATCTTCTGGTTCTTCGGACACCCCGAGGTCTACATCCTCATCCTTCCGGCCTTCGGTATCATTTCTCAGATCATCCCGACCTTTGCCCGCAAGCCGCTCTTTGGCTACAAGTCGATGGTCTACGCCGTGGCCTCCATCGCCATCCTGTCCTTCATCGTCTGGGCGCACCACATGTTCACTGTCGGCATGCCGATTGCGGGACAGCTTTTCTTCATGTACACGACCATGCTCATCGCGGTGCCGACGGGTGTCAAGGTGTTCAACTGGATCGCCACCATGTGGCGTGGCTCCATGACGTTCGAAACACCGATGCTGTTCGCAATCGCTTTCGTGGTGCTGTTCACCATCGGCGGCTTTTCGGGCCTGATGCTTGCGATCACCCCGGCGGACTTCCAGTATCACGACACCTATTTCGTAGTGGCGCATTTCCACTACGTGCTCGTGCCGGGCGCCATCTTCGCGATTATTGCCGGCGTCTACTACTGGTTGCCCAAGTGGTGCGGGCACATGTACGACGAGACGCTCGGCAAGCTGCACTTCTGGCTGTCGTTCATCGGCGTCAACATCACCTTCTTCCCGCAGCACTTCTCAGGTCTTGCTGGCATGCCGCGGCGCATTCCCGACTATGCCTTGCAGTTTGCCGACTTCAATATGCTCTCAAGCATTGGCAGCTACATCTTCGGGTTCTCGCAGCTTCTCTTCCTATTTATTGTTGTGAAAGCGATTCGCGGAGGCATCGCCGCCGGAGAGCGCGCGTGGGACGGTGCCCACGGCCTCGAATGGACGCTGCCGTCGCCGCCGCCGTATCACTCGTTCACGCATCCGCCGCGAGTTACTGAGGCCGAAGCGCATTCATAGCGCTTGATCCCGATGCAATCCCACGGCAAGACAGTCCTAAAGCTCGCCGCCGTCGCAGTCGGCATGTTCGGCTTCGCCTTCGCGCTGGTGCCGATTTACGATCTTATTTGCGAAGTGACCGGACTTGGCGGCAAAACTGGCGACAAGGTCGAAATATCGTCTGGCGATTTGCCCGTCGATACCTCGCGCCTCGTGACGGTGCGCTTCGTGACCAACACCAACGGCGGCCTGCCTTGGTCTTTTCATTCCGACAAGCAGTCGGTGCGTGTGCATCCCGGCGAGACGCGGCAAACGGACTTTATCATCGAGAACACGAGCGACCGCGGCATCACTGGACAGGCGATTCCTTCGCTTGTGCCGATTCTCGCTACCGACTACTTTCACAAAACCGAGTGCTTCTGCTTCACTTCGCAATACCTAGCGGCGGGCGAATCCATGCGCATTCCGCTCTTGTTCACCGTCGATCCGGAACTGCCCGAGCATGTGCAGTCATTGACGCTCTCCTACGCCTATTTTGAAGTCCCAGCGACGACGACCAGTTAAGGAACCGCTCCATGTCCGAACCATCAAGTTCAACCTATTACGTCCCGGAGAACGGCTGGTATCCCATATTCGTGGCAGCTACCGTTGGCGCTATGCTCGCTGGACTCGGCATCTGGCTCAACGATCTTCGAAACGACGATTCGCCGAGCATCTATCTCTTTCTGATTGGCTGCTTCGGCCTCACCGGCGTGCTCTACTGCTGGTTCACGAAGGTCATCGCGGAGAACCATGCCGGCCTGCCGAACGCCGCTGTCAAGCGATCTTACGTCTCGGGCATGGCTTGGTTCATCTTTTCCGAAGTCATGTTCTTCTTCGCGTTCTTCCTTGCACTCTTCTATGCGCGCGTGTTCGCGGTCGCTTGGCTCGGCGGCGATGGCGCCAAAGGCATCACCGGCGATTACCTGTGGCCGGAGTTCGAACCTGTATGGCCGGTGGTGGAGAACCCGGATCCCGGCACCTACCCCAATCCCAACGAAAGCATGGCGGCACCGTCCTTAGGCGGATGGCTGAGCTACCTGCCTTTCTGGAACACCGTGGTGCTGCTGTCTTCTAGCTTTACCGTGCACTGGGCGCACACGGCCGTCAAGAATCAAGATCGCACCAAGCTCATCGGCTGGCTCGGCCTCACATGCCTGCTCGGCGTCATCTTTCTCATCTTGCAGGCATGGGAATACGTGCATGCCTACCAAGCACTGGGCTTGACGCTCGCAAGTGGCATCTACGGCTCGACCTTCTTCATACTGACCGGCTTCCATGGTTTCCACGTCACCCTCGGCACCGTCATTCTCTTAGTGCAGTTCTACCGGGCGATCATCGGCCACTTCAAACCGAATGACCAGTTCGGCCTCGAAGCCGCTTCCTGGTACTGGCACTTCGTCGATGTGGTCTGGGTGTGTCTGTTTATTTTCGTGTACGTGATCTGATGGAGCACTAGACGCCGTGCCACGGGGCGTTTAGCCCAAGTTGTCCGGTGTAGAGGCCATAGAAGATCGTCAACATGAGCGCGGCAGCAAACGCGATGCGGATGCCGAGCGCATAGAGCGCACGCCGCGATTCAGGCACATCAACATCCTTGAACAGGAACACGAAACTGCTAAACAGGCTGGCGACGACGCAGGCCAAGAGCACAAGGATGAGAATTTTGAGCGCCATGGCACTCCCCTATGAAGCGACTGTACGTGAACACTTTACCAGCGAGTTCGGTCATCGTTGTCGGACTGCTGCTACTCGCGTGCTGCGCATTGTTCGCGAGCCTCGGCGCATGGCAGCTTTCCCGCGCCGATGACAAGCGTTCGATTGAAGCCCAGCTACAAGCATCCTTAACGAAAGCCGCAGAAGACTGGCACGTGCGCACGGCCACGTTCACGCGCGTGCGCGTGCAAGGCCGCTTTGATGCCGAGCGTATGTTTCTTATCGACAACCGCACACGCCTCGGCGAACCTGGTGTTCAAGTTGTGCAGCCTTTTGAAACCAAGGATGGGCAGCGATTGCTCGTTGACCGCGGCTGGATGCCAAATCCCAATCGGCAATCTATGCGAGCGCCCTCGACACCAAAGAGTGAAATCGAGATCATCGGGCTGCTGCTGCCCGACTTTGGGGTTGGCCCAAGGCTGGGCGATGCGCATAGCACCGCTGATGATCCTTGGCCAAGGCTCCTGCAACAGCTTGACCTCGAACGCATGGGGGAGCTTGCGGACGCACGGCGGACAAGTATTCTCAGGCTGCGCGGCGGGGAACCGGGCGCACTCATCGCTCAGCCATTCGAGCTACCGATGGGTGCCGACCGGCACTTCGGCTACGCCGTGCAATGGTTTGCACTCGCGCTCACGTCTATAATATTGACTTTGATTCTCGCGTATAGAACCCGCAGAAAAAGGACGGAATCCCGTGGCTGACTCCAACAGACAAGGCCGCATCCTCTTGGGCGGCCTGCTCGCTCTCACCCTGCTGCCGCTGCTTGGCGCTTGGTGGCTCAAAACGTCGATGAACAGCGAGCCGTGGGGCACCACGAATCATGGGCAACTGCTCTCGTCGGGACTGACACTCGCCCAAGTCGGCCTTGAGAACCTTTCATCAGAAGATGCTCGCTGGCGCTTGATTGTTGTCCCAGGAACGTCTGGATGCGTAGACGACTGCCAAACCGCACTGCCAACACTTCGCGCCCTGCATCTGAGGCTCGGCAAGGACTCGCGCCGCGTCGCACGAACTTTTCTCTGGGATGGGGCGAGCGAAGCTGACGCAAGCCACCTGCCCTCGGAATCCTTGAACACGCCAGTCATGCTCGAGTCCGGCGTCTATATCGCCGACCCGCTTGGGAATCTCGTACTGCGCTATAGCTGGGAACAGGTCGGCACACCCATGTTCGAGGACATGAAGCACCTGCTTGAACTCTCAAGGATTGGCTGAGGTCACTCCGTGGAGAACTTGGCGCAGCACTGGCAGCGACTCTATCTCGCGACGCTCTTGCTCGGATTGGTGGTCGTGTGCCTCGGCGCGTGGACACGCCTCGCCGATGCAGGACTCGGCTGTCCGGACTGGCCTGGCTGCTATGGCCAAATCGGCGTGCCGGATTCTGAAGCGGAGGCTTTGGAAGCCTTTCCTGACGCACCCCTTGAGCCTGCCAAGGCCTTGCTTGAGATGGTGCACCGCTACGCCGCGGGTCTGCTCGGCCTCGGCATTCTCGGCCTTTTTGTTCTCGCGCGCCTCGGCGACAACGCACGCAGCAAGCGCATTGCGGCTGTGCTGCTGATTCTCGTCGTGATTCAAGCCGGGCTCGGCGCGCTCACGGTCACCATGCGCTTGTTTCCCCCCATTGTGCTCGCCCACCTGCTGCTCGGCTTCATAACGATCGCGCTGCTATGGAGCTTGCGCCCAGCACCGCATTGGAACCTGCGCACCGGCCTTTTCAAGACTCACCTCGCCTTCGCCTGGCTCTTTCTGGTCGTGCAGATAGTTCTAGGCGGCTGGATGTCCGCCAATTACGCAGCGCTGGCCTGCCCAGACTTCCCCACCTGCCAAGGGGAATGGTGGCCAGCCATGGAGTTAAGCGAAGCGCTCAACATGCCGCTTTTGTCTGACACCAGCTATCTCGGCGGGCGCATGGACGGCGAGGGGCGAACTGCCATTCATATGGCACACCGAATCAACGCAATCCTCGTGCTCGGCGTGTTGCTGAGCTTCTTTCTTCGCCTGCAGCGAGCGCCCGGAGCGGGCATCGCTTCAATGACCGGCATTTGCCTGCTCGGCGGCCAACTTCTGCTCGGCATCATTCTTGTGTTGATTGGCATTCCCCTCTTGCTTGCAGTGTTTCACAATCTCATTGCGCTGCTGCTCGTGATCAATCTCACGCATATTTCCATGATCGTCTGGCGGCGACCAGATGTCACCTACAACCCGAATTCACTGGCACAGAACTACCGATGACTGAACTCTCCCCAAAATCCAAAATTCGACTCACCATCGCCTCATGCCTCGCATTTGTCGCGGTGGTGCTCGTGCTGTTTTTGAACAATGTCCTCACGGCGGACGTCCTATCAGACGATCAATTGCGCGACCATGGCGTCATTTTGCTCAGCGCGCCCCGCGAGATTTCCAATGTGGCGCTCGTCACACATGAGGGAGATGCATTCACGCAAGCGGGTTTTGAGGGACGGTGGAGCTATGTATTCTTCGGCTTCACCATATGCCCTGACATCTGTCCGCGCACCATGGGCATCATGGGACGCATGGACGAGATGCTGCGCGACGGCACGAGGCGGCGCCTCGCCGAGAAGTTCCGCGGCGTGTTCGTCACAGTTGATCCCGAACGCGACAATCAAGAACGCCTCAATCGCTACGTGACCGGCTTCTCGCGCTATTTTCTGGGTCTGCGCGAATCCAAGGAGAATATCGCGGCCTTCGCAGGCCAGGTCAACGCAGCGTTCGGCAAGGTACCAACCATGGGCGGTGGCTACATGATCGACCACACGAGCAACATCGCGGTCATCAACCCAGACGGCAGGCTGCACGCATTCATCAAGCCTGAACGCACGCCCGAAGAACTTCTGCGCGTATTGGAGAGCTTTGCAGCGAGTGCTTGATGACGAGCGTCATGGGAGACCTAAACGATAGGCTAAAGCGCTTGTACGAAGATAAATTATTCCGGCCACTCAAGATCGATTCGTCAACAGGCAAAGTCGGGCACGATGCAGTTCAAGGAAAGAAATTTCCCACCTATCCCTACCTTGGGTCTCGATTTGGCGACGGGTCGAAAATATTGTTTGTCGGGCTTGATATTGGCTGTGACGAAGAGCGAAACGGCGTCCAAGGCTTCTCTGATAGGAGAAAAGCGATTGAAGACAAATCTCTCGCGGACCACAATCCCCATATTGCGGGCACATATTTCATCGCGATGTATCTGCTTCGTGACTGCCTAGTGTCCTGTCCCATAAATAAGTGTGATTCAGAGTGAGCACAATCGCCGACGGCAAGGCGCAGTCCGCAGGGAATATCGGGCATATTGCCAAGGGCTGCAACGGAG
>JAPOTJ010000111.1 GCA_026709225.1 Gammaproteobacteria bacterium | reverse complement strand
ACGCGGCCACAGCCCTTCTCCTGCGCGCCCTTCGGGAGTGGGCACAATCGCCGACGGCTGCGTTGCAGCCCTTGGCAATATGCCCGATATTCCCTGCGGACTGCGCCTTGCCGTCGGCGATTGTGCTCACTCTGAACCACACTTATTTATGGGACAGGACACTAGCGCTTAGACATCTCGATAATCTTCTGCGGGCTATTCATCAAGTAGCGGACGCGCGCGAGCAGTGCTGCGGCCGCGACAATCAGTCCGACGACGAGCCCCCACCAGAGACCTTGCACGCCGTTAGCGGGCACGTTCAGCGTCCAGTCGAGTCCGAGCATCGCGAGCGGCGCACCTTCGTAGCCGAATGCCATGAAAATGCCGAGCGGCAGGCCAATCAGCCAATAGGCGATTATTGAGACGAACATGGGGGTGCGCGTGTCCTTGAAGCCGCGTAGCGCACCGACAGCGACGATTTGCACATCGTCAACCAGTTGATAGAGGGCGACAAGCAGCAGCAGGCTCGCGCCGAGTGACACAACTTCGGGCACAGGCGTGTAGAGCGACGCGATTGGGTAGCGAAAGACAGCAAGCACGGTCAGGAGAACCACTGCCACGACGAAGGCCGACATGAGCGCGACGCGAACTGCCCGCCGCGCCTGCTCGAACTCATGTGCGCCAGCGAAAAACCCGACGCGAATCGTGGCGCCCATGCCGAGGGCAAGCGGCAGCATGAAGGCGATGCTTGAAATGCTTGCGGCGATGGCATGCGCGTTCAAAGGCAGCACGCCGAGCTTGGCAACGAGTATCGTGGTCACCGAAAACACAGCCATTTCGAGCGAGATGCCGGCACCGATCGGTAGGCCGAGCTTGAAGATTCTGAGCATTTCGCCGAAGCGCGGCCGCGAGAACCCGTAGAACACGCCGAGATGTGCGATGCGCCCCTTCGTCACGACCAGCACCATTGAGATCAATTGCGCAGTCATCACGAGCGCGCTCGAGTAGCCGCAGCCGACGCCGCCGAGCCCGGGCAAGCCGAACGCACCATAGATGAACAGTACATTGAGCGGCAGTTTGAGCGAAACCGCGATCAGCGCGATGATCATGGCCGGCTTGGTCCAAGACATGCCGTCGCACAAATAGCGCAGCGAGAAGTACATCATGAACTGCACGACACCAAAGCTGAGCGCGCTCAAATACGCGACTGCCACCTCGGCCGCTGCCGGGTCAACGCCAAAATACAAGTACAGCGGTTCGACATTGCGTATGAACGCGACCAAGAGCAGTCCCATGCCGAGCATGATCCACAGCGTCTGACGTGCGACTTCGGCGATCTGATCGGTGCGTCCCGATCCTCGAAGCTGCGAGACCGAGGGCGTCAAGGCCATGGCGACGCCTGAGAGCAGGAGCAACACGGGCCAGAAGAGCGCGCCGCCAAGCTGCACGCCGCTGACCTCGACCGGGCCGAGCCGACTTGCCATGACCGTGTCCATGACGCCCATGCTCATCTGCGTCACTTGGGTGACCGCGATTGGCCAAGACAGGCGCAGCAATGCACCGAATTCTCGCATTGATTGGCGCGACTCGCGTTCGTTCGCAGTTGTGGCGGGAAGACCGCTCATGAATGGGCCGGGCGCACGAGGGAACACCGAACAATAGTACAGGCTTTGCGCCAATCAGGAATCTTGCGCGTTCGTGCCGCTCATGTCTTACAATGGCGCATCCAAAACCTCTTTAGCAGCGCACTTGCGTATACAATGTGAAGCTGCCGAGGAGAGGAGCCAACGAGGAAAATCCATGGACCTAAACACCGAAACATCCAACGGAATACTTGTCGCTGCGCCGGAAGGGCGGATCGACGGCATTAACGCGCTGCAATTTCAGCAGGCGCTCAACGGAAAAATTGACGACGGCGTGTCCGGTGTCGTCATCGACATGAGTGATCTCAACTACATTAGCAGCGCTGGCCTTCGCGCTGTGCTGCTCATCTCCAAGTCACTGCAACAGCGTGAAGCGCGCTTGGTGCTGTGCTCACTGCAAGCGCCCATTCGGGAAGTCTTTCAGATTAGCGGCTTTGATCAGATCATCGACATTAGCGAAGATCGCGATAGCGCTATCGCAGCGATGGATGGCTAGTCAAACGGCGTAGGCTCTCAGCTCTTGTCAGATTCAGGCACCGGAGGCGGTTCGCTAGGAAATGTCAATATCATCTCGGTGAACTCGCCCGCTTCTGATTCAAGGTCGATCGTGCCGCCGTGCTGACGCACAATATCGCTTGATATCGCGAGCCCAAGTCCAGTGCCTTGATTGGGCGGCTTGGTGGTGAAAAAGGGATTGAATATCTTTTCGCGAATCTCGGGTGGAATGCCTGACCCGTTGTCGCGAATGCGAATCTCCACGCCATCATCGTCAAGCACGCGGCTGCTGATATTGAGCTGCGGCATGTATGGCTGATCGTCTGCCGATGCCTCTTTCGCGACCTTTTCTCGCTTCTGTTCAGTGGCATGGAAGGCGTTGGAAACCATGTTGAGGAATACGCGTCCGAGGTCTTGAGGAATCACCTTGCGTTCACCGACGTTCGGATCGAAGTCAAAAGTGAAGTTGGCGTTGAATTCGGTGTTGGTGGCGCGCAGGCTGTGATAGGCAAGGCGCGCGTGCTCTTCGACGAGCAGATTGAGGTCGGTCTCCTGCCAGTGCGCTTCGCCCCGACTCATCAGTAGCATGTCGTTGACGATCCTATCCGCGCGTGCGCCATGTTCTTGAATGCGCTTCAGGTTTTCGTGAATGTCGCCGCGTATTTCCACCACGAGTGATCGTTGCTCGGCGTCGAGCTTGCCACCCTCCTCTCCCATCACCGCTTCGAGTTCCTCAAATAGCTCTTCAACAAGCTCTTCGGATACTTCGGAAAAGTTCTTGACGAAGTTCAAGGGGTTGCGAATCTCATGGGCGACGCCGGCTGTCAGTTCTCCAAGCTCGGCGAGCTTCTGCCCCATGACAATCTGATCTTGCGCTGTGCGCAAGTCTTCGAGCACATGCTCAAGCTCTTGGTTTTTGCCACGCAATTCCTCGGCAAGACTCTCCACCAAATTCAGCCGCTGCGCTTCGAGTGATTGCGTACGGAAGACTTCGAGTGCGGAAGCCATGTCCGCGATCTCGTCGTTCCCGATGGTCTCGACCGCTTCTGTGAGATCGCCATCGGCCATGCGGAGCATTCGGCGCGAGAGGCTGTCAAGGCGCTGCAGGAGACCACCAATGACAAAAACACCGATGATCACCGCACCGAGGATACTCAGGAGATTGATGCTGATGAGGATGTTAGTGCCAGTGTTGATGGCAGAAGTCGTGGCACTCGCCGAAGCGATGGCTGCCGCGGAAGCATTGTTCACCATGGCCTGCACATGGGTGCTGAGATCACCGGACAAATCGCGGTTGGTAGCGGTCAGCCGCGCTTGTTCGTTCTCGATCGCCAGCTCAGACGAGCGGATGTTGAACCCCCCTTGCTCCCCTGTGCCAAGCTCGAAGAGCTGTTCGAACTCGCTGCGAAGTGCCTTTGAGAGATCGGTGTCGCCGAGTCCCGCCAAGCTCCGCTCAATGCTCACTTCGGTCGCCTCAAATCGCTCAACGAGTGGCTCAATCAAGCTAATCTCACCGATCGTGAAGGCGCTTTCGAGGAGCTGGGTGCTCAAGGTGGCACCTTTGACGAGTTCTGAGAGATAGCGAAAGCGCAGAAGCTCGGACATGGAGAAGTGCCGTTCGCGTTGCACCGGAGGGGCGTCGAGCTCGCTGTAGCCTGTGGCCATGTAGAAGATCTGATCGTCGATCGCGTGCGTGAGAATGCGGTCGAGCTCATCTTGCGCACTCGTGAATTCTTCGCGCAGTTGGTTGCGGCGTGCGACAAGTTCGAGCCGCCGATGCACGGTTTCTTCAATCGCATCTAGGTTTTGCAAAATCGCTTGGTTGCGGCTCGCGAGGTCGCCGAGCATGAACGAGTCGCCTTGTCGCTTGGCAATTTCGTTGAGTTGGTGCTCGAAGGATTCGCGATCAGCTTGGACGGAATCGCTTATGCCCTGCAATTCTTCAAGCGTGTCCGCGCCAGTGAGCCTCGGCGTCGCCGCAAACAGGGAGCGTCCGGTGCGAGCAAGCCGAAAGGC
This sequence comes from Gammaproteobacteria bacterium, assembly GCA_026709225.1. GTDB lineage: Bacteria > Pseudomonadota > Gammaproteobacteria > Pseudomonadales > Azotimanducaceae > Azotimanducus > Azotimanducus chitobiosivorans. The sequence goes on along the minus strand of JAPOTJ010000111.1, from coordinate 28,817 downwards.
GGCAATGACATCGGGAATACTGCGCTCGGTGACGCGGCTTTGCACTTCGCGGACTTGATTGAGCAGTATCCAGCCGACCAAGCTCGCAAGCAAGGTAAGGGCCACAGCACCCCCGACGGCGAGGTACAGGCGCACCGAGATGCGGTGTCTGAGCTTGAGGACGCGCCCTGGTTCGCCATCGCTCATCGAGCAATGTCCTCAAGACTGTCGATGGGTCGGTAGCTGCCCGATGCGTCGATGGCCGTGAGAAACACCTCATCGGAGCCTTGATTGTCTCCGTCGGAGAAGTTCACTTGGAAGCCGTCGAGATCGAAATCATCGCCCTTCAACAGGCCGTCGAGAAACGCCTGTCGGGTGAGGTTTGCTCCAACGCGCTCGAGCGCTTCAACGGCAAGACGACCCGCCAAATAGCCCTCAAGCGACACGAATCCCGGATTTGCGTCTGAGGATACGCTTGTGAGCGCCCGTCGATATGAAACCACAATGTCCGGCGCATCCGCCGAAGGAAAAGGCACGACTTGGCTCACCACTGTGCCTTCGGCCCGTTGTGCGCCAAGCGCTCGGGCAAGCGCATTGCTGCCGACAAAGGAGATCGTCAGCATCAGCGGCTCGAAGTCGAGCACATCTGCCCAAGCAATCACTGAGGCGACGGGTTCGTAGGCGCCGATCAGAATCACCGCGTCGGGCCGAGCGGCGATCAAATCGAGCAGCCCGGTTTTGACTGCGGTGGTGTTTCGCCGGTAGACGCTGACCGCCGAGGGCTCAAGGTCGCGTCGAGCGAGGGCTTGGGAGACGCCGGTGAATCCTGCCTTGCCGAAGGAATCCTCTTGGTACATGACGCCGATGCGGCGTATGCCGAGGTCGGCAATCAAGTGAGAGACGAGCTCTTCAGTTTCTTGGTAGTAGGAGGCGCGCAGGTTGATGACATTTTCGGGCGCGTTGGTGCGCAGCAACTCGGCGCCGGTGAAGGGGGCGACGTAGGGCACGTCAGCGGCTGCAGCGACAGGCAAGGCCGCGCGTGAGGTGGGTGTGCCGACGGCGCCGATGAGCGCGAACACCTTGTCCTCTTCGATGAGCTGCCGTGTGTTGGCAACCGCGGCTTCGGGTTCGTAGGCATCGTCAAGCGAGCGCAGCTCAAGTGTTCGACCCGCCACGCCGCCGTTCTCATTCGCCTCATTGAATGCGGCTTGGATGCCAAGACGCATGGCTTGCCCCAGTTCGCTCGCTGGCCCGGTCAGACCGGCTGATTGACCAAACAGCACGCTCGTCTCGGTGACGCCCGGCGCTATCGTTTGCTGTGACCAAGCCGCAGGGCCGGTGCACAGCAGCAGCGCCGCCACCACAAGACGGCATCCTGTCATTCGGCGACTCTCTTCTTGACGAGGCGCACATGATTGCGACTCTCCCCGCGTCGATAGCTTGCTTCGTCCATCATGGTACGCACGAGATGCACACCGAGTCCGCCGACACGTCGCTCTGCGAGGTCGCTGTCAAGGTCTGGTTCCGGAGCGTCCTCAAAAGGATTGAAAGGCTTGCCGTTGTCCGAGTATTCGATTCTGATGGAGTCGTCGTCCTCCGAGATGACGATTTCGATGATGCCAGCAGTCTTGCCGCCATCATTCTCGAAGCCATAATTCACGGTGTTCACTGCGAGCTCCTCAAGCACGAGCTGCACTTGGTAGATAAGGCCGACATCCCAATCGGCCTGTTCGCCCAAAGATTCAAGCGCGGATTCGATCTCGTGCAACTCGTCGAGAGCTGCAGCCACCTGCAATTGCAAAAGTTGCTTCATGGCGTTTGCCTCTTGCCGTTGTCCTTATCCTTAGTGCCTGCAGAAAGAAAGGAAGGTGATGTCGTCCGATTGCGGCGCATCGGAGACGAATTCGTGTACGGCATCCAAGACGGCGGCTGTCAAATCCTCCGCATCGCCAGCGCCTATTGCTGCGAGCGTTTCCTGTAGCCTAGCAAGGCCGAACTGCTCTTCATCGGCGCGCGCGGCCTCGGTGACGCCGTCGGTGAACATGGCAACGCGGTCGCCCGGTTGCAGTTGAACGGTGTTTTGACTGAACTTGAATCCCGGGGCAATGCCAAGGGCGATACCGCCGGTATTGGGCTGCACTTCGACTGTGCCGTCGCTACGCACGACAATGGGGGGATCATGTCCACCGCTCGCATAGGTGAGCTCTCCGGAGCGTGGGTCATAGACCGCGTAGAGCACGGTCACGAACATAGCAGTTGTGTTGTCTGTCTCAAGAAGATCATTCACTTCGGCAAGCACTTCTTGCGGCTCGCTGAGACCGATAGCTGAGCCCTTCAGCATGGTTCGGCTCGACATCATGAAAAGCGCGGCGGGCACGCCCTTGTCGGACACATCGGCGATGGTCATGCCGATTTTGCCGTCCGTGAGCGGCACGAAGTCATAGAAGTCGCCGCCGACATCGCGTGCGGGCGTCATGCTGGCGTGCAGGCTCAAATGATCGGTCTTCGGAAACACCTTCGGCAAGATCGATTGCTGCATCTGGCTGGCAACGCCGAGTTCGTGCTGAATTGCAACGAGCTTGTCGCGTGACGCAAGCGCCTCGCGCAGCATCTCAAGATGTTCAAGCGTGCGATCAATGGTGACGCGAAGATCTTCAAAATCAATTGGCTTGGTGACAAAGTCGAACGCGCCGCGGTTCATCGCCGTGCGTATGTTTTTCATGTCGCCATAGGCCGACACGATCACTGATTTCACGCTCGGGTCCACTTTAGGAATCTGTTCAAGCAGCGTGAGCCCGTCCATGTGCGGCATGTTGATGTCGGACACCACCATGTCGACATCATCTCTCTTGGAGAGGCGCTCAAGCGCTTCCACGCCGTTTCCCGCAAACTCAAAAATGTAGTCGCCGCGCCTTATTTCGCGGCGCATTCGCTGCAAGACCAAGTGTTCGATATCTGGCTCGTCGTCAACTACCAGTATCCGGTGCTGTCTCGTGCTCAATTGCTGGCTCCGTTGATTGCGCGTGTATTGTGACCTAGTTGAGCGCGAGATGCCACGCCTTGCGAAGGCGAGATGCCGCGCTTCATGTCCGTTTCCGCTGCGCCGACAGCCAAACGAACAGGTGCCAAGATGCCTGCACCGCAGAAGTTCGCGGCGGGATCGGATTACGACCTTGAATGCCGACGGCGCAGCACGTCTACAGCAGACCGAGCTCCACCATCGATGCACTCTCGGTCGCTGTGACGACAATATGGTCAAGAACGCGCACATCCACAAGGTCGAGCAGCCGTTTCAGAGACCGTGTGATTTCGATATCGGCATCGCTCGGCCGGACATCGCCGGAGGGGTGGTTGTGGCAGAAGACGAGCGCCGCTGAATTGAGCGACATGGCGCTGCGCAGCACTTCGCGAAAATAGACGTGGGTGGAATTGACGGTGCCGAAAAAGAGTTCGCGAAATTCAATGAGCCGGTGGCGCGTGTCAAGAAACAAGGCAGCGAACACTTCCGTGTCCTTGCGCCCGAGCCGCAGCTCGAAGTAGCGGCGGGCGTCGTGCGCCGACGTGTATGGCGCTCCGCGTGCGAGCGGCAGGAGTGCGCTGCGTTCGGCGAGCGCGAACACGGCAAGCAGCGTTGCGCGCATCTCTGCGTCTCGGAGTATTCCCGTGCCGGAAGGCAGTTCCATCGCCCCGCGCAGCGCGTGTAGGCTGCCGTATGTGGAGAGTAGCTGCCGAGCGTGCGCGGGTGCCGCCTCCCCGAGCTTTGGACGCAGGACGAGCGCGAGCAATTCACTGTCGTCAAGGGCATCGGCGCCACGCTCGCACATGCGCGTCAAGGGGTGTTCATCGTGATCGTTCGGCAGGTCAGCGCGCAAGGTGATATGGTGCGAAATTGGCTCTCGCCGCGCATCGGGCGCCGCTGAGGGCATCGAATGATTCTTGAGAAGCGAGTTGGGCACGAGCGCACGCCGAGAAAAACACATGTCTGGGCAAATGAACATCCTATTGGGAATCGCCGGCGGCATAGGTGCGTATAAGACCCCGATGCTTGTGCGAGAACTCGCAAAAGCAGGTGCGAGAATTCGCACAGTGATGACGCGCGCCGCGCATGAGTTTGTGACGCCTCTGAGCCTACAGGCCGTCTCTGGCTTCGAGGTGCGTTCCGAGACGTTCGATCAATCGGCCGAAGCCGCCATGAGCCACATCGAGTTGGCGCGCTGGGCTGACTTGATTGTCATTGCGCCCGCCACCGCGCATTTGATCGCGCGCCTCGCGCACGGCCTTGCCGATGATCTCTTGACAACGGTCGTGCTGGCATCGACCGCGCCTGTAGTAATCGCGCCCGCCATGAACATGCACATGTGGTCGCATGTCGCCACCGAACGGAACTGCGAGCGACTCACCGAAATGGGGTATTCGATTATCCGCCCTGATGTTGGCGAGCAAGCGTGCGGTGACGAAGGACCGGGGCGCATGGTCGAGCCGCACTACCTCGCTGCGCAAGTGATGGCGTTGCTTCAGAAAAGCGTACGCATTGAAGGATCGCTTGCCGGACGCAAGGTCTTGGTGACCGCCGGACCGACCCGCGAAGCGATCGATCCGGTGCGCTACCTCACCAATCACAGTTCCGGTCGACAAGGCTTCGCCATGAGCCGCGCGGCGTGCGAAGCCGGCGCAGAGGTGACGCTGGTCAGCGGCCCGGTTTCGCTCGAAACGCCACCCGGCGTGCAGCGAATTGATGTGGTGTCGGCCAAGGACATGCGAGACGCGGTCATGGCGCGTGCGCCGCAGATGGACATGATGATCGCTGTCGCCGCGGTGTCGGACTTCGCGCCTGTCGAGCTTGCCGAGCACAAGATCAAGAGGCACAAGGCGGCTGGCAATTGGATGCTCGAGCTTGCGGCCAATCCTGATGTGCTTGCCGAAGTCGCAGCACTTGATGACGCGCCATTTACGGTGGGCTTTGCCGCCGAGACGCGCGATGTCAAGGACAATGCGCGTTCAAAGCTCGAAGCCAAGGGCATCGACATGATTGCGGTGAACGATGTCTCCAATCAAATGATCGGTTTCAACAGTAGCAACAACGCGATGACGCTCATGTGGCGCGAGGCGGGTGGCGTTGCGAGCGAGCGCTTGGCGTTCAGCTCGAAAGATGAGATCGCGGCGCGTATCATCGTACGTGCGGGTACGTGTTTGAGTGCGCGCGATGGCTGATTCGAACAACATCGAAGTCCACGACTTCGCCAAGGTGCTGACCGAGGCGCTGCCCTATATCCGCGAGTTTCACGGTCACCGCATCGTCGTGAAGTATGGCGGCGCAGCCATGGTGGGCGAAGACTTGAAAGGTCAGTTCGCACGCGACATCGTGCTCTTGAAGTTCGTCGGCATGTGTCCGCTCGTCGTGCATGGCGGCGGCCCGCAGATCGGCGAATTTCTCTCGCGCCTCAACATTGAAACGCGCTTTGAGAGCGGCATGAGAGTGACCGATGCTGAAACCATGGATGTCGTGGAAATGGTGCTCGGCGGGCTCGTCAACAAGGAGATCGTTTCGGCCATTTCAGCCATGGGCGGCCGCGCGGTTGGCATGTCTGGCAAGGACGGCGACACCATTCGTGCTAGGCGGCTGCGGGTGGTCAGGGCTTCGGCGGAACTCGCCGCAGAGGAGATCATCGACATCGGGCATGTCGGACGAGTGTCGGAAATCAATCCTCGGCTGCTGCACGCGCTGATCGAAGACGACTTTATTCCGGTGATCGCGCCAATCGGCACAGGGGAGGGCGGCGAAACCTACAACATCAATGCTGACCTGGTCGCCGAAGCCATCGCGTCCGAATTGTCCGCGAGCAAGCTCATATTGATCACTGATACGCCGGGCATACTCGACGGGTCGGGTGAACCCATCCATTCGATCAGTCCGCAAGCGGTGCAAGCGCTCATCGATCAAGGCGTGATCAGTGGCGGCATGTTGCCGAAAGTTCGCGCTGCCCTCGACGCAATCGAAGAAGGCGTGCCGTCGGTGCATATCATCGACGGGCGGGTGCCGCACGCGCTTCTGCTTGAAGTGTTCACCGACGCCGGTGTCGGCACGCTCATCAAGGCATCAGACGAGTAGCGCCTGTCGCTGTTGTTCAACCAGTGTTTCAATGCCCGCCCGACCAAGCGAGAGCAGCGCTTCAAATGCCGACATTTCAAAAGGCTCGCCCTCGGCTGTCCCCTGCACTTCGATGACCCGTCCTTCGGCGGTCATCACAAGGTTGATGTCCGCTTCGGCGACATGGTCTTCCGAGTAGTCCAGGTCGAGCACTGGCGTGCCCCGATAGATACCGACCGAGACCGCCGCGACTCGGTGCAGCAGCACTGTGTCCACGAGGCCGATGCTGTTCAGCGCCTCATGAACGGCGACCCACGCGCCGGTGATCGATGCGGTGCGTGTACCGCCGTCGGCCTGCAGGACATCGCAATCCACGTGCAGCGTGCGCTCGCCGAGCGCTCTGATATCGATCGCGGCGCGCAGCGAGCGGCCGATGAGCCTTTGGATCTCGACGCTTCGCCCCTGCGGACGACCGCGCGTCGCATCGCGCTGACTGCGTTCCCTGGTCGCGCCTGGCAGCATCGAGTACTCCGCAGTGAGCCAGCCGCGGCCTTGCCCCTTCATGAATCTCGGTACGCCATTGCCGATGCTGACAGTGCACATTACGCGCGTGTCGCCCATTTCCACTAGCACCGAACCTGCCGGGGCGCTTGTGAAACCTCTGGTGATGCGAACGTGGCGAAGCTCGTCAGTGCGTCTGCCGCTTGGTCGTACTATGGTCACTCGCGGGGCTTCAATGGTCGGCGGCCCGGCATTATACGGCTGTCAAGAACGACGACTTGAACCGTCAGAAACAGGAGTGGTGTCTGAACAAGTCCGTCCTTGGACTTGTTCAGACTCGCAAAGCAGAATGTGATTGAAGCTTTGTTCGCGAATTCAATGCCTTACGGCGCTGAATTCGGCGGCGCATCCATATGCCGCTTTCGCTCATGTAGAATCGCCCCTCTTTCAATTCCACGATACCTTGCGAACCAAGAATGTCGCTGAGAAAACACCCCGCATCGCTCATCGTGCTTGTCTCGGCACCATCCGGCGCGGGCAAGACCAGCTTGGTGCGTGAGCTGATGGAACATGACGGCAATTTGAAGATGGGCATCTCGCATACCACACGACCACCTCGCGGCAAGGAGCGTGACGGGCACGACTATCATTTTGTCTCACGGCAGGAATTTTTAGCGATGCGCGAACGAGGTGAATTTCTCGAAAGTGCCGAAGTCTTTGGTCACTTCTACGGTACCTCGCGCCCGATGATCGAAGCGCTCGCAAGTGACGGCAGCGACATCATCTTGGAGATCGATACGCAAGGCGCGGCACAGCTTCGTGCAGAAGGCTTCGCCGATGCGAGCGTCTTCATTCTGCCGCCAGGTCTCGATTCCTTGGCGAATCGCTTGGCCGCGCGCGCATCGGACGCGAAATCCGTCATTGACGGGCGACTCGCCGAAGCGCGGCGAGAGATGCTGCAGTACAAGGACTACGACTATGTGCTTGTCAACGAGGACTTCGAGACCGCGGTGCGTGCGCTTGGCGATGTGATTCGCGCCGAGCGCTGCCGCACAAGCCAAGTTGAAATCAAGCGTGGCGCGCTGTTGCGCGCCCTCACTGAAGGCTCAGGAGTGTAAGTGGCGCAATCACTTGTCATCGTGGAGTCGCCGGCGAAGGCATCCACCATCAATCGCTATCTCGGCAAGGACTATGTGGTCAAATCGAGTGTCGGGCATGTGCGCGACCTCAAGAAGCGCGGCATGGGACTCGAACCAGAGAACGGATGGAAGGCGCACTACGAAGTCGACCCCGACAAGAAGAAGGTGATCTCCGATCTCAAGCGCACCGCGTCGAAATCTGATTCGGTCTATCTCGCAACCGACCTTGACCGCGAAGGCGAAGCGATCGCATGGCATCTTCGTGAGATCATCGGCGGCGACCTGAATCGCTTCAAGCGTGTGATCTTCAGCGAAATCACGCAAAAGGCGATCAGGGAAGCCTTCGCGCATCCGACCGAACTCAACATGGACCGGGTCAACGCGCAGCAGGCGCGGCGATTCTTGGATAGGGTGGTCGGTTTCGAGCTATCGCCGCTCCTATGGCAGCGCATCGCGCGCGGCTTGTCGGCGGGGCGCGTGCAATCGGTGGCCGTGCGCATGATCGTCGAGCGCGAGCGCGAGATTCGCGAGTTCGTGCCCGTCGCCTATTGGCAAATTCACGCCGGCCTGAAGCGCGGCAAGGATGGCCCGCACGCGTTTCAAGTCGTTGGTGCCGATGGCAAGAAAGCTGAGCGCTTCGATGAAGGAGAAGCGAAGTCGCTGGTCGAACGGTTAACCGCGGCAGGTCGCATTGAGTCGCTCAAGCGTACCGAGCGCGAGAGCATGAGCCGGCCTGCGCCGCCGCTCATTACCTCGACCTTGCAGAGGGAAGCGACCACGCGGCTTGGCTACGGCATCGCACGCACCATGCGCCTCGCGCAGCAACTCTATGAAGCGGGCGTCATCACCTACATGCGCACCGACTCGACGAACCTGTCGAGCGATGCGGTTTCGGCATGCCGCGAGCATATCAAGCGCGCGTACGGTGATAAGTATCTGCCCGCGAAGCCGCGCGTCTACAGCAGCCGCGCGAGCGCACAGGAGGCGCACGAGGCGATACGGCCAACCGATGTCAACAAACTGCCGGCATCGGTGAGTCTTGGGAAAGACACCGCCCAAGCGCGTCGCGTGTACGAACTCATTTGGCGGCGCTTCGTCGCCTGTCAGATGAGCGATGCCCTGACGCTTTCTGTGAGCCTGCTCGCCGAAGCCGATGGCGTTCAACTGAAGCGCACCGGCACGAGCCTCCTCTTTGATGGTTTCGGGCGCGTTGCGCCGAAAAACAACAAAGAGGAAGTGAAGATGCCGGATTGGCAGGGGTTTGCGCGAGGCGAAGCGCCGCAGGACGCTGCAACAGCGATTCAAATTCAGGAGGACATCAAGTCCGAGCAGAAATTCACCAAACCGAAGCCACGCTATACCGAAGCAGGTCTCGTGCGCGAGCTCGAAAAGCATGGCATCGGCCGCCCATCGACCTATGCGAGCATCATTCAGACGATCCAAGCGCGCGGCTATGTGCGGCTTGAGGGCAAAGCCTTCTGGGCCGAGCCGATCGGCGAAGTGGTGACTGATCGTCTCAAGGACTGCTTCCCGAAGCTGATGGACTACGGGTTCACATCCGACCTTGAGGGAGACCTCGATGAAATCGCGCTTGGGAAACGCGACTGGCTGAATGTGCTCGACGGCTTCCACGGCGAGTTTTCGGCGTTGCTTCAGGAGGCGCGTGCAGCCGAGGACGGCATGAGGCGCACGCCTGCTATCGAATCGCCGGTTGCGTGTCCGACCTGCGGGCGCGCCATGAAGCTTCGCATCGGTAAGTCCGGGATGTTTCTCGGCTGTTCGGGCTACGACCTGCCGGAAGCCGAGCGCTGCCGGCAAACGCTGTCCCTTGACTTGATCGATGTGCCGCAGACGGAGAGCGAGCAGGTGCCTGCCCGAGAGTCTTGCGCGATATGCGGTGCGCCGATGGACGTGATGCGCGCCGGCAATGTAGGCACGCTGCATGTGTGCGCGCGCCGCCCCGCATGTGCTGGTATGCGCTTTGAGGAGGGCCATCTGGCGCCAGACCCGCTGGAAACCAGCCATCACGAATGCGACCGCTGCGGCAGTGCGCTGCTTGCGAAGAAAGGCCGATTCGGCCCGTTCTTCGCGTGCAGCAATCCCAATTGCGGCAATACGCGCAAGATGCTGAAGAACGGCGAGCCAGCGCCGCCGCGCATGACGCCTATCCCAATGCCCGATCTGAGGTGCGACAAGGCGGACGATCATTTCGTGCTTCGCGAAGGCGCGCGCGGACTTTTTCTCGCCGCAAGCAAATATCCGCGGCATCGCGAAACTCGTTCACCGAAGGTGAGTGAGATCGCTGGCGTGGTCGATTCGCTTCCAGAGAAGCTGCAGTATTTGGCGCGGGCGCCGCAAGCCGACCCAGAGGGCAATCCAACGGATATTCGCTACTCGCTGAAATCCGGACCGTATCTAGCCAGCTTCAAAGGCGAGAAACAAAGCAAGTGGCGTGGCTTTTACGACGACAAAACATCCGAGTGGGGCTGGCTTGAAGCGAAAGCTGGCTCGGCGAGAACACCCGCCAGAAAAAAGGGCTAGCAAATTAGATAGTATTAGATAATTTTGTTGCGCTGTGCGTAACAGCTACCCTTATATTGCTTGAGAACGCTACTCGGTTTCAGTTACATAATGGCTCAACTGCAAGATCAGGAATTTTGCATGCTCGGAAGGGCTTGCGCGGCAACATGAGAAAGCCATGACAAAGTTGTCCGTCGCGAGCGTTTCAAGGCATTTCCACATGAATGAAAACTTTATAAAGCTAATGAAGGCGAAAATATGACTCCACTTCAAATCAAAAGGGCGCTCAAGCGTTGCAACACGTCGCAGGTTCAGATTGCTCAAGATCTAGGCAAGTCGGCGGCGGCTGTGTCTCTCGTGGTAAACGGCAAGAGCCGCTCGCGCCTGATAGAAGAGCACATCGCGGCGTTGCTTGGGCGAAAACGGTTCGATATCTGGAAGCCAACACGTTCCGTGAACTCGGACGACCAGTAGCCGCGTCTCCTTGCTAGCCGGGTGTGCGTCCGCTGTGATGCGGATGCGCGGCCTGTCTCGCAGACACCATGCGCGGCAGAGCGGCTATTATTGCGCGGGTCCTATTCAAGTTCGCATCCATGCTGATAACGCTTGTGGAGCGCTTACCGCGAGCGCTTCTTCTCTGTATGTCGCCAAGCTTGCCAGCCCTGCGGCAGATTCGCTACGAGCGTTATCTGCGCGGCTTCGAAGATCATCGTCGGATAGGACGCGCAGATGCTGTCGTCGTCTCTTTTGGCAAGAGTGGTCGAACTTGGTTGCGCGTCATGCTGTCGCGCTTCTTCGGTATCCGCTATGGTCTCCCGGAAAAAAGCCTCATGGGCTTCGATAACCTCAGTCGCCGCCACCGCTCGATTCCAAAGCTGCTTTTTACGCACGATAACTACCTCGCTGACTTCACTGGCGAGCACGCTGGCAAGTCCGATTATGTTGGCAATCGCGTGCTGCTGCTTGTCCGCGACCCCGCCGATGTCGCCGTGTCGCAGTACTTTCAGTGGCGGCACCGCATGAAGCCGCGCAAGAAGCGCATCAACGCCTATCCTGCGCACGGCACTGAGATGGAGGTGGCGGACTTCGTGCTCGATGAAGGCGGCGTGCTTGTCCGCATTGTGGAATTCATGAACCTGTGGGCAAGCGAGCGCGAGCGATTTGGCGATGCGCTAATGATTGTGCGCTACGAGGACTTGCGCGCCGAGCCGGAAGCGTGGCTCGCCAAGGTGCTCGAATTTCTCGGTACGCCGGGAAGCCCGCAGGAGATCGAGCAAGCAGTGGCGTTTGCATCGGTAGACAACATGCGAAAGATGGAGCTGACGCGCGGCTTCCAAGGCGGAGGCCGGCGAATGCGCGCTGGCGACGAGAAGAACCCCGACTCCTACAAAGTTCGCCGTGCCAAAGTGGGCGGCTACCGGGACTATTTCTCAGCCGACGAGCTCTCGCGAATTGACCGTATCATTGACCAAACACTTGCGCCGGAATTCGGCTATGCTCGCAACGCAGACACGACCACATCATGACGTTAGTGCTCCGACAAACTAAAAACGAGGCACGATGAAAAACACCAATCAATATTGTGTGTTCATCCACACCAATGACAAGCAGTCCCTAGGCGCCAAGGTCGGCGCCTACGCGCTGAAACGCAATTCAGCACACGCCGACGAGTTCGACGTACAGATTATCCACACGCGCGACTATCCGTTCATGCGCGAGTACGAAGGCAAGACCTATCTTCGCGATGGCGTGCGCTGGACTTGGCTGAACGACGACCTTCAGTCGTTCACCTTCTTGAGGTTCGCGCCGCCGAAGCTGATGGGCTATCAAGGCCGCGCAGTGCTGACCGATCCAGACATATTTGCGGTCGGCGACATCTGGGAGCTCCTGTCGAGAGATATGAACGGCAAGGCCATCCTCTCGCGTATGCGCTCAGGCCCCAAAGGGCTGATCGACAAGATGTGGGCGAGTTCGGTCATGCTGCTTGACTGCGCTCAGCTCAAGCACTGGGATGCGGAAGCGGGATTTCGCGAGATGTTCGAGGGCGCACGCGATTATCAGCACTGGGTAGGTCTCAAGCTCGAAGATCAGGACGCCATCGGCGTCTTGGAATCGGAATGGAACGACTTTGATCGATTCACATCGAGAACACGCATGCTGCACAACACCAAACGCCGCACGCAGCCGTGGAAGGCTGGGCTGCCCCCGGATTGGCGCCCAGCGGAGCGCTTTCGACTGTTCCCGCCGGCGGCTTGGATACTGCGCGCCAAGCGCAAGCTCTTCGGTGACTATGCGTTTGTCGGCAACTACAAGGCGCATCCGGACCCCAATCAAGAACGCTACTTTTTCGCGCTTCTCAAGGAGTGCGTCGAGCAGGGCGTCATCTCCGAGGACGAGATACGCGATGAGATGAGCAACAATCATGTCCGCCACGACGCACTTGAAGTGCTAGAGCGCGTGGCCCCGCTCGCCGCGCCGCCCGCGGCGCCGATGCCGCTACCTGCCTAGTGTTCCTAAACTACTGCGATCTCCATTCAAGCATCCGGTTTTCCAGCTGTTCCACCAATGGCTGGATCTCACTATCGCCGCGATTGGTCTCGATGCGGGCGACTACCCTACAAATTTCGGATGAACTGAGGTTCACGCTCTGCTCCAATGCAGAGAGTTTCGCTTTCGCAATATTGGCCAAGGTGTCTGACGAGGAGTTATACACCGCATCCTGGCGTTTCAAAAGCTCAACAAGTTCCGCAGATGAGATGTGTAGATGATCAGACCATGTTTCAGGCCGCCCACATAGCTGCTCCCAGACCCACACCTCAGGTGCGCTTCGCCCCGGCAAAAAGATCACTGGGACGCTTCTTTCAGCCGCATCGCGAATTCTTTCCTCAACTTTTTCATCGCGCTTATCTCCGTCAAGTACAAACACAAAACTTTGAATCTGGCCAAACTTACGAAACGCACGCGCATGAGCGGGAAACTCCTCCGCCCCCGTATCTCTCCCGACAAGGACAGACTCCCTGCTCATTCCTTGTCGGGGCAAGAGCACATCAAAGATGCCCTGTAGGATGCCTTCTCCCGCATCATCCTCGCAAAGGAGATTCAAAGCATCGCCAGAACGACCATAAAGAGCGTTTCGCACTAGATCTCTGTAGGGAGGTTGCACGGTTACCCGCCCGGTCTCGTCGCGCTCAAGAAAAATACGCCCATTCTCAGGAACGGAATCGAGCACAACCGGGCTATGCGATGTGACAATGATTTGCAGGTCGTTACGCAGGGCGAGTTGCTGCAATTGGAGCATGAGAAGCTGTTGCACCCACGGATGCAGCCCTGCTTCAACCTCGTCGATTAGGACAAGTGCCTGCTTCAACTGAGCGATCTCTCCCGACAACCTCAGAATGGCACGCTCACCTGCGGCCATGTGCAGCTCCGAATAGGCGGCACCGCCTTCTTGGGAGACGAAGAGCAGATCCTTCTTACCGCTAGACAGGCGCACGACTTCCGAGTATCTGAACGGTAGCATCTGCTCAGCGAATTGAATCTGCGACGCAGTCAAAGGCAATTCTTCCGGCGCAGCAGTTAATCGAGACATATTCAGAAAGCTGCGTATTTCCGACGGGTTGCTGAGATTGCTCAATGTCCGAAGATACAAGGAACGCTCTGGCTGCTTCGCATGCCTGCGGCCAAAGAAACTGCGGTTCCAACCTTTCGCTCGCTTCCAACGCATGGACTGTCTGCCATCGGGTGTCGAGTACTCAAATTCCAGCAGCACCTCGTCCTTTTGGTCTCCTCGCTTTCCTATTTTGGGCGAGTAGTCGGGAAACAGTGTTGAAGGGACGAAGTCCCTCACGCCGGCATCGGGTACCTTGTACGCGCAAGCAGCCGCGAACAGCACCGTCGACTTGCCGCTTGCGTTGCCACCTGCGATGACGCTCACTGGGTAATCAAAGGAGATGCGAAGATCATCAATACCCCGGATCCCAAGCAGTCGCACTTCAGCAAGAAACTGCGGCATGTGCGGCTTCTTGCCCTGAAGCTGCCCCCAGAGTTTCTTGAGACGCCGTTCGATCAATTGCGTACCCTGTGCATATACCAGCATCCTACACCGGCCTGAGAACGGCTTGTAGTAATTCGCTACAACAAGCGCAACGAAAAGAAAGCTACAGGCTTCTATATTCGCAGACCGATCGCCGCCTGCCGGTATGACCGGCTCACCGGCACGCGCGTGCCGTTGGTGAGCTCAAGAGTCATCTTGCCGTCTTCACGCAGGAGGCGACGAACGGCGCTTCTCGCAACCCAGTGCGACCGGTGCACCCGTGCGCCTTCAATCCCTTCCACTTCATTGAGCGCATCGCCGAAGCGCATCAGAATGAGCTCGGAGCCAGCTTCCGTATTCGCTTCCACATAGTGATCGCGCATGCGCAAGTGCAGCAGGTTTGGGCCGAGAGAAGGTGAAAGTCGTGCAAGGAACGGCGCTAAGTGTTGCGCCTTGTGCGCTGCCAAGGGCTGTCTTCGCTGTAACGCTTCCTGTGTGAGATAGCCGATGATCACATGCACGAGCGCGACCGAGGCATAGACATAGGCGAGGTCCCAAGCCATCGTCAGCGGCGCTGCGAGCCAAGCTTCAAGCAGCAGCACGACGCCGGTGCCAGGAAGCGCGACCAGCAAGGCGCCGACGAGCACGCCAACCCATTCCGACCAAGCGGCCGTGCGCGCGAAGAACACTGACATCGGCAGCACAAGCGCGCCGAGCGGCGAATTGAGGCCGATGGCAAGCGTCCAATAGAGGGGCAATTCCCATCCCGAAAGGCGGGCATCCGTCCCGAACGGTGCGAGCCAGGTGAACACGAAGATGACACCCGCAAGGGCGACGAACAGGCGCCAATTGTGAAGGCGCACAAGCCATTCGCGAATCGCGAAACGCAATTCGGTGTCAATACGCGAATTGTTCGTGTCGGTCACGAATTGCCTCTTGTCAGTTCACGCGGACTTCGACAGACTTGCGCCCGTGCTGATCGCACCGCATTCATGCGCGCAATCTTACAAAATCAACTCGACAAAAGGAGTCACCATGAAAATCTCACTTTCGGCAATGTGCCTGTCCCTTTTTCTTTTTTCGGTGCCCGTCCTTGCGGGCGACCTCGTGCTTGAGGTCAAGGGCGTGCGGTCAGACCAAGGCGATGTCCTTGGCGCAGTGCATGTGCGCACGCCCGGTGTGAAGTTCCCGTCGCGGGATGGCGAAGGCACGGTACACAACTTCAAAACACTGGCGCGCGAAGGCACAATCACCGTCGTCTTCAAGGATGTGGCGCCCGGCGACTACGCCTTGACCGCTTTTCACGACGAAGACCGCAGCGGCGAGATCAACAGTAACGCGCTCGGCATCCCCACCGAAGGCTATGCGTTTGGCAACGATGCCACCGGCTTCATGGGGCCGCCCAAGTTTGAGGATGTCGCCGTCACCTTGGAGGAAGGCGCGGAAAGCGTCACCGCTTCCGGCTCTTTGATGTATTGATCGGGAGGGAGCCATGGTCATGCAACGTCGGGATTTCTTGAAATCGAGCGCGGTTTTGGGTCTTGCTGGCCTCGTGCCGCGCTTTGCCCACTCGATTGCCTCAACTGATACAGATTGGGCGGCGTCGTTTGCGGGTGCGCTCAAGGAAGACCCGCGACTTCTCGGCTGGAAGACCCCGTCGGCCGATACGTTCGGCACGGAGGCGCTTCGGATTGAGGGCAAATGGCCGGCAGCGCTCGAAGGCACGTTCTGGCGCAACGGCCCTGCCGTGCATGATCGCCACGGCCTGCGCTGTCAGCATTGGTTCGACGGCGACGGCTTTCTGCAAGCGTTTCGCATTAGCGGAGGTCAGGTGAATCACCGCGCGCGGGTCTTGAACACCCCAAAACTAACCGCCGAGGACGAGGCCGCTCGGCGGCTCTATTCAGGATTTGGCACCCATGTGCCGGACGGCGCGCCGGTGCGCAAGCCAGATGATATGAACGTCGCCAACATCTCGGTGCTCGCCCACCACGGCGAATTGCTCGCGCTCTGGGAAGGTGGCTCGGCGAGCGTGGTTGATCCCGAGTCCTTGCGCTGGCAAGGCTTCAAATCGTGGGGGCAAGGCTTGGAAGGCGTACCGTTCACCGCGCATCCAAAAGTCGATCCGGACGGCACCCTGTGGGCGTTTGGCTATGCGCTCGGTGCCAAGCATCAGCTCGTGCTCTATCACATCTCACCCAAGGGCGCGCTCGTGAAGATAGCTTTAGTGCCGATTGACGCCTTCGGCATGCTGCACGACTTTGTTGTCACCGATGCGCACCTCGTGTTCATGATTCCGCCGCTGGTGATGGAGATGGGCAGGGAGACAAGCTTTATCGATGCGCACCGCTGGCGGCCTGAGCTTGGTTCAAGAGTGCTCGTCGTCGCCAAGGACGACTTCGAGGACAGGCGCTGGTACGAGCTGCCCCCTGCGTTCGGATTCCATCACGGCAACGCTTGGGAGGAAGCGGACGGTACGATTCGCTTCGACCAATGCCTTGATGACGATGCGAGCCTTGTATTCGACGCCTTGCGCGACGTGATGCGCGGCGACCTTGATGGCTTCGGTGCGGCGTTCGGACGCTACGCGCAAATAAGCCTGTCCCCCTCAGGTGGCGCGTCCATGGACATGACCGCCGACGGCGCCGAATTCCCGAAGGTCGCGCCGAGCACGGTCGGCAAACGCAATCGCTATGTCTATCACCTGGGCGTTGCAGGCGGTGATGACTGGTATCTGCGCAGCCTCGTGAAGCGAGACCTAAACAAGGACCGCTTGCAGGCGTTCGACTTCGGCGCGGGCAAGATTCCTGAAGAACATGTGTTTGTGCCAAGCGCGGGGAGCAATGATGAGGACGCGGGCTGGCTTGTTGGAACGGTGCTCGACTACCAACGCGAAGTCAGCGGCCTCAATGTCTTTGACGCCCAGCACATTGAGGATGGACCGCTTGCCACTGCGTGGCTGCCGTATCCCATGCCGCTCGGATTTCATGGGTGCTTTCGATCGGGTCTTGTTTGATACGAATAAAGTTGCTGTTCATCCCTGAATGAACCACTCGGAAGAACTCTCGACGAAACCCTCGCGCAGCACGCCAAACCGAAGGCAGCGGCAACTTGTAAGGATTACTTACAAGTTCGATAGGACAGGGTGCGGCGGCCGATATTCGCTTTCGGGGAAGAAATTGCGTCGTCTCCATGCGAGTCGCCAGCCGCGATTGGGTGAATCCAGACCGCAGACGCGCCTCTATGAGGGTTTTTGCTAAGTCAAATTTAGTGCCTATCCGTGAGGAGGCTTCCCGATAGTCGGCATTTTGGTTCCACTTCCTGTGCATCTCATCACATTTTGGCAAAATGACCCTCTGTGAAACGGCTCGCGCCATGCCAACCCCATCGCCTCCCATCCCCTACGGCTGGTCCGACTTCGCCCTCATGCGGCGGGAGCGCAGCCTGTACGTCGACAAGACGCGGTTTCTGCGCGAACTGGAGGACGAGCGTTTCGCGTTCCTCATCCGCCCGCGCCGGTTCGGAAAGTCCTGCTGGGTATCTATTCTTGAACACTACTATGACCGCTGGCGCAAGACAAACTTTGAAGCGGTGTTCGCCGGCACGGACATCGGACAAGCGCCCACCGCCAACCGCAGCCGCTACGTCATTTTGCGCTTCGACTTCTCGGCATTCGAAGACACGCCGGAGACGCTCAGAGATCGCTTCGAGACCTACTGCCATATCAAGCTGCGAGGTGCGCTGGAGAGAAACAAAGACCTCATTCCTGCCCAGTTGCACCAGCGCTTCCTCGAGCCTCCAACCATTGACAGCAAACTTAATGAGCTATTTGACTACGCGGGTAATCAAGGCATCCCACTCTACGTACTGATCGACGAGTACGACAACTTCGCCAACAATGTGCTCGCCCACAGGGGTGCCGAAGCCTACCATTCGTTCACCCACGGCAGCGGCTTCTACCGCAGCTTCTTCGCCACGCTCAAGGCCGGCACCGCGAGCGGCGCGGTGGAACGGCTGTTCGTGACTGGCGTCTCCCCCATCACAATGGACGATGTGACCAGCGGATTCAACATTGGTGCCAACATCAGCCTCGACCATCGTTTCGACCAGTTGCTCGGCTTCACTGAATCCGAAGTTCGCGAGATCTTGGAGATCTACAGGAAAGACGGCACCTACAACGAGGATGATGTCCTTGCCACCATGAAGGAGTGGTACAACGGCTATCGCTTCTCCACGTTGGCCGAGGAGGACGTGTTCAACACCGATATGGTGCTTTACTACGTGAAGCACTGGGTCACCGGCCAGCGTTCACCGGACGAACTCATCGACCGCAATGTCCGCATCGACTACGGCAAGCTGCGCCACCTGCTTACCGTGAACCGGCAGCTCAATGGCAATTTTGACCTGCTCCGCCACATCATCGGCGAAGGCTACGCGGATAGCGAAATCCAGAGCGGATTCCCCTTAGAGCATCTCAACCAGCGCGAGAACTTCCTCTCCTTGCTGCACTATTTCGGCCTGCTCAGCATTCGCGGCGAGCACAACGGGCGTCCGCGCCTCGGCATCCCCAACCAGACCGTCCGGCGGCTGATGTACGGCTACCTGCGCGACGCCTACCGGGACGTGGAGCTGTTCTCAGTGGACTTCCACCATCTCGCGCAGATCACCTACGACATGGCCTACCACGGTGCTTGGGAGCCGGTGATGGCGTTTCTCAAGAGCGCCATCGCTGAGCAGACGGGCATCCGCGACTACATCCAAGGCGAAAAGGTGGTGCAGGGCTTCCTCGCCGCCTACCTGAACATCACTGAATGCTTTGCGTTCCACACCGAGCGCGAACTCGCCAAAGGCTATGCGGACATCTGCTTGGAACCTGTTCTCTCTCGGCATCCGGGCATCCGCTACGGCTATGTCATCGAGCTGAAGTACCTCAAGCGATCCGATACGGTCGATGAGCAGCGCATCGCCGAAGTCGCGGACAAAGCCGAATCCCAACTGCAAGGCTATCTTGCTGACGCACGGCTCGCGCAGCAGTTCCCAGAGGTGCGCTTCACCGGCCTCGCGATTGTCTTCCATGGCTGGGAGATGGTGCACAGTAGCGCCGTGCATCTTGATGCCGCGCCTGAGTCGCGATAGCCCTACCCGACGATACTCACCCGCAGCATCTCACGCCTTTGTCCAGCATAGTCATCCATCGGGCAGTGCAGAAGGCAGCGGTTGTCCCAGAGGGCGAGCGTGCGCGGCTGCCATGTTAGGCGGAAACAAAACTGTTCGTTGATGGCGTGTGCATTCAGTGCTTCGATCAGCGGCGCGCTGTCTTGTTGGGACAGGCCAATAATTTCCGTCAGGTGCAAGGGACTGACATGAAGGCTCAAGGCGCGCGTCCGCGGATGACGGCGAACGAGCGGATGCTGGGCTTCCGCCCCCGTATGTGCGTCAGCATCAATGCGATCCTCGGCGCGTCCTGCGGAACTCGCGAATGCCCCGGACTTCTCGTGCACCCGCGTTGAAGTGAACACGCCGCGCAACGTCTCGATGCGTCTCTTCAGCGTATTGGGCAGCGCGCGATACGCAAGATGCATATTGCTGAAGAGCGTGTCGCCCCCGCTCTCCGGCACTTCGAGCGCATAGAGCAGAGTGGCCCTGGCGGGCTCGGCAAGATACGGCGTGTCCGTATGCCAGCCGCCGCCGAAAACACCTGTATCCCACGGCTCCTTTACGACGGGCGCAACAAACGGTTCGCCGGGCAAGTGGCGCAGAAACGGATACTGCGTCAAGTTCCCGAACACTCGTCCAATTCGCGTGAGATCCTTTGGTTCAAGCGATTGATTGCGAAAGATCAGCAAATGGTGATCGCACAGCCCCTGTCTGAGTTCGGTGGCGAGCGATGCGCTCACCGGGGCGCTCAGATTGATGCCGGTTATCTCGGCGCCGAGCGCTGGCGATGCCGTGCGCAGTCCAAGATGTGCCCGCGAACTATCCATGCCGTTGATAGTGCGTGTATGCGAGCAGGTATGCAAGCCAACCTCTGTATAATCGCGGCACTCAAGCGCGCGATTTGGTGCGCGCTTGATGATTCGCACTTGTTCAAGGGAAGTCGCTCCCAACACATGTTTCAACTCGAAAAAGGAATCGACTTGCCGATCGAGGGGGCGCCACGCCAAGAAATCGGCTTCGGTCAGCCGCTCTCAAGTGTCGCTATCCTCGGTGGTGAGTTCCACGGTATGCGTCCGAGCATGGTGGTTCATGTTGGAGACGAAGTGCGCATTGGCGACCCCTTGTTCGAAGATCGTAAGAGTCCGGGCGTGCGCTTCGTGTCGCCGGCGACTGGCCGCGTTGCCGCCATCAACCGAGGTGCCAAACGGGCGCTGCAATCGGTTGAAATTAGTATTGAGGATGAATCCGCGCAAGCGCAATTCATTGACGATCCGAAGCCTCTCGACACCTTCTCCCGCAGCGAACTCGTCGAGCAGTTGGTGAATTCAGGTCTATGGGTCGCCTTTCGTACTCGTCCGTTTAGCCGTGTACCAAGTGTGACCCAAGAGCCGCATTCGATTTTCGTGACTGCTATGGACACCAATCCCTTGGCCGCCGACGCCAACTTGGTGATTGGTGAGCGTCCGAAGGACTTTGCTTCAGGCGTTTCCGCGCTCACCCACTTGACCGACGGCTCGGTGTTCGTGTGCATGGATGCGCACGGTGAAGCGCCCGCGCCAGACAGTCCGCGAGTCAGTGTTGAGCGCTTTGACGGGCCGCATCCAGCAGGGCTTGCTGGCACGCATATTCACTTCCTTGATCCTGTCGATGCAAGCAAGACGGTCTGGTCGATTGGCTATCAGGAGGTCATTGCCATCGGCCGTCTGTTCACCGACGGCGTGCTCGATATGCGCCGCGTGGTATCGCTTGCCGGACCTGGCTTCAAAGACCCGCGCCTCGTCGAGACGCGCGTTGGCGCGAGCATCGTCGATCTGGTGCAAGGCGAGCTTGCGGGCGTGGAAGGCAAGCGCCTGCGCTGTATCTCAGGTTCCGTGCTGACAGGCCATCAGACCGCCGGGCCGCTCGCGTTTCTTGGACGCTTGCACTGCCAAGTCAGCGTCATCTTTGAAGACGCCGAACGCAAGCTCTTCGGCTATCTTTCTCCTGGGCGAGACAAGCATTCGGTGCTGCCGATCTACTTGTCGCGATGGCTAGGGCGCACGCCAAACTTCACCACGACCACGAACGGCAGCCCGCGCGCGATGGTGCCGATCGGCACTTACGAAGCGGTGGTGCCGCTCGATGTGCTGCCGACACAGCTACTGCGCGCCATCCTCGTCGGCGATATCGAAACCGCGATTGCGCTTGGCGCGCTCGAACTCGACGAAGAAGATTTAGCGCTCTGCACCTATGCGTGTCCTGCAAAGTATGAGTACGGCCCGGTGCTGCGCGCCATGCTCACCACCATCGAAAAAGAAGGCTAGGGTCGTGAATCTGCGCGGTTTTCTCGATTCCATTGCGCCGCACTTTGAAAAGGGCGGCAAGCTGCAAACGCTGTATCCGCTCTATGAAGCGATTGACACGGCGCTCTACACGCCCGGTCACGTCACCGACGGCCCGTCGCATGTGCGCGACGGCCTCGACCTCAAGCGCATCATGATCACCGTGTGGCTCTGCGCCTTTATTCCCGGCATCTTCGGCGCGTGGAATGTCGGCTACCAAGCGAACCTCGCGATGGCCGCGAGTGGCATTGAGACCGTAGACAACTGGCGCGGTTTCTTCCTCGACCTACTGACAAGCTACGACCCGACAAGTGCGTGGGACAACTTGATTCACGGTCTCGCCTACTTCATCCCGCTCTATATCGTCGTATTCGTCTCGGGCATCTTCTTTGAGATCCTATTCGCAGCTAAGCGCGGGCACGAGGTCAACGAAGGCTTCTTCGTCACCAGCATTCTCTACACACTCATCTTGCCGGCCGATGTACCCCTGTGGATTGCCGCCACCGGCATCATTTTTGGCGTGGTGATCGGCAAGGAAGTCTTTGGCGGCACTGGAAAGAACTTCCTGAACCCGGCCTGCACCGCCCGTGCGTTCGTCTACTTCGCCTATCCTGCCGAGCTGTCCGGCGACAGCGTCTGGGTGGCCGTCGACGGCTTCACACGCGCAACGCCGCTTGGCAATGCGGCGATTGGCGATCCCTATGGCGTCGAGTGGCTCGATGCCTTTCTCGGCACCATCCCGGGCAGCATGGGCGAAACTTCAACGCTCGCGATCTTGATTGCCGCAGCGGTTCTGCTGGTCAATCGCATTGCGTCATGGCGCATCATGGCGGGCGTGGTGCTCGGCATGGCCGGTACTGTGCTGCTACTCAATTTGCTCGGCGGCAATTCGACGAACCCCATGTTTTCCATGCCCTTGCATTGGCATCTTGTGATCGGAGGATTCGCCTTCGGCACTGTGTTCATGGCGACCGATCCGGTGTCAGCTTCGATGACGAACCGCGGCCGATGGATCTACGGCGCGCTGATCGGCTTCATGTGCGCGCTGATTCGCGTGGTCAACCCGGCCTTCCCCGAAGGCATGATGCTCGCGATCCTTTTTGGCAATCTGTTTGCGCCGCTCATCGACTACTTCGTGGTGCAATCCAACATCAAGCGGAGGCGTGCTCGTGCCAGTCGGACCGCGTGAGGGCATCAAAAACATCCTCGTGGTGTCGGTGATCGTCTGCCTGCTGTGCTCGATCGTCGTCTCCTTTACGGCGGTGAGCCTGAAGCCTCGCCAAGACATCAACAAGGAACTCGACCGCAAGCAGAACATCCTGCGCGCGGCCGGACTGCTGCCCGCAGGCGAGACAACGGATGCGCAAGGCCGCGGCGCCGCCGAACTGTTCGAGAGCTTTGAAGTGCGCGCGGTGGACTTGCAGACGGGCGAATTCACGAGCGATGTCGATCCTGAGAGCTATGATCAAATTCGCGCGGCGCGCTTCCCGGAGTCCTCGCGCGACCTAAGCCCCGAAGAAGACATCGCGACGCTCGGGCGGCGCGAGAACATCGGCCTCGCCTATTTCAAACGAAACGCTGCTGGCGAGCTTGAACGCCTTGTCATTCCGGTTCGCGGCTACGGCCTCTGGGGAACGCTGTTTGGATTCCTGGCGATCAACAGCGACCTGATGACTTCGGTGGGCCTGTCCTTTTATTCGCACAAGGAAACGCCGGGTCTCGGCGGCGAGGTGGACAACGCCAGCTGGAAGGCGAGCTGGGACGGCGTGATGCTGTTTGACGAAGCGGGCGAGCCAGCAGTGCGGCTTGTCAAGACGCGCTCAGACAGCGAATACGAAATCGACGCGCTTTCGGGCGCGACTTTGACGACGCGCGGCGTCGAGAACCTCATCGCCTTTTGGACCGGCGAGCTCGGCTACGGGCCGATGCTGGCACGTTTGAAACCGGCGGGCGAGCAACAGGCGAGTTAGAGAAAACGAGGTAGATAGACATGGCAGCTGGCAAGAAAGCACTGGTTGATCCAATCTTCGACAACAATCCGATTGCGCTGCAAGTGCTCGGCATCTGCTCGGCGCTCGCGGTCACCATCAGCATGTCCAACACGCTGGTGATGTGCGCGGCGGTGATTTTTGTCACGACCCTGTCCAATGTCGCTGTGTCGCTCGTGCGCAATCATGTGCCGACCAACATTCGCATCATCGTGCAAATGACGATCATCGCGTCCTTGGTGATCGTGGTCGATCAGGTGCTGCAGGCGCTCGTCTACGATATTTCCAAGCGCCTGTCGGTGTTTGTGGGACTCATCATCACCAACTGCATCGTGCTCGGTCGCGCCGAAGCCTTTGCCATGCAGAATCCACCGGGCCTGTCCGCGCTCGACGGGCTTGGAAACGCCCTCGGCTACAGCGTCATCCTGCTGCTCGTGGCGGTGTTCCGAGAACCGATCGGCACAGGCGCGATCATGGGCTTTGAACTCTTCAAGACCGTCAACAACGGTGGCTGGTATGTGCCGAACGGCATGATGCTGCTGTCGCCGTCGGCATTCTTCATTATCGGGCTGCTTATTTGGGCGCTGCGCGAATGGAAGCCGAGCCAAGCCGAAGAACCCGAATACGAAATCGCGTCCAATCTGCAGTACCGGGAGGCGTACTGATGCTCGAGCAGTACCTTGGGCTCTTCGTCCAAGCCATATTCGTCGAGAATATGGCGCTGACCTACTTCTTGGGGATGTGCACGTTCATTGCCATTTCCAAGAAGATCGAGACGGCGTTCGGCCTCGGCGTCGCGGTCATCCTCGTGCTCGCCATCACCACGCCGGTCAACAATCTCATCTACAACCTGCTGCTGCGCGAAGGCGCGCTCGCTTGGGCGGGCTTCCCCGATGTGGACTTGAGCTTTCTCGGCTATCTCTCGTACATCGGCGTGATCGCCGCCATGGTGCAGATCCTTGAAATGTTCCTCGATCGCTTCGTGCCGATTCTGTACAACGCACTTGGCGTGTTTTTGCCGCTGATCACGGTCAATTGCGCGATTCTCGGCGCGTCGCTCTTCATGGTCGAGCGCGACTACACCTTCGTCGAGAGCACGATCTTCGGTGCCGGCGCGGGCGTCGGCTGGGCGCTCGCCATCGTTGCCTTGGCCGGTGTGCGTGAAAAGCTCAAGTACAGCGACGTGCCGCGCGGTTTGCAAGGGCTTGGCATTACCTTCATTGCCGTCGGACTGATTGCGCTGTGCTTCATGTCCTTCGGCGGCATCGATATTTGACTTATAAGAAATCAGGCGAGAGAGACTGACGCATGTTGACGACGACCATTTTGCTCGGTGTAGGTATGTTCACCGGCACTGTGCTGTTTCTGGTGGCGGTCATTTTGGCGGCGCGCGCGCGGCTCGTGGCGAGCGGCGATGTGGATATCGAGATCAACGCGGAATCGACGCTGTCGGTGCCTGCCGGCGACAAGCTGCTTGGCACACTGGCTTCGCAAGGCATATTCCTGTCGAGCGCCTGTGGCGGCGGCGGCACCTGCGGTCAGTGCCGTTGCCAGGTGTTCGAAGGCGGCGGCTCCATCATTTCCACCGAAGAAGGGCATTTTTCGCGTCGTGAGATTCGCGAGCAATGGCGTCTTTCCTGTCAAGTATCGGTCAAGCAGGCGATGCGCATTCAAGTGCCGGAAGACGCTTTTGGCGTCAAGCGCTGGGAATGCGAGGTGATCGACAATCACAATGTCGCGACCTTCATCAAGGAGCTCAATCTGCGCTTGCCGGAAGGCGAAGATGTCAACTTCAAAGCGGGCGGCTTCGTGCAGCTCGAGATTCCGCCCTACGGCATGAACTACCGCGACATCGAGGTCGAGCAGGAGTATCGCGGCGATTGGGAACGCTTTCGCGTTTGGGACAACGAGAGCAACGTCGATGAACAGACGATTCGCGCCTACTCAATGGCCAACTACCCGGAAGAGAGAGGCATCCTCAAGTTCAATATTCGCATCGCCTCACCGCCGCCGGGGACAAGCTTTCCGCCCGGCAAGATGTCGTCCTATTGTTTCGGCTTGAAGCCGGGCGACAAGGTGACGGTGTTCGGGCCTTACGGCGAGTTTTTTGTCAACGATACCGAAGCCGAGAAGATTTGGATTGGCGGCGGTGCAGGTATGGCGCCGCTGCGCTCGCAGATATTCGACGAGCTCAAGCGCTGTGGGCGCACTACCAAGATGAGCTATTGGTACGGTGCGCGCAGCCTGCGTGAGATGTTCTACGTCGAAGAGTTCGACGAGCTTGCCAAAGCCTATCCCAACTTTGAGTGGCATGTGGCGCTTTCCGACCCCTTGCCGGAAGACGACTGGAAGGGGCATCTTGGCTTCATTCATCAGGTGGTGCTCGACAACTATCTCGCCGAGCATCCCGCGCCGGAAGATTGCGAGTATTACCTGTGCGGGCCGCCGCCGATGATTGCGGCAGTGCTCGCAACCTTGGACAGCCTTGGCGTCGAGCCTGAGAACATCAAGTTCGACGATTTTGGCTCTTAAGCGCTCTTGGATAGGCGTTCGGGGAGCTTCACAGAACTGACCGGATAGCCGGCTTCTTCGGGAATGACAAGATACGTTCCATCGTCGCGCTTCTCGGTGCGGGGCAGCACCTCCACGACCGGTGACTGACGTGCGCGGCGACGCGCTTCACTGACCGTATGCGACGCGGCGAGTTTTTCGATGTTGCAAAGCGTTGGGAAGATGATGGTGTGCGTGCCGTCCTTGGCGGCGCGAATGGCGTCCTTGGGCTGAATCCAGACCGAATCGACCGATTCGTGTCCGTCGTGGACGAGGAGTTGATCGCGCGGCGCCGGCGCGAGGAAGAACCAGGTGTCGAATCGCTTCGACATGAGGTCCGGCGTCACCCAATGCGCAAACTCGACAAGGACATCGCCGGCAAGGCGAAGCTGCTCGCGTGTGAGCAGATCATGCAGGCTCGCTTCGCCCTTGTGAATGCGATCGCGCCAATCTTGCAGCTCGGCGACGCGTTTCCCGCTCAACAGCGATTGTTCGCCCGCGGTGCGTGCGAGCAGGACGCCGCACTCCTCGAAGGCTTCTCGAATAGCGGCGATGCGGTAGACGCACAGCGCATCGTCAGGTCCGTCGCAAAGGGCGCGGAGCTTCTCGTCTTCATCCTCGGGATCAGTCTTGCCGCCAGGAAACACGAGCGCGCCGGAAGCAAAGTCAATCTGGTGATGCCGGCGCACCATGAACACTTCGAGTCCGTTCGCGCCATCGCGAACCACAAGCACCGTGGCGGCAGGCACAGGCTGTTCAGATTTCAAGAGGTTCTCCGCACGCGGCAACAGAGTGAACAAGGTGGAAAAGCCTAACGGAAAACGAGCGCGAGCGTCAGGGACAGGCACCATGAGCGTCAGGCACTTTACATTTGCCGCGTCTCGGCGTCGCGGCTTAAGATGCCCGTCTTGCACGTTGGTTGAACACTGTGAGCGACTACGCTTATCTCCTCGTTGACACGCCTGCCGAGCACGTCAATCGAGTCACCTTGAACCGGCCGGAGAAGCGAAACGCGCTGTCAAACGCGCTCCGCTGCGAGCTGTTCGCCGAGCTTGAGCGCGCGGACAAGGATGCAGACATACATGTCAACATCATTCGCGGTGCCGGTAAGTCGTTCAGTGCTGGCTACGACTTGACTTCCCCCCTGCGCGGCGAGCCGCAAACTGAGCCTTTCTACACCCCAGGCGGACTCGCGCACTGGCCGCGGCATGTCGTCGATGGATGCTTTTGGATCTGGGATCTCGCCAAGCCGGTCATCGCTCAGGTTCATGGCTACTGCCTCGCCGGTGGCAGCGAACTGGCGCAGTCGTGCGACCTTGTCTATGTGGCAAGGGACGCGCAGATCGGCTATCCGGTGGTGCGCAACATCTCGCCGCCCGACAACAACTTCTACCCGTGGATTGTCGGCATGCGCAAAGCCATGCACCTGATGCTGACGGGAGACTCAATGACCGGAGATGAGGCCGTTCGCTACGGATTCGCCAATGAATCGTTCGAAGAAGCGGAATTGGAAGCGGGGGTGCTCCACTACGCAAAGCGGGTCGCCAGCGTGCCGCCGGAACTCACGCAGTTCAACAAGCGCACGGTGCATCGTCAAATGGATTTGATGGGCATCCGGGCGGCTATCCGTGCGTCCACCGACACGCAGCAGCTTGCCGCGATGAGCAAGCCCGCACGCGAGTTCTTCAAGCAGATGAGCGAAGGCGGCCTGACCAAGGCGCTCGATGCGCGCGACGAGGCGTTCGGCGACTATCGCACCGAGGCGCAGGACTGAGCGAGTCGCCGCTAGCGAGCGCCGAGTCCGCGGCGCTCACGCTCCTTGGCCATGCGCTCGCTATCCGAATTGAGCCGTGGCGTCTTTTCATCTTCGGAAAGCGTGCCCGCGAGGTCGCGAGCAGACTTGTCGGCATCAAAGGTGATCCACTTTTCCGGCACCACTTCGAGAATGACCCTCAGCGGCGAGTCCAAGATCGAATAGAAATGATCCTGCCCTTCCTTGCTGTGCGGGCTGACTTTCTCTGAGAGCGCTTGATAGAACCACTTCTTGGTCTCTTCGTCTTCGTGAAAATAGCCGCGCCCCTTGAGCGTGGCCGCGCCCCTTGGGCAATCAGAATGCGAAGCCCCGGCGCCGCTGACCGTGACCGACACCCGGTTGTCGCGCCGAATCGCCGCCGCCCGGTGCCGGTGCGCCGCAAAGGTCATCCACACCCGCCCATCGCGCCAGACAAACGCATGCACGACTCCAACCGGCCAGCCGTCCTTGGTGGACCACATGAGCACGCACTCGGGGGCATGCGTCATCAGCTTGTCGATCTGCGCTTCACTGTAGCCGTAGATGGAGACGACTTCGTGGTCATGCGCTGCCATGAGAGACTCCTCGGTCGCGGACGGTAGTGAACACCGCGTCAGTGTGCGAAAGGCACAACTAGTGCTCCATCAAACTAATAATACCGGATCAGTGGCTGCGGGCAGGTTCCGTGCAAGGCGCGTCGCGCAGGGAATACCCCGCCGTATTTCCAAGCGGCGCAACGCCGCACGGGG
>JAPOTJ010000046.1 GCA_026709225.1 Gammaproteobacteria bacterium | reverse complement strand
CTGCATTGGAGAGAGCCGAGTTCAGCTTTCCGTTCACAAGGGTGAGGTTACCAATCGTATGGATCATGCGCTCTCGACGTTCGAACGCCTCGACTTTGTCATCAGTGTCTGGAAGCGGCCAATATTCTTGCCACCCTTGAGGCATTATGTGCTCGATTTGGATGCCGCTAGGAACTTGCTGGACTTCGGCCTTGCTTGTTCGCAGTTGTTCTTCAATACCCGCGAGCACCATTCTTAGTCTCCCACGAGTGAGCTTTTTATATAAGGGGGCTGTTGCGAACCGTTCTAACAATTCACTGTCCCCTGGCCACACCGCTGCTTGAGATTCCTGCTTTCCCAAAAATTTCGCTAGAGCTTCATGCACACTGTCCAGAGGGAGCTTGGCAAGCTCCTTAATCGCGTCGACGAAAAGTTTTCCGTAGCTTCTGGTGCTGTATCCACAGATCACACGCCTCACAAGAAAGCTCTCCAATGCCTTGACGCTGGCTCGAAGCGATTCTCTAGGCACATTCGAGGAAAGCAACCATAGGAGGAGCGGAGTGACTGCTCCTACGTTCATCGCGCTCCTTCGTGTTAAGAAGGCCCTGATATCTTGGATGCTCCCCTCTTCCATATTTCGGTAGGTTCGACCTATCTCACCCAGATCTTCCGCGATGTTCGAAATGGACTTGCCTTTACCCCCTTCGATCTTCACGAATTCCTCGAATATTGCGAATTCATCGTAGGACTTTGTTTGAGATTTGTTTTTAAGCGTAAGCCAGTGATTTAGGTACACGTCAATGCGCGGCCTCCTTTGGAGGCCTAGCCCTACTTCTTCTGCCCACCATTTGTCAAAGGGCCACAGGCGCTTAGTTTCCTCAGAAGACTCTTTCTCATCTTCCAAGTGGATGTTTGATTCGTGCAAGATTTTGTTCTTGACCATGTCAGATTCTAGGAGTGGAGTCCCCCGAGCGTTCAGCGTCTCGAATATGAGGTGTGGATCGTCGGAGGATTCCAGATCGATAACCACCAGATCCAGCTTTGTTCGGACTATTTTCTCCAATGCCTCGGCCGCTTTGTTGCACGATTCGATGTCCCCAAACCCGTCTAGCCAATCCGCGGTCTGGTCTTTGAAGTATTTATGGGCCTGAACAATCTGCGACTTTGGATAAGTAGCCGAATCAGACAGTTCATTGCTCATTGCGTGTCGAAACGCTTCCCTATCTGTGACTGTCGGCCAAACCTTGAACTTACTGTCGGGATTCTTCTCGTCCCGGAACTCTTCTGCGTTCAAGACGAGAGAAGCAAGACGCCTGGCGGGCTTAGTGTGCTGACGATCCTCCAGAACCTCTTGAATAGCGTCAATTAACAACTGAATTGTAGTGAGCCGCTGCTGGCCATCGACAACGCGGCGACGCTCCATGTTGACCGAGGGATACTTAGTTAGCTGAATTACAACTGCACCCATGAAGTGTGCGTCGGTGTCGCCCTTATCGATTATCGTGCAAGCGAGTTCCTCAATGTCCTGCCACAAAGGCTCCCACTATTGTTCTTTCCCCCACACGTACCTCCGCTGAAAGTCTGGTATGTCATAGCGGACGGGTTTAGAAAAAATAGCTTGGGGCTGCAGAAGTTTCGTGTCCATAGTCAATATCCTGTGACTGAGTAGCTTTCCGCCCAATATTTTACGGCAGCCGCGTCCCCCCCATCAAAAACCGATCAATCTCACGCGCCGCTTCGCGGCCTTCGTTGATTGCCCGCACCACCAAAGACTGCCCGCGTCGGCAGTCACCCGCCGCGAACACGCCTTCAACGCTGGTGTGATACTTGCCGTACTCGGCGGCATAGTTCGAGCGGTTGTCGTACTCAATGCCCAAGGGATCAGAGACGGCGCGCTCGGGTCCGAGAAAGCCCATGGAGAGAAACACGAGATCGGCCTTCCATTCGCGCTCACTGCCCGGCACATCAATAAACTTGCCGTCCTTGAATTCGACATCGACCGTGCGAATGCCTTTCACTCGGCCATCGTCGCCTGCCAGAAATGACTTTGAAGAGATCGAATAGACGCGCGGGTCGTCTCCAAACTTCTTCGCGCTCTCCTCGTGTCCGTAGTCAACGCGGAAGATGCGTGGCCAAGCGGGCCAAGGATTGTTGAGCGCGCGCGCATCGGGCGGCTTGGGAAAAAGTTCAAAATTCGTGAGGCTTCGGCACGACTGCCGGAGCGATGTGCCGATGCAATCGGTGCCGGTGTCGCCGCCGCCGATGACGATGACATCCTTATTCTCGGCAAGAATGGCGGGCGTTTTGCCAGCGAGCAGCGACTGCGTGTTCTCGGTGAGGAACTCCATCGCGAAGTGAACGCCGGGTAATTCGCGCCCTTTGATCGGCAGGTCACGCGGCACGGTCGCGCCGGTCGTGAGCAGAAGCGCGTCGTGTTCGGCTTTCAGCGTTTGCACATCTAGCGAGCCGTCACTGCCATCTCCCACAGGCGTGCCGGTCACGAATCGCACGCCTTCGTCGCGCAAAAGACTCACGCGCCGCTCGACCACGCCCTTGTCGAGCTTCATGTTGGGAATGCCGTACATCAGCAGTCCGCCAATTCGATCAGCCCGCTCATAGACCGTCACGCGATGACCTGCGGAGTTGAGCTGCGCTGCGGCCGCAAGGCCAGCCGGTCCGGAACCAACGATGGCAACGGATTTGCCAGTACGATGCGGCGGCGGTTGCGGCGTCACCCAGCCTTCATCGAAGCCGCGGTCAATAATCGCCATCTCGATGTTCTTGATGGTCACCGCCGGGTCGGTGATGCCGAGCACGCAGGCGCCTTCGCACGGAGCAGGGCACACGCGCCCGGTGAATTCAGGGAAGTTGTTGGTCTTGTGCAGCCGGTCCAAGGCTTCGCGCCAGCGTCCTTGATAGACAAGGTCGTTCCATTCGGGAATCAAATTGTCGATTGGGCAGCCTTCTTCGGATTGGCAAAACGGCACGCCGCAATCCATGCATCGTGCGCCTTGGACGCCTAGCCTCGATTCATCGTGGGGCGTGTATATCTCCTCGAAGTCGAGCAGTCGGGTGCCCGCATCCCGATAGGGCGCCGCCTCGCGCGCGAACTCCTTGAAGCCTGTGGTTTTGCCCATTAGGCGCTCACACTGAGCGGCTGCGCTGTGCCTTTCTCTGATCGCTCGGCGAGCACACGCTTGTAGTCGGTCGGCATGACCTTGACAAATTGCGACACTGTCCGAGGCCAGTCGAGAACGATGTGTCTCGCCAGTTCGGACCCTGTGTAGTCACGATGACGCAAAATCAGATCGTGCAGCCACGTCGCTTCTTCTTCGCTTGCGACACGCTCCAGCTCGACCATTTCCATATTGCAGCGACGGGGGAAGACGCCGTTCGGGTCGAACACGTAGGCGATGCCGCCTGACATGCCAGCGGCAAAATTAATGCCCGTCTCACCGAGGATGACGACGCGCCCGCCGGTCATGTATTCGCAGCCATGGTCGCCGATGCCTTCGACCACCGCGGTCGCGCCACTATTGCGCACGCAAAATCGTTCGGCGGCGATGCCGCGGAAAAAGCACTGGCCGGAAGTCGCGCCGTAGAGCACGACATTGCCGATGAGCACGTTCTCTTCGGCCTTGAACTCAGAGACTTCTGGTGGATAGATGATGATGCGTCCACCGGAGAGCCCCTTGCCGACATAGTCGTTGGCATCGCCTTCCACTTCGAGTGTCACACCCTTGGCGAGCCACGCCCCGAAGCTCTGGCCGGCACTGCCTTTGAATTTGAAGTGAATGCGGTCGTCGGGCAGCATCTCAGAGCCGACTTCACGAATGATTCGGTTCGACAACATGGCGCCGACGACGCGGTTGGTATTCTTGATGGCGAGTTCCTCGCGCACTTTCTCGCCGGAGGTGAGCGCTGGTTCTGCGAGCCGCATCAGTTCATTGTCGAGCGCGAGATCAAGATCGTGATTCTGCTCGTGCTGGCAATAGACGCCGAGACAATCCTGCGGT
Source organism: Gammaproteobacteria bacterium (assembly GCA_026709225.1). GTDB lineage: Bacteria > Pseudomonadota > Gammaproteobacteria > Pseudomonadales > Azotimanducaceae > Azotimanducus > Azotimanducus chitobiosivorans. Next base: position 29,301 of record JAPOTJ010000046.1, on the reverse strand, counting down.
TCAGGCGCAGGGGTCAACAGTAGCGACAAGTCCACATCCTTGGCCTTCCAGTGGTCGGCCATGGGCGCGGCTTGCAGGGCATCAACGCGCCCGATCATCTCATTGACCTCTCTGAATCCAGTCTTCGCCATGATCTGGCGCAATTCCTTCGCCACCATGAAGAAGTAGTTGACGACATGCTCAGGCGCGCCCGCGAACTTCTTGCGAAGTTCAGGGTCTTGCGTGGCGATGCCAACCGGGCAGGTGTTGAGATGGCACTTGCGCATCATGATGCAGCCAAGCGCGATCAAGGGCGCGGTGGCGAAGCCAAACTCCTCGGCGCCAAGCAGCGCGGCGATCGCCACATCGCGTCCGGTCTTGAGCTGGCCGTCGGTTTGCAGCACCACGCGCGAGCGCAGGTTGTTCATCACCAGCGTCTGGTGCGTCTCGCTGATGCCAAGCTCCCACGGCACGCCCGCGTGCTTGATCGAAGTCAAGGGCGAGGCGCCTGTGCCGCCGGTGTCGCCGGCAATCACGAGATGATCCGCGCGGGCCTTGGTGACGCCCGCGGCGACCGTGCCGACGCCAATCTCGGCACCGAGCTTGACGCTGATGCGCGCCTTCGGGTTGGCGTTCTTGAGGTCATGGATGAGCTGCGCCATATCCTCGATCGAATAGATGTCATGGTGCGGCGGCGGGCTGATGAGGCCGACGCCCGGTGTCGAGTGGCGAATCTGGGCGATATAGTCATCGACCTTGCGGCCCGGCAGTTCGCCGCCTTCGCCTGGCTTCGCGCCCTGCACGATCTTGATCTGAATCTCGTCCGAATTGCTGAGGTAGTTGATGGTGACGCCAAAGCGACCGCTTGCCACCTGCTTGATCGCGGAGCGCTTCGAATCGCCTCCCTCAAGCGGAGTGAAGCGCTTCGGGTCTTCGCCGCCTTCGCCGGTGTTCGATTTGCCGCCAAGCCGATTCATCGCGAGTGCAAGCGTTTCGTGCGCCTCTTGCGAAATCGACCCGAAGCTCATGGCGCCGGTCGCGAAGCGCTTGACGATCTCTGATTCCGGCTCGACCTCTTCGATCGGTACCGGCTCGCCGATCGGCTTGAACTCCAAGAGGCCGCGCAGTGTTGCCTTGCGCGTGTTTTCTTCGTTGACCTGGCGCGCGAAGCGCCAGTAGGCATCCTCGGAGTTGGTGCGGGCCGCGACTTGCAAGTGACCGATGCTCGCCGGATCCCACATGTGCTGGTCGCCACCAGCGCGCCAATGAAAGTCCCCGGGGTTGGGAAGTTCCTTGATGCTCGCTTCGCCGTTGTTCGGATAGCCGATGTCGTGGCGACGCTCCATTTCCGTTGCGAGCACGCCAAAACCAACGCCTTCGACACGGCTCGCGGTGCCCGCGAAGCAGCGGTCAACGAGTTCTGCGCCCAAGCCCACCGCCTCGAATATCTGTGCGCCCTTGTAGGACTGCAAAGTGGAAATGCCCATCTTCGCCAAGACCTTGAGCATGCCCTTGGCAACACCCTTGCGATAGGCTTTGACGACATCGGCGTCGCTCGTGACGTGCGCGCAATCGTCAAGAAGACCCGCGCGCCGCGAATACAAGAGCGCTTCGAAGGCAAGGTAGGGGTTGATGGCATCGGCACCGAAACCGATCAGCAGGCAATGATGATGCACTTCGCGCGCTTCGCCCGATTCAAGAATGAGCGCGATGCGTGTGCGCGCATGTTCCCGAACGAGGTGCTGATGCACGCAGCCAACGGCCAAGAGCGAACTGATCGGCACGCGCTTGCCGTCAACGGCGCGATCCGAGAGTATGAGCAGGCTCTTGCCATCGGCGATCGCCTGCATGGATTCGGATTCGATTCGTTGCAGGGCTTCGCGCAGCCCGGCCTCGCCGCTACCCTTCGGGTAGGTGATGTCAATCAAGGCCGAGTGCCAGCCGCGATGATCGATGTGTTTGAGCGTTTCGAGTTGCTCGTTCGATAAGATCGGGTGCGGCAGGCGCAGCCTATGCGCGTGCTGCTCGGTCGCTTCGATCAAGTTGGCTTCGGGGCCGATGTAGCACTCAAGCGACATGATGACTTCTTCGCGGATCGAATCGATAGCCGGGTTGGTGACCTGCGCGAAGCGCTGCTTGAAGTAGTCGTAGAGCATGCGCGGTTTATCCGAGAGCACTGCAAGCGCAGCGTCGTTGCCCATAGAGCCTAACGGGTCGCGTTGCTCGCGCACGATGTCGAGCAGCATGAACTGCATGGTTTCGGTGGTGTAGCCGAAAGCCTGCATGCGTTCGATCAGCGTGTCCTCGTCGAGGCCGCCTTTCAGGCTGCCATTCGAGCTTGGGACTGCCAAATCATCGAGGTTGAGCCGCTGATCGCGCAGCCAGTCGCCGTAGGGCCGCTGCGTTGACCATGTGCGCTTGATTTCCTCGTCGGGAATCATGCGGCCTTGCTCAAAGTCGATGAGGAAGATCTTGCCCGGACGCAGGCGGCCTTTTTCGATGACCTTCTCAGGGGCGACGGGTAGCACGCCGACTTCGGACGCCATGATGCAGCGATCATCTTCGGTGATGTAGTAGCGGCTCGGCCGCAGGCCGTTGCGGTCGAGCACGGCGCCGATGTACTGCCCGTCGGTGAAGGCGATCGATGCCGGCCCGTCCCACGGTTCCATCAGACACGATTGAAACTCGTAGAAGGCGCGCTTCTCATCGGACATCTCGGCGTGCTGCTGCCACGCCTCCGGGATCATCATCATCACCGACTCTTGCAGCGTTCTCCCGGTCATCAGCAGGAATTCAAGCGCGTTATCGAAGGTACCCGAATCCGAGCAGTCCGGTTCGACCACAGGGAACAGCTTTTCGAGGTCATCGCCAAAGAGTTCCGAGCGCATGACGCCTTGGCGCGCGTTCATCCAGTTGCTGTTGCCAAGCAGGGTGTTGATCTCGCCGTTGTGGCTCATAAAGCGGTTCGGCTGCGCGCGGTCCCACGAGGGGAAGGTGTTGGTCGAGAAGCGCGAATGCACCATTGCGAGATGGCTCTCGTAGTCTTGATCGCCGAGGTCGTCATAAAAATCGAAGAGCTGATGCGGCGTGAGCATGCCCTTGTAGATGAGCACGCGCGAAGACAGCGAACAGAAATAGAAGAGCTTGCGCTCGCTGAGGCGCACATCAGTGCGAAGCTCACGCGAGGTGTATTTACGGATGAGATAGAGCGCGCGCTCGAACGTGTCTGCTGAGAAGCCTTGGCCAGCTTGAATGAATACTTGCGAAAGATGCGGCATCGATGCGATTGCCGCCGAGCCGAGGTCGGCGCGCTTCGCATCATGGGGCAGGTCGCGCCAGCCAAGACAGATCTGTCCCTCTGTCTTAATGGTTGATTCGATGAGCGCGATACAGTGCGCACGCTCTTCTTCGTCGCGCGGCAGGAAGACATTGCCAACGCCGTATTCGCCGGGCGCGGGTAAGGTGGCTCCAAACGACTGCTCGGCGAAGCGTGCTAGCAGCCTATGTGGCAGGCCGGTGAGGATGCCTGCACCATCGCCGGTGTTGGCTTCATAGCCGAGGCCGCCACGATGCACCATACAGCAGTTGATGTGGCGCGCATCGTCAATAATGGCATGGCTGGGGCGACCCTTGATGTCGCATACGAAGCCGACGCCGCAGCTCTCGTGCTCGTGACGTGGGTCGTAGAGGCCTTGTGCGCTAGGCAGCCCTAGGGTGACATGGGTTGTTTCGCTCGTTGACACTTCTTATCTTCTGTTTCTTTTCGGTAAGCTCTTTTGTCAGACATCCCAAGGCACACGCACGCGCAGCCAACTGAAGGGACGGCAAAGCTGCGAGGCGATTCGCAGCCGAACCCACTATGTTAATCATTTGCGAGGGGTGGGGGCAAATTCGAGCGTTTTTTATTGTTCAACGCTACGTTGTTTGGAAGCACTCGGGCGTGTTCACACTATGCACGCTGAAAATCGGGATCCTCGGACTCAGCTATCCTTGTAAGCTCGCGAGCGTCGTGCAACTTTCACAATGGTTACTATGCGCTCAGCATCGCTAATCTCATAGAGTATGCGAAAGTCGCCTTGGCGAATTCGGTACCGTTGCTGATCAGACAACTTGATTCTATGTGGACCTCTTGGATGATCGGCTAGTTGTTTGATGCTTGCGAATATCCCTTTTAGGTCTTGCTGTTGAATGCCACGCAAGTCTTTGGAGACGGATCTCTTGAACCGTATTTCATAACCTTCCATGTGCGCCGAGGTCTTCAAGCAATTCATCAAGGCTGATCGTTACTTCTGATGCCCTCTCCTCAAAGGCGAAAAGATCTTCTTCATCTTCTGAAAGGGCGGAGCGAACTGCCTCGTTCACGACCTCTGAGATAGAGAGGCCGAATGCCGCTGCTTTCCCCCGGATGGCTTGGTGGATTGCGGGCGCGAAGTAAACCGTTGCCCTTCTCGATAGCTCGCTCATATTGGCTTCCTGTGATATCGAACTCTTGCGCTTTGAAGGTGCGATTCTAGCGCAGGCTACTAAGCGCTTTGAGTGAGCGGGCTGTGCTCGGGCTCCGCAGCGTAAATCGTGAGCACCAATTCCGCATCTCCGATCTGGCGATACTCCGGTTCGCGGCCCGATAGCCGAAGACTACGATCAAGAATCACCGGCACTCCCTCGCCGCGTCGATCCATCAAGGTCCGGCGATCAGTCACGAGATTTGGAAAATCGTCTGTCACTGGACATTTCGCGAGCAGGCTGGTGATGAGCTCGTTTCGGGTAGATTGAATGTGCGGCAGGCGCTCAACGCCCAGCGAATTAGGAATGCTGCCCGGCGAATAGATCTCGATGCGATCCTCGAACATCCTCAATCTGATCTTAGAGCCATAGATCGAGTAATCGCGGTGAGCGACAGCGTTGACCAGCGCCTCAAAGACGGCAGTCAAGTCATATTGTGGCAGGTCGAAGCGCCCTTGATCTTTGAACGCACGCACCTTCATATTCTTGGCGACAAACACGCAGGCGTCACGAATCTGCACCTGAAGTGGGCCGCAGATATCGGCGGCGTCCAATTGGTAGTGACTGCTAGGAGGGCGAATCTCGATCTCGGTTCCTCGATAGGAAACAGCCTGCACGAAAGCGTTGGGTATCCACTGCCTCGGATCCTTGGCTGCCATCAGTACGCCCGCTACCGTTGGGCGGAAGGCTCCGTTCCCATCAAGGCATGCCATGCCGAGCTTGGAGAGTGTGTCCTCGCGGTCATCGCCAGTGCGGGAGGTGCGGAAGCCACGCCACAATTCGGGAGATAGGTCGTCGAGCGTCGCCTCATGAATGGCTTGCTCATCGAAACGGATCAGCCGAGTTTGACTGCGCTGCGCGAACATTCTTGCAAGATACTCGGTGGACATGGTGCGTTTGGAATCGCCCACACGATGCAAAAAGCCGCCCGGGCTCCTGTGTATAAACAAGCTCGGCGGAACTTCGATCTTGATGATGGGAACTTCTTCGCCCTTGGAATTAGGCAACGCGACTCGATCAAGGACGACGTTTTCGATAGGAGGATCAATCGAGTCCGAGCAGATATCGCGAACGAAATTGGCGGTTTGGTCAAGACGGTTCAGTGGAATGCCGACGATCTCTCTAGGATCGTCTTGAACGCCGAGCACGAACGTTCCGCCATGCGCATTCGCGAATGCTGCAAGAGTATCGGCGACTGCATCTCGATGGGGCCCCGCAATCCTGCCATTGGAAAATCGTACCTCTTTGAGTTCAAGGTATGAGCTTTCGCCCAAGCGAATCTTGTCCAAGAGTTCCTTTTTGCTAGAGATCATTGTCTGACTAGTCCTCACCGCTTGATGCCCATTCAACTCGCGAAGAAAGAGAATCCATCATACGGCCTCTCACGCCTTCGGCGAGCCAAGCTCAGCGATATGTGAGCCGCAGCTTCATCAAATATTCGTACAACTCTCCAAAAGCCGAAAGATAGTGCTGTTCGATGGCTTCGACCACTCGCTCAAAATCCTTGAAGTCATAGGTATGCGAAATTTTGTTGCGTGCGTCCAAAGCATCTTGCCAAACATCACCCTGTCGGATGACTTGTGCTTCAAAGGCTTTACGAATCACAGCGCGGGGCGTGATTTGCTCGAAAACAACGTTCTCGGCTTCGAGATAATCCTTCAAGGTGTTCCATGCGAGTTCCATGGTGTACTTGAAACGCCGAACCACGCCCTCCTTCTCTAGCTGTGTCAATGATTGCGATTGCTCCATCGCCTCATACAACAAGGTATAGGCTCGGCGGTAAATGTCGAACCGATAATGCCAGCGTGGTGGTTGCTCGGTCATGTCATGTCTCGGTTGTGAGGTACTCCCTATTGCAGATAATTCAAGGAGGGAGAAGGCGCATTCGACAAGCGAATGCCCTCTGGAGATAAACTTTACGCGCATCTTAGCTGACTGACAAGTTCCGGCGCCCCAACAGCATTAGGGCGGGGGCTTCTGCCTGTCTTCGGTGGTCATTGTGACGCTCATCCCATTGCGTGTCCAAAAATCGGGGACCCTTCATGTTGAAGTGCTGCCGTACACTGCACTTGAATCTCGTCCGTGCAAGAATTGCGTTCCCCGGATGTTACACGAGCGAGCTTTGCACCAAGGGGGTTGCCTACGGATTATTAAGGTGTTGGATGAGCGTTTTTGAAGAGGTAGGATCGCCACCAGAGAAGTCTTCCGGTGGGGCACAGGCAATGAAGGGGTTTCGTTTTCAGGCCTCGGTGGGAGCGTATTTTGCATCCGACGTGCTGTTGATGAACCGCCTAGATGAGCGACTTGGGTTATGCCCTGCAAACGCAATTACTATTAGATTCGAGTCATCATCCCCTGTCGACGACATACTGATTGAGACTTCGCGAGCGGGTTTTGTTGCCATCCAGTCGAAGTTGAGCGTTCAGCTTTCCAAGAAGAGAGACGGTCCGCTGGCAAAATCCGTTTCCCAGTTTGTCGATCAGTGGAGAAAATGTAAGGAAGGCGATGGAAGTCTCGGTTGGAATCGTCCTCTCGACCCAAATCGCGATAGATTGGTGCTTGCAGTGTCCGATGCGGCGCCGAGCACTATCACAAGACACCTTGCAGGAGGGCTGGGAAAGAGGGCGCTTAACGATAATACTGCTCTAAATCGTAACGAACAGAAGGCATTGCGCGTATTCGAGTCCTTGGCTCGTTCTGCATGGTCATCGCTTACAGATGAGGATATCGATCCGAGATTGATTGATGAGCTAGTTAAGCTTGTGGTGGTTCTGAAATTTGATGCCGATGGTGCACATGAAGCACTCTTGGTAGAACGTATGAGGAATGCAATCGCGGAAGCGGCAGACCTCGCGGTTGCCAAGGATGCGCTAGTAGAGACATGCTCGGGTCTGATTAGAACGCAAAAGAAAGAAGATCTCGCTGGATTGCGCAGTTTGCTTATCTCGAAGGGTGTTCCGCTTCGGATTCAGCAAGACTACGCGAGTGATGTTGAGAAACTGCAAGAGCACACAAGGGCAACCATCGCCCGACTCAATGAGCATATGCGAGTGGTCGTTGACGGAGGCAAGGCAATCTCGGTCAGTCGTGAATGTCAACAGGCTATAAACTCGGGGGCCTCTCAAGGATCGTTTCTGGTAATCGGAGAGCCCGGCAGCGGCAAGAGTGGTGTCATTTGTGGAGTCGCTCAGCACCTGTTGCAGCAAGGCCAAGATGTACTTGCGATCTCAGTTGACCGCGTTTCTGTCGAGACGTTGGAAGGTTTCTCACGTCATCTTGAATTGCGCCGTCCGATTTTGGAGGTCTTACGAGCTTGGGATGGTCCTGACAGTGCCTGGCTCATATTGGATGCGCTAGACGCAGTGCGTGGCAGCGAGAGCGAGCGGGCATTTCGAACACTCATTGAGGGTGTGCTGGAAATGCAAGGGCGCTGGAAAGTAGTTGCTTCGATCCGGTCCTTTGATCTTCGCATGGGTCAACGATTCCGCTCTCTTTTTGAAGGAAACCCTGCCAGCCCTGAGTTCAGCGACGACGACTTCTCAGGGGTGCGCCATGTTTTGGTGCCCATTTGGTCCGAATTGGAATTTGTCCAGTTAAAGGAGCAATCTCCATTGCTGTCTGCAAGACTCCTTGATGCTCCCTCTAAACTCAATGACCTTCTGAAGGTGCCATTCAATACGCAGTTGTTTTGTGAGTTGTTGAGAGATGGTGTTTCGAAGGATATGTACACGGTTTCTACCCAAACGGAACTCCTTTCACGGTATTGGGACCACAGGATCGGGGACTTGGGGACAAGTGCCGAAATATGTCTCAGAGACATGGTTGGTCAAATGATTGACCGTCAAAAGCTCACGGCACGCAAGCTTGATGTAGCGACTCAGCACGCTGCAATGCTTGACTCATTGCAGGAAGTAGGTGTAGTGGTCTCATTCGACGATAAGCAGTGGCTACAGTTTCGCCACCACATACTCTTCGATTACGCGGCTGCCCGAGTATGGCTCAATGCCGAGGATGTGCTCACCGGACAAATGCGCTTTGGTTTGGAACAGTCGGTGGGTCTGATGCTTGCACCGGCGCTTGCGTTCCTTCTCCAAGGATTGTGGCAACGAAATAGTGACAGAAAGGATTTCTGGACCGCGACGCGAAATATCTTGGCTCGCGAAGACGGAGACCCCATACTCAAAAGCGTTAGCGCTAGGCTTGCTGCGGAGCTGCCTGCGACGCAAGATGATATTGCATGGCTGGCGGAGCAGGTCAACGTTAACAATGAAGAAACGATTGGTTCGCTCAAATATATGTGTGGCGCGCTCGGAGTTTTGCTGGACGAGGACGCGAATGTGAATCTCACACCTTGGAGCAAACTGCTTTCCGCAATCGATCTGAGCGAAGCGAGTCTGCCAGTGGCTCTCGCATGTAGATTTCTGCTGTTCAAGCTTATTGGCCGGTCAAGCGAAAAAGAAGTACATTTTGATCTTGGACTGTCTGCTCGCGCATTGCTCGACTTCGGTTATCGGATTCGCTCCCCTAGTGAAGTTGTGGTTTCGGCCATAGATTTCGTTGCGAAAACTTTCGGGACTGAGCCAAATGAATCTCGACGCCTACTCTTAAAGGTGTTCGATCAAGATAGATTGAAGGACTTTGCTTGGGTCGAAGTCCCTGCAATTTGCCGAAATATCGAAACTCTTGCTGCCGAAGACCCAGCTCTAGCAGAGGGCGTGTACAGGCAAGTCTTTGCGCACGAACCGGAGGTGGAGCAAGAGACGTATTTGGGATCTGGTCGGATTCTCCCGCTTGTTTCGAATGTCCAACAAGACTATCGGATGGCGAGCTATAGTCTCAAGGAATTCTATCCTTCCTTTCTTGCTAACCATCCCGACCATGCTACTCGGGCCGCTGTCCACGTAGTGCATGGATACGTAGCGATGGAGCATCCGGTTCCTGACGAGCTCGACGAGCAAACGATATTTTCCGGCGACGAAAAAGCTGCATTTCAGCCTGACAAAAGCCATTGGTGGGCGTGTGACCCCGAACCGGACTATCCAGATGATGCGGAAGAGATTCTCGTCAAACTGGTATCTCGTTTAAAGACCTGTTCCGAGGATGATGCTTGCCGAATGGCGCGTTTGGTAATAGGCGCGACCTCATTGGCGGTCTTTTGGTCGCGGCTATTCATGGTTGCTGCGCTTCGAAGGGGGGCGTTGCTGGATATTTTGTTGCCATTTGCGCTTCAAGAGCCTTTTCTCATTGCACAAGAAACTCAAAAGGATGCCATCGACCTTATCGCTGCGGGCTTCGGGAATCTCATTGAGGCTAGACGCAAGGAATTTGAGGAGTCGGTGTACGAGTTTGATTTTTCTCAGTACGCAGAATCTGAAGATGCGCGGCAGTTTTTTGCCCTTAAACTTTTTTCAGCCATTGGGGAAGAGAATTTGACAACCCCCCGTGCTCGTAACGCTTTGTCAAGAACGGAGAGAAGGCAGCGTCCGATGAACCAACGCGCACTGACTATCGGGAGCTTTTCTCCCGAGCCATCACGTCCGAGCTTTGATTGGATCAAAGGACTTGACCGGGGAGATCAAGCAAATACGCTTCCCATGAAGCAAATTCAATTCGTTAAGCAGATGTTTACTCAAACATCGGCTGGCACGGATTCGGAACAGCTTACGCTGGAGCAGGTATTGGCAGAGTTGCAGGAATTAACAGTATCGATTTCGGCAGAGGGCGTAAATCCGCAGCTGGTTTTGGAAGGCGAAGCAGCGATTGGCGAGGCATGTAAACATATTGTCAGTCAGAACATGCTCTCCAACGTGCGCCAAGGCTCGTCTGACGCAAAGTTTATGGAGCTATTGGCGATCGCCGCAAGATCACAAGGTCCAGAGTTGAATGAAGGCACTGAGAGTTCGTACGAAGAGTTCGCTTCCTACCCTTCGCCAGCAGCTAGGGTGGAGGTCGCGTCCGCGATTTTGAGCCTCATCGCCAAGCGGCCCGACATGTTTGACGATCTCGAACCCCAGATGGACCAGCTACTCGATGATCCACATCCGGCTGTCCGGCATGAGGCTGGAGTGGCTTTGCTTCATCTCTGGCATACGCACCGCAGCCTTTTCTGGAGACGACTACGTTCTCGGATTGAGAATGAGAGCAATCTTGGAGTGATTGGATTTCTGGTTACTAAAGTGCTTGGGCGACTGGTGCACATGGTGCCGGAACTTGTAGAACCAGAGTTGCTAAAAGTGCTTGATCGTTTTGGAGACGATTCTGAGAGGAACATGCGATCGCGCAAAAAAACCTCGGTTCTTCTGGCGATTCTTTGGTTTAGTCATGGTTCGCAAACTTTGCGAACAGTGATCCAGAAATGGATAAACGCTCCCGGCGAGTTCGTCAATGAGCTTGAGGGTGTGTTGACTACGATCAGGGGCGCATTTGCTGCGGGGCTAGAGAGCGAAGATGATGCGCGGGAAGATCAAGTTAGGCAACGTGCGTTTGAATTGGCTGAGAACCTAGTAAAGTCCATTCAGGATCAGCTCGCTCAAATTTCAGTTGAGCGGCAAGATAAACAAACAGAGGGTGAGCGAATTGCCAGTTTGCAGAGACTTGAGAACACTGTATGTGCAGAGCTACGATTTTCTGTCGGTAAGATTGCTGATGAGGATGGCAGTGGCAGCGACTTGGAACTAGGCAAGTTCTTCAACGATGCGCAAACCGTCCTCCTCTTGTTGAGTAGCTCAGTTGTTCCACGCACAATCCACGAATTGTTGGAATTGGTACAGTCTCTATTGCCGGTAGAACCTCTTAGGACATTTGATATTGCTGCGAAATCACTGCTTCATGGAGGCAGGGAAGGTGGATACCAATTTGAGTCGATGGGAAAGAACTTACTCATAAAGCTCATCGGTATCTTTCTCGCTGACCACAAGGAGATTTTCGAATCGAGAACGCGACAGATTGACTTGATCAAATGCCTTGCTCTGCTTGCAGATGCTGGCTGGCCGGAAGCTCAACAGCTCCTGTTTCGTTTGCCGGAGTTGGTTCGGTGAGTAAATAAGAATGGTTAGTGTATTGACTGAAATACTAAACGCGCTGCGTTGCGGTCTAATCCATAACCATCTGCGATAACCACGGAATTTTTTCCAGCGAGAGAATATTCACATTACGGCAAAGGATGAGAGTCAGATGCACGACCTAATTGAAAAACTACGGTTCTTCGACCGAAAAGAGCGATTTGCGGTTCTCAGAGAAGTTTTGGGATTCCACCCTGAATTTCCCAGTCTTGACTGCGGTTTTCGGCGGAGATTGATGGAGTGCATCGGCATCAAGGTGCCTGAGTCCTGCTTTCTCGCGATGGACTATCATCTGGACTGGATTGAACTGGCCATTTACTGGGCTAAGCATCCGAGTATTCAACCCGGACGTCGCTTCCCCACCCCGGATTGCGCAATCAACAAGAGTCAACAGGACATTGACCTGCTCATCGCATTTCAAGAGCTTGGGGCGAACAAAATCAAGACGCATTTGGTGATGATCGAAGCCAAAGCTTACTCGTCATGGAACAATAAGCAACTTGAATCAAAGACGGCGCGCCTACGCAAGATTATGGAGAAGGTGCAGATGCCCGACGAATTGCAGCCACATTTCGTGCTCATGACCAGAGCCGAGAGTAAGAGAGTCGATTGTACGGATTGGAAATGGTTGAAATATAACCTACCAGAGCGTTACAAGATTACCCGGTGCGATGAGGACGGGGTTAGCAGTAAGGAAGGCGGTCATCTCATGCTCCATAGGGTTCCCTCCAAGTACGGAGTTGAGAATCGCACTCAGAGATAACCTGCCCTCAGCAGGCATATGGGCTGCGGGGCATCTTTTCTCAAAAGCTCGACTCGATGCCACCCCGACTCAAAACCGCAATCCAAACAGCCCGCCAGTCTCCGTAGCATCGGTCAATTTAGTCGGCAGAACATATTCTCGAACATCAAATCCGCTCTGGTAGCCTCTGCTCGGCAGAACATCAGAATTCATGGTCACAATGTACTGAAAGCCAAGTTCCTCCGACCGCTGAGCCCCGAGTTGTAGCGCTTTCGCGATTTGCCGCTCATCGACACCGTCAAACAGATGGCTGTCGTGGACCAAGAATCCCGGCGACCTGCCGCGGCGACAATTCAGTTCGGTGAGCATCATGTCGAAGCAGAAAATTTGCATGTTGGTGATGCCTTTGCTTCGCTCCCCGTCAATTTTCATCTCGAAGAGCGGTCCGTTGGGAGTAGGGTTGATGACTAGACTTCCTGCTTCCTCGTATAGGGCTTCCGAGAGGCTTTCAAACGTCACGATCGCCTCCTTGACAATATCCTCCCGCTCATGAATGTCATCGTTCAATGCCTGAGCGAGTCGAGATCGCTCAATGTCCTGCTCAGCATTGGATCTCTCGAATTCTTCTGCCGCAGTCAGGCGCTGGCGTAAGTTTTCTATTTCTCCTTGTGCGCGCCCGAGCTCCTCTCTCATGCCAGTGTATTGCTCCAGTGCACCTCCAGACTGCAGAATCTCCATGATTTGCCGCCGTCTCGCATCCAGATCCAATTGTTCCTTTTCGCGATACTCGATCCTCTGCGATGCCGAGGTGATCTCTGCTCCGAGGTGTGAGCGACGATTCTCCACAATCGCACGGTGAAATGCCCTAGCATCATCCAATCGCTGACATATCACTCCGGGAAGCAGCACGCCAGCTTCTTCGTAGAGCCTGATGAGATCCTCTTGCTGCGGCTCCTGTTCCTCCACCAGAGATTCTTCCAAATCCTTCACCAACCGTGTATCCACAAAATTTTCTTCGCCGAGTTGGTTAATTCTGCCGGTTATTTCATCTGCCTCGGATTGGAGCTCTTGGTACTCTGGGATGACTTGAAACGTTTTGAGTTGGATGGAAAGTGCATCAGATCGTCGCTCGGCAACCGCGAGTTGTGTTCTAAGATCCGCTGATCGCCCAACGAACTTGCCGAGATCACCAGATTTTGCCGCTTTGGCCAATCCCTTGATGATCTTCTCCTTGTCCTTCAAGCGCTGCAAATCGCCTGGAATACGCCAATTCAGCCCTATCAAGAAAGAGATCGCCACTTGTTGGTCCCAAAGCTGTTGTCGCTCGACATGCTGCACGGGCGTTTGGAATCCTCCACTTTCTTCTCGCCTCGCGAAATAAGAGAACAAAGAGCGAAAGCTCGGCCCGTACTTTGCAGTAGGGTCTAACGGTTCCTCAATTCCGAACCACAACGCGCCGAGACTGGATTTCCACTGTTCGTTCGAGATTTCGTAACTTCCATGCTGCACGGTGAGTTTGGGCAAGATTGGCAGGGATTCCATGGATCCCGAGATTTTGATTTTGCTTGGTTTATTGCCTGAACGAGCAACGGTCACGTCGGCATCGCCGATGTCCATTCTCAGGGTAAACGTCGAATCTGCGATCTCAGTGGCTCGAGTGAGGCTTCCAGGTGAGGCATTCGCACCGCACAAAAAGTGAATTAACTCTATAAGGCTGGTCTTGCCCGCGCTATTGCGAGATTGACGGTCAGTGGCGCCTTCGCTCTTGTCGGCGAGCAGAATATTCAACCCCGGGTTGAACGCGAGCGCTTTGAACGAAGCGAGGTCGCTACCGATATCTCGAATCACGCTACCGCCTTCGAAAGCAATCCGCGCTTCATGTCAACTGCGCCGATCAAGAAAAGGAAGTCGAGGGTCAAAATAAACCAGTCGTAACTGATAGGTGCGCTTGGATGTGCGACAGTTCTTCTTGCACGAATTGCGTCCCAAAGGCTTGAAACAGTCATCGGTTCACGCAGGAGTCCCAGCACTTCCGCACCCGTTCCAATGATGGCTCTTTCCGCTCGTATGTGTTTGGTTGGTAGGATCATGACGTCGCTACTTCTCCGTCATCTGGGTCCTCGAATATGTCGCAACGATCAAAAAAGTACAGCAGGACGGCCGTGGCAGCAGACCGGCGTGCTGGCTCGCCTGATACGCCTGCGAAATTGCACAGGTGATCAAAGATCTGATCTGGGTTAAGTTCCAGTGATCGCAATTCAGCGTAGCGCTGGCGAAATGCCTCGGCAATCCTCTCACCGAGCTCGACTGGTGCAGTCTTAGCGAAGTGGGTTTCAACTAACCGAACCCTTCTCCGCCCAAACTTTAGCAACTCGCGCGCATCCGTCGACAGGTCGTTTTTGTCTAGCTTCTCCGGCGACGGAGGTAGCGGCATATCGAGAATCTGAATGGGGTCGCGACTCTCTAAAGCCGAGATGACTGGATGAAGATCTTGCAGTGAATACCCTGTGTCGTGCCTTGGCGCAGGACCAAACATCGACAGTTTTGCATGCGCCGAGAGCTTCGAGAACAGTTCTAATAGATTTGGTTTAGTCCATAACTCAATAGAGACATTTGGATAAGCCTTCTTCTTTGAATCGAGATGTGCGGCAACTGCCGGAGAAATGCCTCTATCGTCGTTATGCACCAGCACCCATTCCTTGATGAAGTCCGGCCAATTTTCGACCGCGCCGTCAAGATCGGCATCGATCTTTTCGATCATCTTTCTGTCGGTCATGGAATCGGGTGCGTAGCACTGAAAAATTGTTCCTGTTCTAATCCTTCGTCCGTCACATTTCCAATCCCCCTGCGACCCATACGGTCGAACAGATTGAAAGTCACTTCCCCAAGCGTGTCCTGCCAACTCCGCGAACCATCTCTGGAATTCCGTGCCTTTCTTTTCTAGTAACGCTACCTTAAAGCTGTTCATGTGAAATGCTTCGGAAACAGAATCCATGGAGACGCCACTCATCACAACCGAGGCAGCCCCAATTCGACAAGGTACTCATTGTGCTGATCCTCGACTCGAAGCACCTCTTTCTTGATTTCCGTAAGCTCATAGTGAACGGCCTTCAAATCAATCTCCGGCTCCGGCTCTGCAGTGCTTACGTACCGTCCTAAGTTGAGGTTGTGCCCGTTATCTTCGATCTCTTCCATTGACACCCGACGGGAATAGCGATCTTCCTCTTTTCGAAACTGGTAGGTGTCAACGATCTTGTCAATATGTTCCGGCAGCAGCCGGTTCATGCGCTTGCCTTTTTCGTAATGCTCACCAGCGTTGATGAACAGCACGTCGTTCGGTCTCTTGCACTTCTTCAGCACGAGGATGCAAACAGGAATGCCAGTGGAGAAGAACAGCTTTGCAGGTAGTCCGATGACCGTATCGATGTGTCCGTCTGTCAACAGCTTGGTGCGTATTCTGAGTTCTGCACCGCCTCGGAACAACACTCCATGCGGTAGAAGGATTGCCATAGTGCCCGCATCATTGAGGAAATGAAATCCGTGCAGAAGAAAGGCAAAGTCAGCAGCCGACTTCGGCGCGAGTCCGTGGCTCTTGAAGCGAAAGTCCTCTGCCAAAGCCTCGTTTGGCTGCCATCGATAGCTAAACGGCGGGTTTGCTACGACTGCATCGAATGTCACCTTTTTCGCAGGGTTCATCTCATTGAGCATGTCCCAATCGTTCAGTAGCGAATCGCCGTGATGGATATCGAATTCCGTGTCCTTCAAGCCGTGCAGCAGCATATTCATGCGGGCGAGATTATAAGTTGTGATGTTCTTTTCCTGCCCGTAAATTTTGCCGATGCTGTGTGGGCCTAGTTGATTGCGGACGTTTAGTAATAGAGACCCTGACCCACAAGAGAAATCTAGCACCTTGCCAAGTTTGTTCTTGCGACCGCTCGGCGGGTTTTGACTGTCTAGCGTGACAATTCCCGACAATACGCTAGAGACTTGCTGTGGCGTATAAAATTCGCCCGCTTTTCTTCCAGCATCCGCCGCAAATTGACTGATGAGGTACTCGTAAGCATCGCCCAGAATGTCGCTGTCGGTTGAAAATTCGGCGATTCCCTCCGCAATTTTGCTGATGACGTTGCAGAGCTTGGCGTTACGATCCGGGTACTTTTTGCCCAGCTTCTCCGAATTGAGATTGATCTCTGAGAACAACCCCTGAAAGCTGCTGGCAAAAGATTCGGTCTCGATAAATTTGAATCCATCCTCCAGCACCGTCAGGAGTTCGTCGCTTTGTGTTCGTGCGAGTTCAGTGATGCTGCTCCAGAGGTACTCCGGCTGAATGACATAGTGCGTCTTGCGGCGCATCTGCGCTTCAAACAACCGTTGCTCATCTTTGCTGACTTGCTCATACCACATCGACAGGGGGGCAAGCCGTTCGTCCCGCTCAGGATAATCCTTGCCCAGTTCCTTCTTCGCCGCAACCTCATAATTGTCCGAAAGATAGCGCAGGAATAAAAATGCCAGCATGTAGTCGCGAAAGTCGTCTGCATTCATGGCCCCGCGCAGCTCGTCCGCGATGTCCCAAAGGGTACTGCCGAGTTGATGCCATTGTGCTTCGCTCATGGCGATAGGGCCTCCGTGTCTTCTGTCGGGAATATCGCAGGGTTGAAACGAAAATCGTCCAAGAAATTGCGCAGAATCTTCTTGAAGTGCCGCTTGTTGTCCTCTACCATCTCGACAGGTTCGAACAAAGAGTAGCTGCCGTGACTGAGAAGGTTGACCATGCGAGTGTGAAGCGCTCGGCTTGTTTCATCCTCGTCTTGACGCAAACAGTCCGAAAAGCGTGAGTAGCCCAAGAATGCCGCGGTTTTTTCCAAGATGTTGCGAAGCGCGTTGAAGTGATACGTGTAGATCTCTCCAGAGTCAGCGGCTTGCTGAAGTTGCCACAGCAGTCCGACATGTTGAAAGGAGGGTAAAGCTTGCGTGTTTTTGAGCGTGTAACCGCCATTGCCCTTCCGCCTGTCCATGAAGTAGCTTTCCGCGCTTCTTCCTAACTCGTTGAAAATGACATTGAAGAACAGCCCGTGATGCGTCGAAATGACAGATTTCACGCCGCTGTCCGACCCGTGTAAAAGTTGCGCCAGACCCACGGCTATCGCAATCGCATTATTGTCATCCAAGGATGAGATGGGGTCGTCGATATACAAGTACCTCACCCACGAATAGGCTTGTTCCCCGTCAAGGGCGAGTTTGGCGATGGCGAGAAAGAAACACCAGATGAAGAGCCTCTCTTCGCCGCGAGAAATCTTAATAGATTCGGCTCTACTGCTGCCATCGCGACCAAAACTGACGGTCCAGTTGTCGTAGTCGATGAAGAAGAAAAAATCCGCATATCGAGGGAGGAATTCGCGAATTCGACTCTCCATTTCCTGCTCTTTCAATCCGGTCACGAACTGAGAGTCGCTGTTTATACACAGCAGTCGCTTATCGTTGTCCCAACTGAATAGGTCTTCGGTGAAGGCATTGAAGTAGAGCGTGTCGCGCTTGATGTCATCGGGAGCAGGTTCTCTGAACATCATGGATAGCCGCGTTTTGCCAGTGCCATTGTGCGCAAAGAGCAGTAGGTGATCTTTCTTCTCAAGCCTTTCGCGCAGGTGCGTAGCAACTTCGTTCAGCGTGGAAAAGGTAGGCGTGTCGCTCATTGAGTGGAATCGTCGGTGACGGGGAATAATTGTTGCATTAACCCTTTCTTGTGAGTCCCAAGGGCATCGAGTTTTCGGCTCTTTACGGCAATCAATTTGTCCAAGGATGAGAGGCAGGACGCTATCTTTTGCTGTTCGTGTGGTTCAGGCAGCCATACTAATATCTTTGATAATTCACCAGAAGATATTGCGGGATAGTTCGATCCTTCGCTCTTAGAAAGGACCTTCTCAACAAAACTCTCAGCATGAACATACTGATAAAGGTACGTACTTGATTGATTTGCTCTAAGCTGAGCGTAGCCTGTGGATGCTACATAGCTGGGACAATCGACCTCGTTAAATAAGTAGTTATTCTTTTGATATGGCCTGACTAGCTGAAAGATGATGTCTCCATTTTTTAGGAGTCTCTGAGCCCGGCTAGGTGCCGCGCTGCGGCTAACGAAGTTCTTTTGAAGCAGATTGCCTGCTTCGACTGATTCAAGGTCAATGTAGACGAATTTATCAGGCAACGATTCAGTCTTTGGGTTTACTTTGCATACCTGATCCAGCCGTTTCTCCCCCCACGCTCCCGCATCCCTAAACTCTGGAAAGCGCAGCTGAGGCACGGTCTCACCTTCCTGTGGAAACAACTGCTGCATGAGTCCTTTCTTGTGTTCCTTGAGCGTATCGATTTTCCGGCTAAGCGTAGTAATCAGCGCATCAAGGGATGACAGGCAGGCCGCGATCTTATTCTGTTCTCTCGGGTGGGGTAGCCTGATGACTTGGTGCTGGTACTCCGAAATATAGTGTCTCTTGTGCTGTGATGCGTCGAATGGCATCCGATAAATCAATTCGTATAGGAATGAGAGATTGTTGTCCTCTTTCGTTCTGAGAATCTTGATAGCAGAAGACTTCACCTTGAATGGAAAGTCAACGTATTTCATGTCCGTAGTAAAGTCATCGAATATCACCGCTGGAAGATGATTGCAGATGCCATCATGCTCATTCGTATAACCTAATATAAAGCTCTGATTCGCGGTCAGCACCGGCGTTCCACTTTGATGGTAATTGTCGCTGTTGACGATAAACCGATCAGGGCGCTCATATTCTAGGCATTCCTGTATTTCTTTTGCCTCCCATGCCCCGGCATCCCGAAACTCGGGAAAGCGCAGCCTTGGAACCCATGGCCGGTTCTTCGGTCTACTCATACGCCACCAACCCGGAAATCTCTCGACCCTGCGATTGCTTCTTCAGGAGCGGCACGAGATCGTCCATCAGCGCCAGTTCTTTCTCGGTACGCGCCTTCCAGCCCAACCCCAATGGTTCTAACAGTTCAGTGAGTCGTTGTCCGTCGAAAATCATGCGATCCAAGATGCCGTCGACGAAAATCTCAAGGGCGCTGGTTTCAATCCCATGGCTTGATGCGAGTGCAGCGAGTTCATCCGCGGACTTCTGCACCTTGAAAGCCTCAAAACCTTTCCGAATCGCGCTCTCGCTGAGACCTTCGCCTGGCGTGAGGGTGTCGATATAGGCGACCATGTCTTCGCGTTCATCCATCAAATTCGCGCTTGACTTGAGCAGGCTGACGAGCTGTTCGCGAGTCATTTTCTGTGCTTTTGGCTCATCTTGACTGTAGCGAGCGACCAATTCCATGATGTAGTCGTAGTCGATCAGCGCCGAGCCGAACAGCACAAACTCAAAGTCAAGTTGCCGAACTTCATCTTCGTCATCGGGTTTCGGTTTCCGTTTTCTGAGTTGCGCAGCAGTTTCCAAATACGCGCCGCGAAACCCGCGCAGTTGCTCGTTCGGTAACAGTTTTTCAATCATTTCGCACTGCTGCTCATCAAGGTCGGTGTACTGCTCAACCTGCGTCATCAGGCGCTGCACTTCCTTGAAGTTCGCGATGAATCCGACACGGGCCGTGTCGCCCTTGAGATTGATGACTGCTGTGGGGTCGTACTCAAGACCCTGGCTGTCCATGAAGCCCTCTAGATTGGTGACCGCACCTTTGAGTTTCTCTATGACGTCTGATGCAGGCTCCACCAGCCAGATCTCTTGTGGCGAACCCATATGGCTGCCAGAGAATAAGTTGATGGCATCGTCTACTTGTTGCTGCCGCCCACGAAAATCAACGATGTTTCCAAAAGGCTTAGTTCCGTTGAGTATTCGGTTCGTGCGCGAGAACGCCTGAATCAGTCCGTGATGCTTGAGATTCTTGTCAACGTAGAGCGTATTGAGGTACTGAGAGTCGAAGCCGGTGAGGAGCATGTCCACCACAATCACAATGTCAATCTTGTTCTTTTGCGGCATGTCTCGGTTGCTGTAGCGCTGATCCTTAATGCGCTGCTGAACATCTTGATAGTAGGTATCAAACTCGCTGCTACTGTGATTGGTGCCGAATCTCGTGTTGTAGTCGGCGATGATCGCATCAAGGGCCTGCTTTTTCTTCTCAGGCTCCTTCTGGTTGTCGGCCTGCTCTTGCGGAAGGTCCTCTTGCAGTTGCTTCACATCCCTATTGCCTTGGGCGGGTGGAGAGAAGACGCACGCGATATTGACGGGTGAGAAGTTGTCGGAGTTGGCTCGCTTTTCTTGCTGTATTTCATGAAACAGACCGTGGTATTCGATCGCAGCATTGATGGAAGCTGTGGCGAGGATTGCGTTGAATCGACGGTTGCCAGTGACACTATTGTGTTTGTCAAGAATGGCGTTCACCACAGCTCTCTTTGTTCTCGTGTCGTTGTGGTTTGTGCCGCTCTCTGTCTGGAAATACTCAACATGAAAGCGCAGTACGTTCTGATCATCAATCGCATGAGCGATCGTGTAGTCGTGCAGTTGCTTTTGAAAAACGTCCTCCGTGGTTTGGTATGAAGCGGTGGTGCCGTCAATCTGCTTATAGGAGGCGTTGTTTTCAAGTATGGGTGTGCCAGTGAATCCGAAAAGCTGCGCCGCGGGGAAGAACGCCTTGATTGCCTGGTGATTGTCGCCGAATTGCGAGCGGTGGCACTCGTCAAAGATGAATGCCATGCGCTGGGCTTTGAGGGGTGCTAAACGTTTCTTGTAAGCCCCGCTATCATCCAATGCCAAGCCAAGCTTCTGGATTGTGGTGACAATCACCTTGTCGGCGTAGTCCTCGGATAGCAGGCGCCGCACCAAAGCACCCGTGTTCGTGTTCTCTTCCACGCAGCCTTCTTGGAACTTGTTGAACTCTTGGCGGGTTTGACGGTCGAGATCCTTGCGGTCCACTACGAATACACACTTGCTGATGTCGGGGTTGTTCTTCAACAATGTGGATGCCTTGAAAGAGGTCAAGGTCTTGCCGCTGCCGGTGGTGTGCCAGATGTAGCCGTTGCCGCGGCGCTGATGGATGCAGTCCACAATCGCCTTGACTGCGTAGATTTGATACGGACGCATGATGAGGAGCTTTTGCTCGGTGTTCACCAGCACCATGTAGCGACTGATCATTTCTCCAAGTGTGCACTTCTCCAGGAAACTCTCGGCGAACTCGTACAAGCCGCTTATCTTCTGGTTGTCTTCCCGCGCGAGTCGATAGACTGGTAAGAAGCGCTCGTCGGCGTTGAAGGCGAAGTGCTTGTTCTGATTGTTGGCGAAATACCATGTGTCGCTACGATTGCTGACGACGAATATCTGCACGAAACACAGCAGCGAATTGGTGTAGCCATTGCCGGGGTCATTTTTATATTCGACGATCTGTTCGACCGCTCGGCGAGGACTGATGTTCAGGGTCTTAAGTTCGATCTGCACCAGTGGGAGGCCGTTGACGAGCAAGACCACGTCATAGCGATGGTGGCTGTTGTCAGTGTTGATGCGCAGTTGATTAATGACCTCATACTCGTTTTTGCACCAGTCGCTGATGTTGAGTAGGGTGTATTGCAATGGCGTGCCATCGTCGCGCATGAAGGTGTTGCGTTCTCGCAGCCTCTGGCTTGCGGCAAAAACATCCGCGGTGACGACTTCGTCTCGCAGCCGGGCAAATTCGGCGTCGCTGAGATTGACTCGGTTCAACGCCTCAAACTTCTCTCGGAAGTTCTTCTCTAGCGTGACTCGGTCGCGGATGTCGCTGCGCCTCGTGTATTTCAGGTCAACGAGTTTGTTGACTAGCGCCTGTTCGATGTCGTCTTCGTTTGTCATTTTTCGCGATGGGAGGCAGCTTCTATCGAACGCGCAGCGAAGCAAAAGGATTCTCTATCCGGACAGAGCCCTAGATTGATACGTTTCTTGCCGGGATAGCGACCATCGCACCTATACACCAAGATGTTGGTGTCAACCAGCAAGCGGTGCGCCGCGTTCATAGAGTTCTTCCCGAGTCCAGCCTCGGCAGGCAGATGAATCGTCGTCTGTCTCGGCTTCCTGGGTTTGCCGGTTGATCTCACGGATTTGCTGACGTTCAGTTGCTGAATCGAATATTCGAAGTCGAGTCTTGACATCGAGCAATTTATCCTGACCTTTCGTTCTGGTGGGTAGGATGCGAGTGACATCTGCCGCAGCTTCAAACTCAACATCGTCGCCCGGTCGAATTTGATAGGACTGCGCAATCGCTTTTGGCAGGATTGCTTGTGGTTTGGATGTGACTTTGCTCATGTCCTAACTCTAGCAAGGAAACAACCATTGTCAAGAAGTGTTACTTGAATACGAGAACATGCGTGAGAGACGCCTCGCGTCCAAGTTCTCACTCCCTGCTACAATCCAGTCTCACATATATATGTGAATGCGCCAGTTCAGCCAATGCCTACTAGGAACACGACCCTCAATCTCCCGGAGTCCCTCATTGTCCGCACGAAAGCCTATGCCGCGGCGCAGGGAACAACCATGACGGCTATTGTGCGGGCGCACTTGGAGGCAGTCACGGCAGAGCCTGAACGCTTGGCGGGAGGGCCGCTGCAAGACTACGCGGCAGGCATCATCGGGCGTGACGAGGCGATTCGTCGTGCTGATGTCCGGGACTATGCGGCTCTCTTGGTCGCGCTCGGCGACGCGGGACTTGTCCCGCCACGCCCATCGGAGCACGAGGTCGAAAATGAGGCAATCACTTTCGCACGCATCTTCGCCTCCGCATGAAGCGCTGTGTGCTGGTCATTCCTGATGCCGGGCCACTCAACAGCCTCTGGGTCGCTGACCAGCTCGACCTGCTGCTGGCACTGGACATGCCGGTCGTCGTTGTGGATGCCGTCTACGACGAAGTCACAAGCGATCTGAGCTACCCCAAGGATGCCGAAGTCAAGGCATTCATCGATTCGAACAGCCCTCCATTCATCATAGGGCGCACCGATATCGGAGCTTATGAACGAGAAAGGGTCAAAGCAGGGAAACCGCGCAAACGAAACGTTGGCGAGCTTGCGATGATGGACTTCATTAGTGACTCAGGAGGCGTGCGGCGCTATCTCAATTCAAACGAACCGCTGCTGATCTTGTACGAAGACAGAGGGCTGCGCGTGTTTCAGAAGCCTCCAAATATGCACCTTCTGTCGACAGTCGGGCTGCTTCGTGGCATGGAAAAAGTCGGTGTCGTGCAATCCGCCGATGCCGTGATTCGCGAGATGACGAATCCGACTAAACCCAACCGCCGCCCACAGGATCGCCAGGTATTCCGCGACCTTCCCGATGGCATCGATGAGCAGGCGCTCATTGGAAGCGACTGGACACCGTCTCCGCAAGCTGATACTTCCTAGGGCGTAGTGTGAACACGCCCTAGCTGCACTGACCCGCGGCACCTCGCCGAACCGTTTTGACGCGAATGACTCTCTCGAAAGGGAGAGCGGTCGCCGGTGCGCTCTACACCCGAATTGAAAAAATCTTTGCTATGGGGTGGAGAAAAAAGATTATATGTGTTAGTTTTGTGTCGAATTGTGTCAAATAGTGGGACTGCCAATGGGTGTGGCCGCTTTGACAATGGAGCCTTTACCACAAGCAGTTGTGTGATGTTTCGCGGAAGCCACAACATCAAGTTGGATGTGAAAGGTCGCATTATGCTGCCTGTTCGCGTGCGCGAGATCATTCAAGAAGTCTCGGAAGGGCATGTCCACGTCACCATTCACAATCAAGACCCCTGCCTGCTCATTTATCCGACACCGCATTGGCTCGAGGTTGAGCAGCAGATTCTCGCGCTCCCGAATATCGACAGCGCCGACTATCGCGACCTGCAGCGCTTCCTGATCGGCAACGCCCGCGAAGCCTCGGTGGACTCGGGTGGACGCTTGCTCATTCCGCCGCTGCTTCGCGAATACCCGGAGCTCAATAAAGAACTCGTCCTTGCCGGCAGCGGCAGGAAGCTTGAGTTGTGGAACCAGAGCGTCTGGATGGCGCGCTTCGAGGACTGGCGCAGTGCGCAGCGCAGCAAACCGGACAAGGAGAGAGATGAACCAATCACCTTCAGTCTATGAGCACCGTCCGGTACTGCTCTCCGAAGTGGTGGGTGCGCTGCGCCCTCGCGCGCAGCGGCGCGAATCCGCTTCGCTCTTCGTTGACGCGACCTATGGCCGCGGCGGTCATGCGCGCGGGCTGCTTTCGAAGCTAGGGCCGCTTGATCGCCTCGTCGTCATTGATCGCGACCCTGACGCGATCGCGCATGCGCGCGACTGGGCGCAGGAAGAGCCGCGGGTGCTCGTGCTCAAGGGCTGCTTCGGCGATATCGAAGACTTGATGCGTACCGCCGGGCTAGGTCCCGTTGATGCCTTGCTCGTTGACCTCGGCGTCTCTTCTGCGCAGCTTGACGATCCTTCGCGCGGCTTCTCCTTTCGTTTTCGAGGTCCGCTCGATATGCGCATGGACAGCGCTTCCGGCGAGACCTTGGCGTCTTGGCTTGAACGCACCGACCAGCAAGCGCTCAGCCAAGTGCTCGTCGAGTACGGCGAGCTTGACCGAGCAAGCGCCCGCAGGATTTCACAAGCCATGCTTGATGCCAGCATCGCCTCCACCGACGAACTCGCGGCGCTTGTACGGCCGCTCGCATCTCGCGGGCAACGTCGCTCGCAAACCGGACGCGACCCCGCCACACCCGTCTTCCAAGCGCTTCGCATGCACATCAATCGAGAACTCGAAGAGCTGTCCAATGTCCTCGACGAAGGCTTTGAAATTCTGCGCGAGCGCGGCCGTATGGCGGTGATTGCGTTTCACTCGCTTGAAGACCGCATGGTCAAGCAGCGCTTTCGCAACCTTGTTTCCGGAGACCCGAAGCTCGCCAGCCTGCCAGTTCAAGGCACTACGAATAGGGCTGTGTCAGTCGTGCGCCTTGCGAAGCCAAGTGCCGAAGAGGTCGCCGCCAATCCACGCGCGCGCAGCGCCAGGCTGCGAGTCATCGAAAAGCGATGCGAGGCGCGCCCGGCATGAAGAAGCGCATTCGCTCCTTAGTGACTCTCTACGTGCTTGCGGCCTTCTTTGCGGTGCTCTCCGCAGGCGCGGCGGAGCAGATGCGCCTGCTCGCAGGTCAACTTGACGCCGCTTGGGATGAAGGTGATACCAAGCTGCAAATCTACAGTCGATTGCTGATTGAGCGCAGCGCGCTGAAGAGCTACGCCCGTCTCGATGCAATCGCCAGCGAGCAGCTCGGTATGCGCTACCCGGACCGTATTCAATGGGTGTATACATCATGATCATGCGATTCCGCATCATGGTCGTGAGCTTCATTCTCGTGGTGAGTGCTTTTGTTGGTTATCAGGTGTTCCTGAGCTTCTGGCAGAAGGACTTTTTACAAAACGAAGGCGCGAACCGCTCAAATCGACTCGAAACCGTCGCTGCGATGCGCGGCATCATTTTTGATCGCAACGGCGAGCCGCTTGCTATCAGCACGCCGGTATTCAACGTTGTGGTCGATCCGAGCTTAGCTACTTGGGATGGCCAAGTCATGCGAGATCTTTCCCGGGAGCTTGGCCTCAATGCCTCGGACACGCTCGAAGCGATACGCGCCAAGCGTGAGGAAGGCAGCCGATACATGCGCCTCGCCAAGCGCTTGACACCCGAACAGGCGACGCATGTCGAAGCGCAGGGGCTAAGGGGACTGTATACGGAGCGGGCGTACCGGCGCTTCTATCCTGCGGGCGAGATCACGGCGCATCTCGTCGGCACGACCGACAGCGCCAATCGCGGCATGGAAGGTCTCGAATACGCCTATGACCGGGCGCTCACGCAGCAGGACGGCAAGCGCCGGGTGCTGCGCAACGAGAAAGGCGAAGTCGTCAAGAATCTCGGCTACACGCAAATGCCGCGTTTTGGCGAGGATTTGATACTGTCGATTGACCTGCACTTGCAGCACCACGCGCACCGGGTGCTTAAAAGTGCCTTCGAGGCGACGCGCGCCAAGTCCGCCGCGCTCATCATGCTAGATGCGCGAAGCGGCGAGATCATGGCGCTCGTAAACCAACCGAGCTTCAATCCGAACGCGCCGTTTTCAGGGCATTTCGCTCGCAAGAACCGTGCGGTCACTGATAGCTTCGAACCCGGTTCAACGATCAAGCCATTTGCCGCGCTTGCCGCGCTCAAGAATCGCGCCTATCAACCCGATTCCATCATAGAAACGAGCCCCGGCTACTACCGTGTTGGGCGCAAGCTCGTCGAAGATCCGAGCGATTACGGCGCACTTACGCTCGCCGGTGTCATCGCCAAGTCGAGTCAGGTTGGCATCAGCAAGGTGGCGCTCAACATGCACGACCTCGCGGTTTTTGAAGTGCTCGAACGACTTGGCTTCGGTGTGCCGACCTTGAGTGGCTTGCCATTCGAGGAACCGGGAGAACTGAGCAAGCTAGGGCTAAAGAGCGAGATTGTGCGCGCAACGCTTGCCTACGGCTACGGACTCTCGGTCACGCCTATGCAGCTGGCGAGCGCCTACTTGACGCTTGCCACCGGCGGCATCCGTCTGACACCGGGCATCTTCAAGCGCGACCGGCACGAAATCAAAGGCAAGCGGTTGTTTGCCGCCGGCGATGTCGAGAAGGTCATGCGCATGCTCGAGCAGGTGGTCACACCGCAGGGCACTGCGTGGAAGGCGCATGTGCCCGGCTATCGCGTGGCTGGCAAGACGGGCACGATTCGAAAAGTCGGCCAAGCTGGCTACGATCAGTCGCGTCATGCGACTTGGTTTGTTGGCATGGTGCCGGCTGCGCGTCCGCGTTTCGTCCTGCTTGTGCAGGTTGATGAGCCGAAGACGGCGATGCCGAGCGGTGGTTCAGTCTCCGCGCCTATCTTCGCTGAGGTCGCGAGCCTTGCGGTCCGCCACCTTGGTATTGCACCGGATCGTGGCGTATGACGGCCGTGTCGCTGAAATCGCTCTTCCCCCGGTCGAGTGACCTGGTGACGCAGATCACTGGCTTGACGCTCGATTCGCGCGAAGTCATTACCGGGGATCTCTTCGTTGCGCTCAAAGGTAGCGAACTCGACGGCCACGACTTTGTGCAAGACGCCATTGAGCGCGGTGCGGCGGCGATCGCCTGCGAGCGCGAGCTGCGCGACCTGCCGGTGCCGAGTGTCAGCGATTCGGCCTTGCGCGCCAAGATCGGCGAACTCGCTGCGCGCTTCTACGGCGAACCGGCGCTCGCCCTGCGCATTGTCGCCGTCACCGGCACCAACGGCAAGACTTCGGTCTGCTGGTACGTCGCGAGTTTGCTTGCCGCACTCGATATCCCTGCGGCGTGCCACGGTACGATCGGCTGGGGCACGCCGCCGAAGCTCGCAAGCGCAAACCTGACGACGCCGGATGCCGTCACCATGCAAGCGCGACTGAACGCGCTCCGTTTTCGTGGCGTGCGCTGGGTGGCTCTCGAAGCCAGCTCGCATGCCCTCGATCAAGACCGCCTTGGCGGTGTGAATCCTGAAGTCGCGGTGTTCACGAATTTGAGCCGCGATCATTTGGATTACCACCGAGACATGGATGCCTACCTCGTTGCCAAGGCGCGTCTTTTTTCCATGCCTTCTGTGAAGACTGCCGTCGTCAATATCGATGACGCCGCGAGCAGCGTAATACGGAAAGCCGTCAACAAACAGGCGCGAGTAGTGACCGTCGGCAGGGGTAGCGGCGCGGATGTGCGATACGCATTGCAGGAGCGGGCGACAGGTGTTGAGCTGCAAGCCGAAACGCCATGGGGCCGCTACGCATGTGTTCTGCCAATGATCGGCGAAACCGGCCCGCTGAACCTGCTCACCGCCATGACGAGCCTTGCGGCCGCCGGCATTGACATGCACGCCATGTGGACAATCGCGACCGGCCTGCCGCCGGTGCCGGGGCGAATGCAAGTCTTTGACGCGCCGGTGCCGATCATCGTCGATTACGCGCATACGCCCGATGCCCTTGCGCGCGCGATGAAGAGCTTGCAGCGGCGCTTTGCTGACGGTGTTGTCTGTGTGTTCGGTTGCGGCGGCGAGCGTGATCAAGGCAAGCGCGCGCTCATGGCCGAAGTGGTGGACAGCCTTGCGGTCGATGCGTGGGTTACGGACGACAACCCACGCGGCGAACCGCCTTGCCATATCCGCGATGAAGTCTGCAGGCGCTTTTCTCGTCTCGCGCCGCACAATGTCGGCGACCGCGCCCGCGCATCCGAAGAGGCCTACCGCTCGGCGCGGCCGGGGCAAGCGCTGCTGATTGCTGGCAAAGGCCATGAGTTCGGCATTGAGCGCGGCGGATGCGTCATCCCGCACAGCGATATTGAACTCGCGCGCAATCTCTCGCAGAACCGGCAGCTGCACGCATGTTGAATTGGCTCACCGACATGCTGATGCAAGTCGATTCCGGCTTCGGCGTGCTTCAATATTTGACGCTACGCACCGTATTCGCGGCGGTCACGGCGCTGCTCTTGAGTCTCTTGCTGGGCTCGACGGTGATCCGCTACCTACAGAAGCTGCAGGTCAATCAGGTGGTGCGTGACGACGGTCCTGAGACCCACCTTGCCAAGGCCGGCACACCCACCATGGGCGGTCTTTTGATTCTTGGCGTGTTCGCGCTCACCGCAGTGCTCTGGGCGCGGCTTGAGAACATCTATGTCTGGACGGTGGTGCTGGCGACCTTGGCATTTGGCCTGATCGGTTTCGCTGATGACTACCTGAAAGTCGTGCGCGGCAATGCCCAAGGCTTGCGGGCGAGATGGAAATTCCTCGCGCAGTCGGTCGCCGCGCTCACGATCGCCGGATTTCTCTACAGCAATGCTACGGGCGGCGAGCAAACGGCGCTCTATGTGCCTGTGTTCAAAGAAGTCGCGCTTCATCTTGGTCCCGCCTACCTGCTGCTCGCCTACCTCGTCATTGTTGGCAGCAGCAACGCGGTGAACCTCACCGACGGGCTCGACGGGCTCGCCATTTTGCCGTGTGCCATGATCGCCGCGGCACTTGGCCTGCTCGCCTATGTGGC
>JAPOTJ010000056.1 GCA_026709225.1 Gammaproteobacteria bacterium | reverse complement strand
ACGCGGCCACAGCCCTTCTCCTGCGCGCCCTTCGGGAGTGGGCACAATCGCCGACGGCTGCGTTGCAGCCCTTGGCAATATGCCCGATATTCCCTGCGGACTGCGCCTTGCCGTCGGCGATTGTGCTCACTCTGAATCACACTTATTTATGGGACAGGACACTAGCTCGGCCCTCGCGAGAGGGCTACAGTTTTATGGGACGAAAGGATCATCGTCTCAACTCACGTTGGAGAGATGAATCCTATGCAAAACTTTCACATTCTACTTACCGCCTTGGTTCTGTCCGTGCCACTCTTAACGTTAGCAGGCTGTGACGACGCGCGCGTAGCATCCATGAACTTGTCGAGAGCAGCGGACAATTTTGAGATTAGCCGCCGCATTGTGTTCTACAACGGCATCACCGACACCTACATGCTGACCATTGAAGGGCGGTGCGCAATTTCTGATAGGAACAAACAGCTTGAGGTCACCTGCAAGACCAGCGAAAGCGACTATGCAAAGCACTTCTTGGGCCTTTCCGATAACGTGACTTACTTCGCTGAACAGCTTGAGACGGTGGATGTCAGCACCTATCACCATCGAATCGTCTTCAAGCCGCAGGTGATTCTGCCCGATGTTGATTTTCGCGGCAGTGCGGAGCAACTGTTCGAGAATGCCTCTGAGCACAATCAGGGGACATAGAACCAACCAGTTGTTGGGGGCGAAACTCGCAGAACTGTGACGCTGACTCACGGTAAGGCGCATCGCTCTGTTCGTTCAAAATCCTTCCCCGCGACAGAGAACAACTCGGTGATCGCGTGCCCGCTTTTGATCATCCCTGATGTCACTTCAAATATAGGACGCGGGAATCGCCGTGACATTGCGGCCAATCGCCACCGACGATTCCCGTAGGCAGACAATCGCCCCCGGCCCAATATTGCGACCGAGCCGCTTGAGACTTGGGAAGCCGTGGCTTGCGGAACGTCTGGGAGAAGCGGTTTTCTTGATCTCGACCGGATGTAGTGTGTTGTCCTGCTCGATGAGCAAATCCACTTCCTTGCCGTCCCTGTCCCTGAAGAAATAGAAGTGCGCCTGTTGCGCACGGTGTATATCCCTTCAGGATTTCGGCGATCACCCAAGTTTCGAGGATTGCGCCTGACATCGCGCCCGCTTCGAGGGTCTCCGGCGAAGTCCACTGGGTAAGGTATGCACAGAGGCCGGTGTCAAGAAAGTACAGCTTTGGCGTCTTGATCGCTCGATGTGTGACGTTGCTGTGGTAAGGCTGAAGCAAATAGATGACGCCGGAAGTCTCCAAGATCGAAATCCACGACTTCACGGTCTTCTGATCCGCGCCCACGTCACGCGCAAGGTCTGCAAAGTTGATTAACTGGCCTGTTCGAGCCGCCGCAGCACGTAGCAGCCGATGAAAAGCCATTTCATCGCCAGCACGCGCGAGCGCTCGAACATCTCTCTCGATATAGGTCTGCAGGTACGAACTGTAGAACACATCCCTTGTTCGCGGGCCTGAGAGCACAACCCGTGGAAAAGAACCAAGCCAGATGCGCTGATAGATTTCGTGCAGCGTTCTGCCTCCGCGCTCGCTCGCTTCAGTGCGTTAAAGCCATTCAGCGGAAGGAAGGAATGGAGTCGCACTATTGTCGTCGCGCTGATCAATTTCGGCTTGTGAAAAACCCAGCAGATCGAGTATCGCCACCCTTCCTGCAAGCGTTTCCGTGATTCCGCGTATTCGTTGGAATTTCTGCGACCCCGTCAACCAATACATGCCTTGTTGCTGTGTTCGATCAACTGCAATCTTGATTTGGCTGAAGAGCTCCGGCGCATACTGCACTTCGTCAATAGTCAAGGGCGCAGGATGCCTTTGCAGAAATAGGGCTGGGTCACTTATTGCAAGCTCGCGCTGATCGAGGTTATCGAGTGTGACGTAATTTCGATCAGGGCTGGCGCAATGCTCGAGTAGTGTAGATTTCCCGACTTGACGGGGACCTGTGACGAGCAGGACGGGGAAAGTGTCCGACAAGACTCGGATGGATTTTTCGAGTGTTCGCTGGCGGCATTTCGTGCTTTTTCGGTCAATCTGGCAGTCCTATCCATGTTAGCATAATAAGTGAATTTTTAGAAGCTGTCACTCACTCACGCATGACAGGGGAAGTGGCACCGAACAAATCTATCTAGATCGTCGCTCCTTCTTCAAAAGCGTTAGGTTCAAATGTACGAATTTGATTTAGAAGGCTTTGAAGCTTGTTCCCATCTGCAGAGGCCTTGATAAACTTGCCGTACGCAACGTAAGCATTGTCAATCAGCTCGTCGTAAGTAATGACTCGGATTCTATACGCTTCAAGTGAGCGTTCGTCCTCTTTTCTTGTTTCTTCGTCTTTCCATCCTTGGGGGAGATCTCCCACGATGCAGACAGCTTCCATGGGCAACGCTCTAGTGTCCTTGTCGCTCGTGGCTAATTCATCCTTAAGCGCCTTCATGTATTCTTTTACTTGCTGCTCCAACTCTGTTTTCTTAACTTTGACGGAGCGTCGCTTTAGTTCTACGATGACGTGAGCCGCTGCGACTCGACGATACTTGGTGTACTGGATGTCAATCCGCTGCCTATTCTCAAGAACTCTCTCCATGCGCTTTTCCATGTCCTCGAATTCGGTTGCGCGCTCCTACCCAGGGTCGAGCAAAAACAGGTGATCAAATATGTACTCTTGGAGTATTCTCTCCTTCGCATCCTCATCGACATTCTCTCTAAGCCTGCGAATTACGGCGAGGCGCTCCTCGACGATTTGGCGATAGTGCTCAGCTTCCAGAGCGTCCACATCCTCAAGGTACCTGAGGAACTCATCAACTCTTGTCACATCAATTTCTTCCAATAAATCGACCGCATGGTTCATTTTCAAGTGCTCAAACAACATCACGCCATTGGCGTAGGCACCCTGCCTCTCGCCTTCGTCTATCCCGGCCTTATCAATGTCTCCGAAAATCTTTTCTGCAAATTTCTTCAAACGTGGTGGGCGTAGGGACTCGTACCATTCCTTCAGGTGCGGGTTTGAATCAAGTGCGTGACGCAGGCCTGCCTGTTCTTTGAGGGTATTGGTTTCCGTCCAAATTTTCTTGAGCTCGGCATGAATGAACTGGCAGAGCGCTTGGTATCGTGCGTCATCTTCGGAAATTCGTTGCCGGCTGGACGTAGCGATGTCTGGTTGGCTGTCTTGGTCTAGGAAATCGGCTTCGATTTCGCCAAACATGTATTTCGTGATCATTCCCCCGAGACGGAACTCCTGCAGAACATCTTCTTGAGCAACTTTGCCACGAACAACGATTGTGATTTTATTCAAATTGTCGTTCTCAAAGACACCTTCTCCGTCCAAATCGTTAGACCTCCAAGCGATGGCAATCCAGCCTCGCACACTGTAGGGGCCGTTTTCACAGTGTTCGCCAGTTGCATTGAAGCGGTAGGGTCGATCAAAACAACCCGTGACCTGACCGTTCTCATCTTGCTCAAGCTCAGAGCAGTGCTGAGCGAAGTCATCGCCGTACTGAAAAATGAATCGAGCCTTATGGAAGTAATCCCGATCAGCCAAGGTGACGGGACTGCCGTTGATGGAGACGTTGAAATTATATGTGTCGCCAAAGACACTAAAACGACGCGCGATCCTACAACGCAGCGCCTTTACAGAAGCTTCAGTCAACCTCAGTCTCTTCAGCTTTGATATTCGGATTGACGTACCATGAGGACCGGGTGCGTTTCCATTGACATCTATTGGCTCGGGCTCGTATCGGTTAACTTCCGAAGGGTTCTCGGTGTCAATGGCTGCCCGAATCTTGCCCGCATCCATGAGAAATGCTTCCGGTTGCCCACTCTCTTCCCGAGTGAACACGCGAATCTCGTTAGCTATAGAAAACAGGGAAAGCTTCCCGATTCCTTTTCTTCCCATAGGTCGACGATCGTACTTGGGTGTCAACAGCTCCTGACCTGAAGATTCATTTTCAGCACGCTTCTGGTAACCCACATAGAGGTACTTGCTATTAACATCCGCACGATTCATACCGGTGCCATCATCCGCAACGGTTATGGTCTTCTCCCCTGTATTGAATTCGACATTCACATTCGTCGCATCGGCATCCCACGAGTTGGCAATCACCTCAGCCAGCACAGCGGGTGTGTTGCTGTATAGATTCAATCCCATGTGGTTCAACACGTTGAGGCTGATGGTCATGAAGTACTTAGGGTCGTGATTAGTCATGAAATGCGGCTTCAAGAAGTGAATTGCCTATGAGTTCACCGACCTTTACCGGAACGGCGTTTCCGATGTGGCGTGCGAGCTTGTGGATTGGCAGAGGATCGTCTGGATCGACGAGCATATAGTCGGACGGAAAGGTCTGGAGAAGCGCGGCTTCTCGAACAGAAATGGCCCTGTCCTCCCTCGGATGACCGAATCTACCAGTACTGTAATAGCAGAACTGCGTGGTTATCGTGGGCGCTGGCGCGCTCCACCGCATGCGACCGTAAGAGGCAGGATAGCGGGCCTTGGAGTGGCAAGGGCTGACGAGTTGTTTATCCCAATCCTCCCAAGTTCCCCCTGGTTTCGACTGTTGAATTCTCGCAAGGTTCGTCTTGGACAATGGAAGGGTTGTATGTGCAGGATCTTTTTCGGATGTCTTACCAGCGGCGATGGGCTCCAAATCTTGGATGAAATTAGACACTTTTGTTGCATTTTGAGTGGGTCGTGGCAGTGCCACGGGACCAATGCGAGAAGCCAGCATAACTAATCGCCAACGACGTTGAGGTACGCCGTATTTTTGAAAATTGAGAACATTAAAATCAATTTGGTAGTCTAAATCCCGAAGAAGGGCCATAAGCTTGTGGAACGATTCATGCTTCGCAAGCCCGGGCACGTTTTCCATCGAGATGAGGTCTGGGCAGCCTTCACTGACAAGGCGTGCAAATTCGTCTACAAGGGCACAGTCTTCTGTGGAGTCGATCCCCCGCGTATGCGCCGAGAACGGTTGGCAAGGCGCACACCCAACAAGAGCGATAGGGCCCGATGTTCCACGATCAAGTTCGAAGTCAGAGAACTTGAGCTCGCGAACGTCACCCTCAAGAAATTTCGTTCCAGGGTTATTCGCCTCGTAGGCATAGCGGCAAGTTGGATCAATGTCCATTCCGGCTATAACCTGGATGCCAGCATCGCGGAGACCTCGCGTAAGGCCCCCAATTCCACAGAAGATATCAATGGCTTGGATTTCCCTAATATCCTCATTGCTGGATCCGCATTCACAAGGAACCCCAGATTCAGATTTCGTAGCGGTCATTTGCGAAATTCCAGTGCATACGATGCTCGCCTAGCTTTGCATAGCGCAACAAGCCGCATGGCTGATGATCACGTTAGGAATCCATTCTACCCACAGAACGAGGCTAATAGTTGTCTCGAATTCAGGGCTAAGGCTCACAGCCGTCCAATATTTCGTGAGGAACCTTGTCTCTGGCTAGACACACAAACCATTGATGATCTGAAGACGGGTCTTGGGTTGTTTCTGGATCATCACGCTAAAGTTGTGCACTCTTCATTGGCGATGCACTTGCGCGTTTGCCTGGCTATCACGATAGTGTTCAAAAATGCATCCTAGATGCAACGGTACTGTGTAGCCCCATTATCAACGCGACTTTTGAGCAATTTACATCTATCCGCTCGATTCTCTGCCCGAAACTTGCCGAGCCTGAACATTAGCCGGACTCAACAAATCAACGGTACATACTTCATCAATGGTCAAGAGTGCTGGATGCCTCTACAGGAACAAGACAGGCCGGTTCACCGTAACTTCGCACTCGCTAGCGTCATTCGGTGTGACCGAGTTTCGGTCGCATGCGGCACAACGCTCAAGCAGCGTGGATTTCTCAACTCGACGCGGAAGTGTGACGAGCAAGACGGTGAGAACACAGGACAAGGTGCGGATGGATTCTGCGAACATTCGTTCTCGAAATATCAGGTTCCTTCGGCTAATTTGGCGGGGAATCTCTTTTCAGCCGAGTAATTGTCCAGTTCGGGCCGGCATTTTCGCGATGCCTGACTCACTACTTTTCCAACCTTATTCAAGGCACAATTGAGCCTTCGCTTTGAAGAGTCGCTCTCGTAATGCAAAGAAAGCCCACCGCCAAGATTCATGGATCGGTTTCAATTGAACCTCTTTACTCAGCGGCGGCCATTCGATGTGATGGCACAGTCTTCCCTGATGCTCTATCCGTCGTATCAGTTTTTCCGAAGGACAAACTTGCCGCGCACGTTGTTGTTCCCGTAAAGCGCCGGACAAGCGGTGGTGAACTAACCCAGAAACTTGATCCGACTTGGGATCGACTCCTGAACTTGCATGCACACGAAGACCAGAATGACTTCAGCAAGCCAATTCTTTTAAGCAGCAGACACGGCTGGCTATTCAGAGACTCGGCGCTAGACATCTATGACCGCGCGATTGTGCTAGATGGTGCCAAGCGATTGGAGGCGGCTCTCATGCATTCTTCCCCGAAATGCATACCTGTCATCGCTATTTCCGGTCTAAACGCAACCCAAGAACTGGAGGTCCGAGCGCGAACTCTCGGCACCACAGAAGTGCGAAACCAATCAGAGTGCAGAGAGCGAATTGGTACCACGGCGCCTCGTCTGATCGTTGACGACAATGTAGTTTTGATTAAGATATTGTCTGACCCGTTTGTTGTGGCGACATCATTTGGATATGCGCCGGCGCTACTGGTTCAGCGGAAAGGGAGTGAGTTTCGAGAGCATCTCTTAGTTGGAGCCAAATCTCTAACGAAGGCACTTGAGCGAATGCGCATAAACCTAGGCACATTGAAAGGGATTCAAATTAAAATACGCAAGGATGGACGAGAGAAATCTGCCCCCTACTTGGTGCAGGAACTCTGATCTCCAGCCATCAATTGTCATGAAGTACGGCTGGAGTCTTGATCTTGAAGCTTGGCGCAGGCTTCAAGATATCGTGAAGGATTACGAATGGCGCCGCGCGCCTCTGGAAAACCTATACAAATCCAAGGTTCCTGAGTTGCGCGGTGTATACATGATCTGTGGATGCCCAAAAGACATCCCGGTCCGTGGGCAAGTCATGAATGAGCTATACAATGTTCTCTATGTGGGCCAAGCTTCGAATTTACGTAGACGGTTCCAGGACCATGTGCGTGGATACCGAAACGTAGTTCGAGCAAAGTCAATTTTTCGAAAGCTGGATTTCTGGTATTGTAAGACTAGCGACACGGAAGTTAATCTTGCAGAGCAACAGTTGATGGAAGCTTTCGGACCGTCCGCCAACGTTGTTTACGTCAAGGCGAAAATTGGTAGCCCGGTGCCCGCCGGATAGGTCAGAGGAGGCTAACGATGAATATCTATCCTGCCATTCAAGGAAAGATGGGAAGGTGGCAATACTACATGGTAAAAATGTCAATGCGAGAACTAGCGGGAAACGTGAAATTCGCGGAGGATATATATGACGATAGAACTCTTGATGAGGCAATACAGAGAGAGCTTGTGACATCCCGCGTAAAACGGGAAATCGTTACCTACTTGGTTCGACAACCGGACCGTTTCTTTTCATCTATCGTAGTAGCTGCGTTGAAGGGAGATCCAAAGTGGTACCCGGTAACCATGGAAGACGACGAGCGATTCCTGATCTTTCGCGACGACAGAAGAATAAATGACTCATTTGGAGTGCTGAGATTTGACGGCACTCAGGAATACTACGCTTTGGACGGTCAACATCGATTGGCCGCCATTCAAGCCTTGGTCGATCCATCAAGTGACTTGCTGTTGGATGCTCCAAAAGGTTTCAAAGATGATGAAATTAGTGTAATTATTGTTGTTCCTTCTTCTGCGGAATCACCAGATGAATTCCGAATGCGGTATCGGCGTTTGTTCGGCAATCTAAATCGTTACGCCAAGCCAACGGACCAAGTTACCAACATCATCATGGATGAAGATGATGCCTTCGCGATATTGACTCGACGGCTCATTACAGAACATCAATTCTTCCGGTTTTCGGGGAAACAGAAAGAATCCCAACGCATTAAGACGACGAAGGGGAAAAACCTCACACCGAAGGATCCGTACTTCACAAGCTTGGAAACACTGTACGCGATGAACATCGCACTTCTGTCATCTAGAGAGCGAAGAAACAATGGATGGGACGCTGGAGGTATCAAGAATCCCAAAGAGTTTTGTCGCTTTAGACCGGATGATCAGTTGCTTGAATCATTGTTTGAAGAGCTCAAGATGTATTGGGATGCCCTCATCGAGGTCTTACCTGATCTCCGCAAACACCCCACAGCTATGCGCGATCACTCTGCGCCTTCCGGCGATGGAAGTACTCAAGATAGCGCATTGTTTTGGCCGATCACTCAGCAGCTAGTGGCAGAAGTAGCTCGAGACCTGATAGATGATCGTCCGGAGCCTGAGCTACCTCTCTCCTTAGGCCTCGCTTCATCCGCGCTTACCGGTTTGGGAAAATTGAACTGGAACCTTCACAAGGCACCTTGGCGACACTCTGTAATAATCCCAGACGCAGGCCGGTCAGCTTGGAAGATTCGAAACGAGGACAGGAAGGAGGTTATGAACGTCGTTAAGCGCGTGGCTCGGTGGCAGCTCGGCGTAGACCAGCTTTCATCGGATGGGGTTGAAGAGCTTAGGGGCGACTGGGGGCAATGGCTCATGCCAGCCATTGACAAAGAGCGGGAGGATGAGATGTGGGAGGAGGTAGAAGCTCTCCTAATTCGATAATGTCAATTTCCTCTGATCCAAACGTTCGGATTGTTCAGACAACCATAGTCATAAAGAAAGATAGCAAGCAGCGCTTGCCTGTCTCTGCAAAGTTTGCATTCCAAAGAAATCATTGGTCATTGCACATAAGTCCAACTATTAGCGGGGATTCGGGAGACCGGAGATTAAGATTGGCGGTCTCACGCCTTTGTGAGCTGGATGCTGCTGTAGAACTTTCGCTAAGCGCTGGGAAAGAAGTCCACAGGACTATTCCTCAGCGCCCGCAGCCTAATGATGGCCCTCATACCGCGACAGAACAATTATTGCCCTTGCTCATGCCACTATCCGTTGATTCTGACGGAATATACAACTATCAAAGACAAGGTATAGCTTGGCTACTGGGTCATCAGCGAGCGATATTAGGCGATGACATGGGGCTAGGGAAAACCCTGCAGGCTTTAGCCGCTGCAAGACGCCTAATTCGATTCGGCAGGGTCGCGTGGATTTTGATAGTCGCACCAAAGATTCTTGTCTCAAACTGGGTTGACGAGATAGTTCGTTGGGCTCCCGAATTGTCCGTTGCTACCGCACTTCAAGTTGGCTCTGGTCGTTCTCTAAGATGGAAAAGGTTGGTGGGACGAGCCCACGTCATCGTCACAAGCTACGAACAGCTTCGAAATGTTCCGAGCGTATTGATTCAACAACCACCAGAATTGATTATTGCGGATGAGGCACATCGACTTCGCAACATCACGTCGCTGTCTACGAGGGGATTCGGTGAAATCGAGGCTAAGCGCATATGGGCACTTACAGGCACTCCTATTGAGCGTGATGCTCAGGATATAGTTACATTACTTTCGCTCTTGGATTCTCACAAGTTCTCCATCGCCGACAAATCTCTACATCCAAATTCGCTTCGAGCGAGGCTACGCCCTTACCTTCTCCGCCGTCGGAAGTCTGATGTCCTAGATGAACTGCCCCGGGTAATCGATCAGAATGAGGTGCTAGACCTGACCAAAGAGCAGAAAGAGGCATACGGGAAAGCCATAGCCGATCACACGAAGTCAGAACCAAACTCAAGTTTTCTTCCATTGTTCAATAGACTTAGAATGATCTGTGACCTCGATCCTGCCACCGGGGCAAGCTCAAAAATAGAGCGTGCGGTGGACGCAATAAGTGACGTTCGTCGGATTGGAGAAAAAGTGGTTGTTTTCTCCTATGTAATTGAACCGCTCAAAATTCTACAAGCGAAGCTGCAGGACTCTATCCTAGGAATCGGGTGTTGTATTTTGATTGGAGATATGAGCCTCGCCGAGCGAAACGAGGCTTTGAATCGCTTCAAGCATGATTCGTCTTGCACCGTACTCTTAGCTTCAACACGAGTAGCTTCTGAGGGGCTAACGCTCACGGAAGCCAATCATGTGATATTTCTGAACAGGTGGTGGAATCCATCTTCCAACTCGCAAGCCCGGGACAGAGTGGTCCGTATCGGCCAAACCAGAGTGGTGCGTGTGAGATCTTTCACTTGTCGGGGAACCGTTGAAGAGAGACTAGACTCGCTCCTAAGGGAAAAGAGCTTAACATTTGAGAAAGTAATCGAGTCACTGCGACGACCGCATACTACAACATACGGTATCGACCTCTTCGCGAGCTTTCATGACAGGACATTAGTATGATGCCAGAGATCTATTCGCCGACAGTTCGATATCCTCGTGATTCTATTTGTGACAAGCCAAACAGACCTTAGCCTGCCCATACAAGTCATCAATATCGAGCGGTTCCCTATCCGGCCTCAACGGATTCACCTGAGTCTTCGAATGTATCCGCGCTAGCCTGCTATCATGCTCTGCCCTAATCTGCTCGATCCGCTCAGGCCGTTCT
Source organism: Gammaproteobacteria bacterium (assembly GCA_026709225.1). GTDB lineage: Bacteria > Pseudomonadota > Gammaproteobacteria > Pseudomonadales > Azotimanducaceae > Azotimanducus > Azotimanducus chitobiosivorans. The sequence continues at coordinate 23,347 of JAPOTJ010000056.1, read as the reverse complement.
AGCTCATCAAGCGACTCTCCTTGACTCCAAGTGAATGGAGAACCATGAGCCACCGCGTCCTTTTCGTAGGACTTGGCTTGCTCGAACGCTTCCGGGTGCCGTTCCCGCAGTCGAACCCACTCGATCTTCTGCTGAAAGAAGCAAAACGTACATCCGCTTCGCGTGCGCCATTCGTAGTATCTTGGCAAACCTAGACCCGCTCCTTCTAGGATTTCAAGCACCCCAGCTTTGTCAACACCAGCTTGCTTAAACGGCAGTCTCACGATCAAATTGTCGTTCTTTGAAGAGTAGCCTTCCCGATACTCCTCGTCACTACGAATCGCGACATATGTATATACGGTGGCACCGTCAGCAAGCATCGGTCTGACCCATTGCTCAAACGGTCGCAGTTTCAGTTGCCTAGTACACCATCTCGCTTGAGGCGAGGGCAGGAAATCGTTGTAGTGCTTAAGCCAAAAATCGAAGTCGCGATCGGGATTCAATCGAAGAATCGGTTTGCCGAGAAAACCTTCGAGCCGACCAAGATACTCGTACACCTCCGGCAACTCTTTGCCCGTGTCGGTGAAGAAGTACTCAATATCTAACTCAGGCTCATGCTGCCGCATGTAGACAGCGAGCGCCGCACTGTCTCGCCCTCCGGACAGTCCGAGCACGTGTTTGGTTCCGCCCTTATTCACAAGGCGACTTCCTGATTCAAGTCTTCAGGGCCCCGCGAGAGGCTTTTCATATAACGTGCGCTGAGCTCGGCTAAGGCGGCGAGGGCAAGCCTTGGATTCTCGGTACCAGAACCTTCCACCAACTCATCAATTTGAGATACGAGCGCTTCGATCGCGTTTCGTTCCGAACTCGACACATCGAACTCGGCCTGTTCCGGCACTGGTCGCCCGTTCATGCCCACAACGACCGCCATCGCATGCCTATGATCCTTTCTGCCTTTCACTCGCGCATAGGCTTCCGTGCGCAGAAACTCCTGCGCCATAGACGCGAGTTCAATGCTGGCTTGGTCTAGATCAGGATCGACCCAATCCCTCGGCGGCTTGTTCGCCGCCAAGCTCGCTATGCCTTCGAACATCTCGTCGCTGTCATCAATCTTGCATAGCCGCCCGATGAAGGCGTTGAGCCGAAAATTGCCGCTCACTTGAGAGATATTCTCAGCCCTCTCCCTCAGTTCTTCTAGCGACTGTGGGGAACTATTAGGCACTTGCAGTTCGCCCAAAAGCAGGTCGCGTAGCCGCTGCAGCATTGACGGGTAAGTCGATACGAGCTCATGCAAACCTTCCCTTACCTTATCCACGATGTGGCGGAGGCTTTGTTCATCAAGCGCCGATACACCCTCCCCAAAAGTTTGAGGGATGTCGTCAAACAGAAACTGATTCGGATCATGCGCGCGTTTGAAGAGGTCTCGTATCAACCGCGCATTTGACGACAGTCGCATCGTCCTCGTTGTCCATCTCGGAAGCCGGTCGTATATCGAAATCAGCCCTCGTCCAACATCGATAGGCTCCATATCGACCAGCTTATTTTGCGCATCAAGTTCCCGAACAACCCCTGCAAGGCTCGATAGTAGATGCCGAGCCACTTCATCCAAGTCCATCCATCGCAACTGAATGTGCGTTGGATCGGTCGAAAGATAATCGACAGCGATATCATCGAACTTTGGAGAGAACATGCCGCCCCGATAAACCGCAAGGCTGTTTTGATGCGATAGGATGAAGCTTGCGGCAAGCACTGGTAATAGACCCTCCTTGACACCGAAGGGTGGTTCGCGCCAAAGGTCGTAAATCTCAGCAACCGATACGGTGCGAGATGCGCAATTCCGGACGTGCTTGAAAGCTACCTCCCACATGGGCGTCAAATGACTGCTTTTTGAATCGCTTGACGGCTTCACAAATCGCGCTTGCTCTCCGTCCCGTTGGTGAAGGCCAGTTTCACCTAAAAGCGAGTCATACAAGCCACCCTCGGCAGGATAGCCTTCTATGCCCAAACGAGGCTCGGCACCATGCAGCACCATGCGCCGAAGCAGCGCATTACGCGCTGCTATCGCGTTGCCTGATGGTTTCTGACGAGCGAGTAGTTCGCTGTGAAGTCGGGGTGATTGAGAAAATTTCTCGTCGGCTAACTTGGAAGCGATCAAATTGAGTTGCACTTGCTTAAGCGTGATCGGTATTTGGCCTGGTTGAAACCAAAGAGCACCGTCAAACGCCTGTTGAAGCTCGCTTTCCACGAGCGCCTGCAACGTCGCTAATCGCGCCGATATTTCGCGTCTCGCCACGGCATCGCCTGCAAGCTCGGGATGGCTGTTGCTCACTGAATCGAGTGCGAACAATTCCTTGGCAAGCGACACGAGCGCCCAAGATCTTTGCGACAGACCAATCAACGTATCTGAACATTCGGCGGTCTGGATCGCCGAGAGGCACATTGCTTCGGCTTGTTCCCTCGATTCACCTGCCGTCGGAATTGCCAGCAAGAACTGACCAATCGAACCTTTAGCTTCGCCAGACTTCGCGGCGCTTGCCTCCAATTCGCTTAGTGACACGAGATTCATGTCGAACCAGCGCAGCGCACCAGTCTCGTGATAGTGGCGCTTTGCGAGAATTGGCTGCAATCCAGCCAAGGACTTCAGCCTTGCAAGATCCACGCCTTCTATATCATCTAGCGCCTTGCGAACCGCAAGATCGATGTCGAAGTCGCTACCAGCAAAAATACTGTGCGCGTCGGCGAACTTCCTATATATGGTCAATGACCAATTGTCTAACTTCGTAAGGGCTTGAGCGAGATTCTTCTTGCTCAATTTTGGAAAGCAACTGCGTAACAGTTCGCTGCTAGCAACAAGTCCAGACCGCTCCTTAAATAGATCGACAACCGCTATTGTCTTGAGCAGGGCAATATGGAGTGAATCGCCTCCCTCGGACTCGCATCGTTCAAGCGACTCTGCCGCGAGTGCCCATCGGTGACCGTCCGGGGAAGCCAGAATGGAGGGTTCTAGATTCGCGCGAAGATAGTCCCAAAGACGGTCGGGCGAGTAGATGTCGTGGTCATCGGCAGTTCGCAGAAAATCTTGAAATCCACGGGGCTCCGACGAGTTCAAGAATCCGAATATGCTGCGCTGATTCTGCCCAAATCGCCTCCGCGAAATAGGGCCAAGCAAGCACGAGACGACGGGATGCAAAGGCCAGCAATCGGCTAGGGTACGCGTAAGCTCTTTAACACCATCACCGCGAGACCTGCGAGCCAATCGAGCGATTTCAGTGGCGGTGGTCTCAAGACTATCTGGCTGGTCCTCGCTGTCAATGGCTCTTGAAATGAGGTCGATTTGCTCATCATCCGTTGCGTCGACGGCGAGGTCTACGAAACGCCCCTGTATCTTTGCCCATTCGTCGCGCATTTCGCGAGACAGGCGGTTTGCATACTCGTCAAAGGATTGATGCAATACGCCGATCACGACGAATCTGCCGTGGCTCCGAGTCGCAATCTCAGCAAGCTGTTGCAGCACGTGAATATCTGACAGGCCGCGCGCCGCCGCTTCCAAGAACTTGCCCATTTCATCCACGAAGAGGACGAGACCAGCGTATTCGTCCGGTTTCGAGGCTGCCACTTTCGCAAGAGCGTCAAGCAACTTACCTTCATTCCAGCCATCGCGCGGTTTTCTAGCAATCAGCTTGTCTCGCCGCAAACCCTCGCCGATCACCGCAATTGGATCATCTCGCCGCCCGACGATGGGAAGAACGCGCCACCCCTTTGACTCTGCGCCAAACGCGCTTCGGACCTCGCCTGTCACTTCTTCCCCAAATATTTGTGTCGCGCGAGCCCGTACAGTCTGCTCGGTAGTTAAGAGCGCGCTCAACGCAACCGCGAGACTTGATTTACCACTGCCGTAGGGACCTGTCCATGTGAATGCCGCTTGATTGGATGCCGAGAAGTGCCTTGCCATCTCCTTCAGCACTTCCGCGGAAGACCTTGGGCACACAAATCCGTCGATTGAGCTTGCTTCCCCAAGGTCGGTATCGATTCGCACCGATCTGAGGAATCGGCGTCTGACTTGAACTCGGTCGCTCAGAGGCATTACGCGGCTTTTCGATACGCGAATTCGGAAAGTTCCGTTCGAAGCCAATCGAGCATTGATTGCTCTGTGAGTTCGACTGAGCGGACAACTTGTTTCAGCCCCGCTGTCTCTGACCAGCGAAACGCACCGTTCGTATAGTCCTCAAGAACTGACAGGCGGTCAGCAACATCGTTTTCGTCGAGAAGAAACACTCTTCCAGGACTTCCAGGGGCGTGGGCTATTGCTTCGAACGAGAGTGTGGATGCGCTATTTTCCAACGACCTCCAAAAGTCTATGAGGGCGTAAGTAAATACACCGTCTCCCAAAGTTGACTTCGGTCCTCTCGCGAATCGAAACCCGTCGGTCTTGCCGATAGATCGAATCAAGCCAAGTTCGGTAAGAGGCGATTCGAGCGCATCATCATGACCGGCCTTTCCCGATGCCTGCCGCGCCACATACGTTCTGATGAAACACGCAACATCGCTCTTGATCGTAGAATCGGATATTCGTGACCACACTCGCTCGTTGATCAGCCCGCGGAGCTTTGTGCAGAGACCTTCCCGCTCAAATGTGACTGCAGGAAAGTGACCAAATACCCAAAACCATGTCGTCTTCTCCTTGCGCGCCGCTAATTGCCAATGCAGGAGCCATAGGGTTGAGGGGTGTTCGAGGTACGGGTCGAGGCCCTCGTCCGAACTGAACAGAAGTCGCCCGAGTTCGGTCATCTTCACGGATTGGGAGTTTGCGGACTCTTCAGCGATCACGCCGGTCGCCTTCCCCCAATGCCGCATGGAGGCGACCATGTTCTTGCCGACTCCAAATTTTGCAATGGCAGCATCGCCCCAACAGGCAGCTTTTTGATTGCTTTCCGATTGCACGGATTCGACACGGTCAACGACCTTCTTCAGCCATCCATATCGAAGTGGAAAGGTCTCATGGCCTGAGAACTGAGGTAGGTAGTCATTTTGATAGAGCGGTCCGTACCCCATCGGTGTCTCGCCACTGGAAGTTGTGTCCAGTGAGACTGTAGACTAATGGTCTTCATCAGTCAAACAAACCTACGAGATGTAGTGGAATCACACCATGTCCAACCTACATATTGAGTCGCTCCTTTAGTTCACTGAGGGTCGTGCGCGCGTGAAAATAGGGAACACAATTTACTTTGATCATCAAGCCACTACGCCGCTCGATGCACGTGTGCTTGAGGACATGCTGCCTTACTTTGGTGATTCATTTGGCAACCCACATTCAAATGATCACATCATTGGTTGGCGAGCTTCAAAGTGTGTGGATAAGGCGGCTGAAGAGGCCGCACGCATGATTGGCGCGGATAGGGACGAGATTATTTTCACGTCTGGAGCGACTGAAGCGAATAATTTGGCGCTTTTGGGCGTTGGCAGGCGCGCTGCATCCGGCTCACGAAAGAAGATTCTTGTGAGTGAAATTGAGCACAAATGTGTTTTGGAAGTGTGCCGTGTACTGCATGAGCAGCACGGCTATGAACTTGAGTATCTACCTGTGCATGCTTCTGGCGTTCTCAATATTGACGCGCTCAAGCGACTAATGTCGGAAGAAGTGCTCATCGTGACCGTGATGGCAGTCAACAATGAAATCGGAACAATCCAGGATATCGCAGAGATTTCGAAAATCGTACGCTCAGCCGGAGCCTTGCTTCACTGCGATGCCGCGCAAGCGCCTTGCGCGATGGATATGAGCAAGCTAGGCGAGCAGGTCGATATGCTTAGCTTGTCCGCACATAAGATGCACGGGCCGCAAGGCATCGGGGCGCTCTACTTGCGTCGTCCGTTGCTCAATGAGATCGAGCCTTTGGTTTACGGTGGGGGGCAGCAAGGCGCTATGCGGTCGGGGACCTTGCCTCTCGCGTTGTGTGTCGGAATGGGCATCGCTTCAAGGCTCATTGTCGAGACAAGTCTCGACGCGCGTCAGTCGCTGAGCAATCTTCGTGACGACTTCGTCGAAAAGCTAAAAGCGTCCTCGTGGTCTATTTCGATCAATGGCTGCGAAGGAAAGCATCGTCACCCCGGCAACGCAAACTTGGCATTTGAAGGCTTTGACGCGCAGGAAATTCTTGGCGCTCTTCAACCGCAGCTTGCAGCTTCTACCGGCTCGGCATGCACGACGGGAACACCAGAAACTTCTCATGTACTCCGCGCGATAGGACTTTCAGAGCGGGAGGCTCGATCCTCGATTCGGTTCAGCCTTGGTCGTGGAACAACTCACGATGAAGTTGATCAAGCAGCTAACTCAATCCTCGACACCCTAGAAAAAATCGCTAGCCGTTGACGCCTTCGGTCATGATCGCAAGCGTTTTCTCCCTATCGCCGCCACTGGCCATATAGGTACGGAAAGACGGAATCGGAAAACAGATGTGTTCTTTGTCACGTGGGGTGCTCGGCGCACGGTCAATGACCCCGCAATGAATGGCATTTTGGTGCGACTGCATGGCCTCGGCGCGTGTGAGTCCTCGGCACATTGCTCGCTCAAGAATAGCCTCGGAATCAAAGGCTTGCGCCTCTGGGTTCTTACGCACAAGATCGATCAGCGCACGCTCATACTCGCCAAGATCCGCCATATTGAGCCGCATTTCGTAGAAGTGAATGCGCATTTCATGGCCGCGTGCTAACACATGTTCAATGTCAAGCTCTCTATCCTTTTCAGAAAGCGCTTTTGCCAGTCCTCGAAAATACGAATGTAGATGGCGGGGGTATCCCTCGCTCACTTGAACGATCACGCGCACCAGCAAACGCCGGTCGTCCGGTGAGAATTGCAGTCCGAAATCGTCGTGATCGAGAAATCCCTCAATCGCTTGCTGCGTTTCATCGTTGGTCAATGACGACAGGTGGTGGATAGATGTTTCGGGCGGACGAGAGATTCCCACAGACGCCAACCTAGGCACCGTATCCGAGAGACCGCCAAACACTGTTGCAGTGATCAATTCGCCGGTATTGCCGTCATGCAGTTGGGTGGCGATGACGTTCTTGTCGCTGCGGTCATCGGGTGAGATGCGCTGCGCTTCGTCAATGAGTACGAGAAACACGCAGCCTGACGGCACTTCCAAGAAGTTGTCGAGTACATCCCAGAGCGGCGCACCTTGGCTGAGCCTTGTCATTGGATCCGAGTCATGCGTGGTAGTTGTGCGCGTCGCTCCAAGCCAGCGAATGCCGAATCCTCCTTGCACTGCTTTCGTGTATGACCTCGATAGCACTTGCGGCGTGAAGCCACAGGCCCTGACAAACGAAGACGCCACAGCGGCAGGGCTTGTCAGCGTCTCGCCCGATAGACGAACTGGAATGATCGCGCCTTCACCCTCATATCGATTCGCAATGTGATGCAGAAGCGACGTTTTCCCGGCGCCTGGCGGGCCTAGCACGATCTTGATATTGCTTAAGCTACGGCCTGCCTCGCGTATCCGCCGCAGCGCATACTCGATATCCTCAATGGGCGCATCGCGTCCAACGAACACGAGTGGCGGTTCACGGTCTTCGACGCGAGATAAGTGATACAGCGCCTCTCGATTGCTTCGAGTCAGAGGCTTTTGAAGTGAAATGCCCAATGTCTATCGCCGCTAATCCGCCCACAGGTCGCCAAGACTGAAGCTGACCGCCTCAAAGGGTGGCAATGAGACCATCGACTCGCCGGTCAAAATATCGAGCAACACCCAAAAGCCTTCGCGAAGCTCAAATGCTTCGAGCGTGCGGGTGGCTGGATCCACGAACCACAGATGCGCCACACCCTCGCGAGCATAGATTGAACGCTTTGCGCCTGTGTCGATGGTGCGGGTCGAGGGCGATAGGACTTCGCAAATCCAATCCGGAGGAAGCGTGAAGTACGCCTCTGCTGGCACTTGTGGCATACGATCTCGTCGCCATCCGGCGAGATCGGGCACCACCACGTCTTCGCCGAGGTGCAATTCCGGCTCATCTAGAATCCACCAGCCGCCGGGACCGCCTCGCCCGTACCCGAACGGCATCCCGATGTGGGCTCCAAGTCCGGACCCCGCAACCGCATGACGCGGCGCTGGCCTCGGATGCATGTGAAGTGTGCCTTCAATAATCTGCGCCACTTGATGCGCCGGTGCGTCAAGCACATCCTGATATGTGGCGGGGAGCGCGATGTTCCCCTGTTCAGTCACTGCGGCAGACATGAGGCTGGTGCGTAAAGTCCCTCGGACTACTGATGTTATCACTCCCCCAAATGTCGCGAATGCTAAAGTACCGCCCTTCCCACACCCACCCAATCAGACATCCCTCGTGATTGCTCCAGCACGCCGCGCCGAAATAAGCGACATCAAGTCGGCGGTTCGAGCGCTTTGCGACACCTTCGGCGAAGAGTACTGGCGCGAGCTCGACAAGGATCGCGGCTATCCCACCGACTTCGTACACGAACTCACCGCCAAGGGCTTCCTCGGCGCGCTGATTCCGTCTGCATATGGCGGTTCCGGCCTTCAGCTTTTGGAGGCCGCCGCCATCATGGAAGAGATCAGCCGCTCCGGGGCGCACGCTGGCGCTTGTCACGCGCAGATGTACGTCATGGGGTCGATATTGCGGCACGGCAGCGAGGCGCAGAAACAGCAGTACCTGCCAAAGGTCGCGTCGGGCGAATTAAGGCTGCAGTGCTTTGGCGTCACCGAGCCGAATACGGGCACGGATACCACCAACCTCAAAACCTTCGCGAGGCGCGATGGCGATGTCTACCGTGTCACCGGGCAGAAAGTCTGGATCAGTCGCGTTGAGCATTCTGACTTGATGGTCTTGCTCGCGCGAACGACGCCGCGCGATCAGGTTGCACGCAAGACGCAAGGCATGTCCGCCTTCATTGTCGATCTCAAGGCGTCGCTCGGCAAGGGATTCGCGTATCAGCCCATCCCGTCGACGATCAATCATCACTCGTGTCAGCTATTCTTCGATGATATGGAAGTGCCGAGTGAGAATCTGCTTGGCACGGAAGGCGAGGGGTTTCGAGTGATTCTTGACGGTATGAACGCCGAGCGCATTTTGATTGCCGCCGAGTGCGTCGGCGATGGACGCTATTTTGTCGATAAGGCTTCGGCCTATGCCAAGGAGCGCATGGTGTTCGACCGGCCAATTGGCCAGAATCAGGGCGTGCAGTTTCCGATCGCCCGCGCCTATGCGGACATTGAAGCCGCCGCGCTCATGGTCGAGAAGGCGGCGCTCATGTTTGAAGAGAACCAGCCTTGCGGCGCGGAAGCCAACATGGCCAAGCTGCTCGCTTCGGAAGCGTCTTGGAAAGCGGGCGATGTGGCCTTGCAGACGCATGGCGGGTTCGGCTTCGCAACCGAGTACCATATCGAACGCAAGCTTCGAGAGACGCGGCTGTATCAGATCGCACCGATCTCAACCAACCTCATCCTCAGCTTCCTCGGCGAGCATGTGCTCGGGATGCCGCGCTCGTTTTAGAACATTTACAGAACATTTACAGAACAAGGGAACTACACTCATGTCTCAACTCAATCTAACCAACGACGAACTCCTTTCCACGACGCGCGCGGTTCGCAGGCGCCTCGACTTTGATCGCCCAGTCCCCAAGGAAGTACTGATGGAGTGCCTAGCTATCGCCTTGCAAGCGCCCTCCGGTTCGAACTCGCAGGGATGGCAGTTCATGTTTGTCACTGATCAAGACAAGAAGGCGCGCATCGCGGCGCTCTACCAGGAAGAGTTCAGCAAATATGTGCAAGGGCCGATGCGACCGACGGCGCAACAGGGCTTGTCCGACGCTGACCAGGTTGTGCAAGGCCGAGTCCAGTCGTCGGCGCAGTATCTTGCCGACAATCTCGCCCGTGCGCCCGTGCTCTTTATTCCTTGCATCTCGCCGCGCACAGACACGCCCGGGCCGGTGCCATCGACCGTCGTGCATACGACCATCTTGGGTTCGATCATCCCGGCGGCGTGGAGTTTCATGCTTGCGGCGCGTGCACGCGGCCTTGGCACGTGTCTCACCACCCTGCATCTGATGAAGGAGCGGGAAGCGGCGGAGATTCTGTCGATTCCCTATGACTCGGTGATGCAAGTCGGGTTGATTCCGGTGGCCTATACCAAAGGCACGGACTTCAAGCCAGCGCCGCGTCGTCCGCTTGATCCGATCGTGCACTTTGACGAGTGGTAGCGAACGCCTGCTCGATGAGGCGCTTCGTTGGCGCGGGCATGCCGAGGGCATCACATTCTTCCGGCGCCACCCAGCGCGCGGCGTCCTCCTGATCTCGCACGAAGCGATCCACCGTCAAGCGAACGGGGTGTATCTCGAGCGCAAAATGCGTGAAGTGATGAATGAAAGTGGGCATCTGTGATGCGTTATCGGCTTGTGAATCAGCCAAATCGTCATAGCCTTCCTTAATACTTCGCATAGGGACAGACCAGAGGCCGCCCCACAGTCCTGATTGCGGCCTGCGTTCCACGAAAAGGCGGCCTGCGCGGTCGGTCATCAGCAACATGTAGGCGCGGCGCAGCGGTTGGCGTTTTCTTTTTCGAGGCGCAGGGATTTCGTCAGTGATGCCGCGCGCGAACGCTTGGCAGGTTGAGGCAAGCGGACACTGCTCGCACAAGGGGCGAACTTTGCGACAGAGGTTCGCGCCGAAATCCATGATGCCTTGCGTGTATGTCTCGACTTCTTCTGTCGGCGTGTGGCGTTCTGCAAGCCGCCAGAGTTCCTTGTCGGTTGCGCTCTCCCCGCTTCGCCCCTGAACGGCATGAACCCTCGACAGGACGCGCTTGACGTTGCCATCGAGAATGGGCGTGGCGATGCCGAAGGCCGATGAGCGTATGGCACCCGCGGTCGAGCGACCGATGCCGGGCAGCGCGAGCAGCTGCGCCAAGTCATAAGGGACTTCGCCGTTATATCGTTCGACCATCAGCTTGGCGGCGGCGTGCAGGTTGCGGGCACGGGCGTAGTAGCCGAGGCCGGACCATGCCGCCATGACCTCGTCGTTGGTCGCCTCGGCGAGCTTGGGAATCGTTGGGAACCGATCCATAAACTGCGTGAAGTAGTCGATGACGCGCGGAACTTGGGTCTGCTGCAGCATGACTTCGGACACCCACACGCGATATGGCGTGCGCGGTTGCTGCCACGGAAGCTGCTTGCGCCCGTGGTCGTAGTGGTAGTCGATGATGGTTTTTGCGAAATCGTCCACTTGGGGGGTGGCCGGGTAGTTGTCCGAGGACAAAAGTGTACGGTGTCTGCGCATTTACGTTCTTATGTGGCAACTATCCCACATGGGTTTGGGTCAATGTCAACTTGCCGCACTCAACAAACTAGTGATAATCAGGTTTCCAAGTTAACAACTGAAGGAGTACAATTCGTGAAACCAGAGTTCTCTGCGGTGAGGCAGATGTCCGAAGGCCTGACAGCATCCGGGATGCCGGAACAACAAGCAAATGCGGTGATGGAAGCCATCTCGACCGGGATGCAGGCATTCTCGGTAACGCCCGAGATGTTGCATGAGGAGATTCTTCCAATCAAAGCACAGCTAGGCGACCTGAAAGCTCGCGTCTCTGCACTTGAGACTCGGGTCGGAAACCTTGAAGTTCGCATGTCCAGCCTTGAAAGCCGTGTCAGTGAGTTAAGCGTGGAGGTAGGTGATCTCGCCAAAATCATGCACGCGGGCTTTGAAGCCGTCAACGCCCGCATCTTTTGGCTTATCGTTGCGCTGCTCGGCACCATGGGCGCGATGATGGCATCCATGATTACCGTGCTGGTGACCAACAATGGCTGAGCAAACCGCCGTGCAAACCTTCGACCCTCAGGCGCGTGTAACGCCCACGCAGGCGCGCATGGACAAACTACTCGTCGCGAGCCTGCGGCTCGATGTGCCCAACTACGGCCTGAGCGATGCGGAGATCGAAGAGTACGCCCCGCTGATGCAATGCCAGCTTGACGAATGGCAGGCCGTCATAAAGCCCCTCGACAACTTGCAATTGGTCGATTTAGCGCGCTTCTTCACCCTCGCCGAGCGCTTGCCGGGCTGGCAGGCAGGGGATCGCTCGCCGGTGATCGCATTCATGGCGGAACTGCGCAAGCGCGAGGCTGTGCCGCCCCTCCTAGGCAATTGGATACGAAGAAGCACCGACAATCGCTTTCTGCCGTGGGGCAGCCTGCAGAGTAGGCTCTAGGGAACCTCTGAGCAACAGAGGTTCCCGTGCGGCACATGGATGTGCCGCCGAATTCAGTGCCGTAAGGCATTGAATTCGCGAGCAAAGCAGAATCGCAATTCTGCTTTGCGAGTCTGATCAAGTCCAAGGATGGACTTGATCAGAACATACCTAGGTATACTTCGCTCTTTTAAGCCTAGCCCCACCCATGAGCGCCCGCAGCGCCAAAATCACGCGCGACACCAAGGAAACCCAGATCACCGTCTCGCTCAACCTTGACGGCACCGGTGCGCACGAGCTCGAAACGGGCATTCCCTTTCTTGAACACATGCTGCAGCAGATCGCTGTTCATGGTCTCATCGATCTCAAGGTTCACGCGCAAGGCGACCTTGAAGTGGACGCGCACCACACCGTTGAAGATATTGGCATCACCCTTGGACAGGCACTCACTCAAGCTTTGGGTGAACGCAAAGGCATCAACCGCTACGGCCACGCCTATGTGCCGCTCGATGAAGCACTGTCGCGTGTCGTCATCGATTTTTCGGGGCGGCCCGGCCTCGAATACGATGTCAGCTATTCGCGTCCGCGCATCGGCGATTTTGACGTTGACCTTGTGCGCGAGTTCTTCCAAGGGCTCGTCAACCATGCCCTGATAACGCTGCACATCACCAACCTTGCGGGGCGCAATAGCCATCACCAAGCAGAAACCATCTTCAAGGCGTTCGGGCGTGCGCTGCGCGTCGCTATCGCTGCGGACGCCAGGCTTGAAGGACGCAGCCCGTCGTCAAAGGGGGTGCTTTGACCACGCGGCTGCGCCTGATTCCGGCGATTGACATTCAAGACGGCAAGTGCGTTCGGCTGCGACAGGGTAGGAAATCCGATGTTTCGGTGTTTTCGGAGGACCCGGAAGCCGTCGCGGATTCTTGGGTGCGCCAAGGTTGCGAGCGACTGCATCTCGTTGATCTTGACGGTGCCTTTGAGGGCGCGCCCGTCAATCATGCGTTGATTGCGCGCATCTGCAGCGCGCATCGGCAGATCGCCGTGCAGGTTGGCGGCGGCATTCGCAGCCACGCCCACATCGATGCCCTGCTTGACGCTGGCGCCAGCCAGGTCATTCTCGGCACGAAAGCTATCGAAGATCGGACGTTTCTACGCGCCGCATGTGAGCGCGCGCCGGGCAAGTGCTTTCTTGGACTCGATACGCGCGCGGGCAAGGTCTCGGTGCGCGGCTGGACACGTGACCTCGACGTTGACTATCTGGATTTCGCACGCGAAGTGACGGACTTCGGGCTCGCCGGATTCGTTCACACCGACATCAGTCGCGACGGCATGATGATCGGCCTCGCCGACGGGCCGCACGCATCCCTCAAACTCGCTGAAGTCTCAGGCAAGCCGGTGATCGTCTCTGGCGGCGTCACCACGCTTGACGATCTCACGCGCATCCGACGGCTTGCTGCGAATACGCCAAGCCACATTCTCGGTGTCATCAGCGGGCGCGCGCTCTACGAACAACGCTTCGACTTCAGCCAAGGTCAGCGCGCGCTTGACGGCAGCCCAAGCCACGCCTGAGGGTTTTCAGCCGCGCCATTGACGCGAATCTCAAAGTACACACCCTGTTCGCGGGCGCCGCCACTCGAACCCGTGACGCCAATGACCTCGCCGCCTTCCACCGGGTCGCCGACAGATCTGAAGAACGAATCGGCTTGCGCGTAGACGCTCATGTGATGGTCGCCGTGCGCCACCACCATCAAGTTGCCGAAGCCTTTGAGCCAATCTCGGTAGATGATGGTGCCGGCGTGAACCGCGCGTATCTGCGCGCCGGCTTCGGTGGCAATGAAAATGCCTTGTGAAGCGACTTTGGTGCCAGACCTCGGCGTGCCGAAAGCATGATGCAGGCGCCCCGTCGTCGGCCACGGCAGCCGACCACGCTGCCCGGCAAAATCGGCGCCCGTCCCGAAGTCGATTCGCGCTTGCAGTTCTTCGAGCAGACGCTTGATGCGCGCTGCGGACTGCATCAGTTCTTGGCGTTCTTGTCCGCGGCTGAAAAGCTCAGTTTCGAGCGATGCCAAAAAGCCGCCGCGCGCCTCGCGCTCGGAGAGCAGCGCTTGATGCTGCTCGGCAAGACCTCGTTGCATGGATTGCGCGCGTTCAATGCCTTCGCCAAGCCGCGTGCGAATTTCATGCAAATCCGCTGCGCTGCGTATGTAGTCTTCGATGCGCTCCACGTACAGGTCGCGCAGCGTCTCCGTGTAGCGCATGATGCGATCAATCTGAAGCGCACTTGATTGTTCAAATAGCAGCATGGCGTAGCGCCGTCCGGACAAGCGCGACAACACGCCAGCGAGCTTGACGAGCGCTTCGCCCTCGCGCTGCATTTGCTCGTCCAATTCGGCCTGTTCGGATTGAAGCGAAGAGATGGCTTCGACTTGCGTTGTGAACAGCGCGCCTGACTCGTTCAATGATCGTTCAAGTTCTTCCACGCGCCTGTCGAGGCGGCGAAGTTCTCGTTGCTGTTGATTGCGCGCTTCCTCGGCTTCTGTCACCCATTCGTCAAGCGCGTTCAGCTCCGAGGTCACTGCAGCGAGTTCCCTTTCGGCATCGGTGGTCTCGCTTGCCACAGCAACCACACTAGCGAGCACGCCGCCAAGCAAGAGCGCACAACAGCGACCCGCGCCGCTCATGGAGCGTCCGCAGATACCTTGTGAATGAGGCTGTTGCCGGTCATTTCCTGAGGCTTTGGCAAAGCCATCAGATCAAGCAAAGTCGGCGCAAGGTCGGCGAGGCTGCCGCCAGTCAGCGTCAGTCGCTTCGCCCCGACATAGACAAGCGGCACTTTTGACGTGGTGTGCGCCGTCTGCGCCTGTCCGGTTTGCGCATCGAGCATGTCTTCGATATTGCCGTGATCCGAGGTGATAAGCATTTGCCCATCGACCTTGCCGAGCGCATTGATGATTCTCTGGAGGCAGGCGTCGATCGTTTCGACGGCTTGCAGCGACGCCTCCCATTTGCCGGTGTGTCCGACCATATCCGGGTTGGCGAAGTTGCAGACGATGAAGTCTGTGTCGCACGCAGTGATCTCCTCGACGAGCTTGTCGGTGACTTCGGCTGCGCTCATTTCAGGCTGCAAGTCGTAGGTGGCGACCTTCGGCGAAGGCACGAGAATGCGGTTTTCGCCGGTGAAGCGTTCTTCCCGGCCGCCGCTGAAGAAGTAGGTCACATGCGCATACTTTTCGGTCTCGGCGATACGAAGCTGCGTGCGCCCCGCATCGGCCAGCACCTGCGGCAGCGTGTTCACAAGCACCTCGCGGTCGAAAATAGGTGTCGCTGTGATGTCGTCGGCATAGCGGGTCATCGTCAGGAACGCCGCGAGACGCGGCGGACGCTCGCGCTCGAAATGGTCAAAAGACGCCTCTGTGAATACCCGCGTAAGCTGTCTTGCGCGGTCGGCCCGAAAGTTCATGAAGATGACGAGATCATTCTGCTCAATCGGTTTGAATTGTTCGAGCATGGTCGGCTGAACAAATTCATCGGATTCGTCGCGCTCATAGGCCGCTTTTATCGCATGGTTCGCGTTGCCAGCCCAAAAAGCGCAGCGGCCGGCGACAAGCAGGTCGTAGGCCGCTTTTGTGCGCTCCCAACGATTGTCTCGGTCCATCGCATAGAAGCGGCCCATGACGGATGCCAGATTCGGCATGGCGTCAAGCGACGGCAATGCACTGCGCGGCGGCGTGTCGCGACCGTCTAGGAAAGCATGCACGAACGTTCGCGCCACGCCGGCCTGCTCGCAGAGCGCAATCACCTGATGGAAATGCGACTCGTGGCTGTGTACGCCGCCGGCAGAGACAAGGCCGAGCAAATGCACCGCGCGCCCTTGCTCGCCAGCGGCTTTCAGCCTGCGCTTGAGCGCATCGATTTCCCTTGAGCCTTCTTCGGCGAAGGCGTGATTGATTCGCGTCAGTTCCTGATGCACCACGCGCCCAGCGCCGATGTGCATGTGCCCAACCTCTGAATTGCCCATTTGTCCGGCTGGCAGTCCGACTGACTCCCCGCTGCAATCAAGCAAAGAGAACGGGCTATCTTTCAAGAGGGCATCCCACACCGGCGTATTCGCTTCGCTGATGGCATTGTGCGGCGAGCGCGCGGCGTGCCCCCAGCCATCGAGGATGACGAGCAGGGTTGGCGTGCGCTTGCCGGGATTGCTCATTTGGCGGGAAGCTGATGAAAGGCGCAATTGTAGAGCGTTTAGCCGTACTCGCCCTGCCACAGGCGCTCAAGAAAAGTCTGCCAATGGAGATGCTCGATTCCGTTCTCGAAGGTGGCTCCAGCAGCGTCTTGAGAGACGAGGATTCTATGGCGCCATTTGCCTGCTTTGCTGATGGCGGCAAGACCCCTTTGGTCACGACGACTGACCCGTTCGCTGCTCTTGACCTCGACCGCGAGTTGATCGCCGATCACGAAATCCACTTCCTGCCCTGTATGAGTCCGCCAGAACTGCAAGGGCGCACGAATTCGAGCGTAGCTCAGGTAGGCGCGCAGCTCACAGGCGATGAAGTGTTCGAATGACATGCCGAAGGCATCGCTCGTTGGCTCAAGCGCAACCGTTTCCTTGAGGGCATGCACAACCCCTAGATCAAACAGATAGAACTTGGCCGATTGGACGGGCTTGCGAGCGCTTGTGCCTGACCACGGCGTCAACTCAAAACCTACCAGTGTGTCCTTCAATATCTGGTAGTAATCCCTGACGGTGCTCACTGGCAATTGCGCATCATTCGCAAGCTTCGTGTAGTTGAGTAGCCGTGCGCTGTTGAACGCAGCGTTTTGCAGGAAGCGGGAGAAACTCGGCAAGCTTCGGGCATGGCCTTCCATCTGAATTTCTTCCTTGAGGTAGGTGTCCACATAGGCGTAGAGATACTCTTCTGGATGCGCCCCAAGATACGCGGACGGCAGTCCCCCGAAGCGCACATAGCGTTGAAGGTCGAAGGTTTGCGCTTGGCTTAGCTCGCGCCATGTCAGCGGAAAGAACTCGGCCCGGAAGGCCCTGCCTGCCAAAAGATTGACGCCTTGGCGACGTAGCGCCCTCGCGCTGCTGCCAGTCAGCAGGAAGCGGCGGCGATCAAGTTCGATTGAGCGATGCACCTCATTCAAGAGCTCCGGAATACGCTGTATTTCATCAATCACGACATAAGGCTTGGTCGCCAGCGCGTGCAGCAGGGATGGGTCGGCCTTGAGCCGAAGATACACACGCGAATCGAGTAGATCAATGTAGTCGGCGACATCCTCGCAGGTTGCGCGTATGAGCGTACTCTTGCCTGTCCCTCTCGGTCCGAGCAAGAAGTGCGAAGAACGCTCCAAGAGCGCAATCAAGTCGAGCTGTCGCGTCAGCATTGGAAAATCCACGGATGTTTCGTGGATATTCTATGATAATTCGCGGAATGATCGTGGATTTTTGAATTCTAGGCGGTCAACGCTCGCTTGCGAGAACACCTGAATAGGCTTTCAATCTGCCGCTTGCTGTCATCCCCGCTACAAACGGCGGTGGTGTTCGGTGCACGAATGAAGCAATGCGCCTCCGCGACCGCACGAGCATATCGGCGATGGATTGACCAGTTGCGTTCTTCATGCGAATCACGATGACTGAAGCATCGTAGCGACGGATGGCATCTATTTCTGACGCACGCTAGCGAATGTTCCTGTCGCGAGTAATAGCAACCCAAGAGCGCTGAGCTACAAACTCGAGCCACTGCTCATCAGGCGCATCTGGAGGTAGATGATCATCGTGAGCTTCCACTTTCATGCCTTCTGCACGAAGCCGGTTAACAATGATGTGCTTTCCGAGACTACGGTCGATGAACAGGACCGGCTCTTCAAGCGGCGGCATCGAGCTCGCAGCGAATAGCTTCCTCTATCTCAAGATGGGCTCGCTCATAGTCCTGTGCCAAGTCGCGAATCGATTCCCCGGCTTTGTAGCGCTCAGCGATAATCTGCGTTGATAGTCCGGTGCCGACGATGACGGGCCGCCCGGCGCAAATCCCTGGGCAAATTGCGATGATGCTCGGCGCATTTTCCTTTGATGGTCGCGTATACGGAAATAGACGAACAGGCACATCCTTGGCGTCACGATCAATACGCTTGAGCGCGGCGCCGAGAACCTCTCGCATTGCCACCTGCCCACGCTGGCTGATGTTGGTCAGTTCTCCATACTGATCGAGAAAAACACTGACACCATCCGTCTCCAAAGCTTGGCTCAGCAGCGGATACTTCCTGTCATGTGCTGAACTCGCCAAATCCCTCAAGTAATCAATCGCGCTGCGCAACTGCGGCATTCTTACGCCGTGCGTACGTCGAACCGCCGCAATCACATGAAGCTCCGCAAGATTGAAGAACGACAACAGCCTCGCCGCACTTGTCGGCATACAAGTCAATGGCGCACTGCCAGCCACCCAACTGCCTAGAGTCGTTGCGGGAACGTTGAGATAATGAGCCGCTTCGGAAACGGTGTACGCGGGCAGTGCGCGATGATCGCGGTTTGTCGCTATCCTTCTTGTGGGCGTGCGGGAGCGCGGAGGCATCAATCGACCGAATGAGTGTCTGCCGCGCATTCTACGCTGATGCATCGCTCGCTACCTTTCCGGTCAGTATAATCCCCGCTTGCGAAAGGAACCGGCTGTGTTTGACCAACTCATTGAATTCGTGAGCAATCACCCCATTCTCGTGGGCGGGTTTGTGATTCTCCTCGTGCTGTTTGTGCGCAATGAAATTGCGCGCGGCGGTGCTTCGCTGTCGCCGCAGCAGCTTGTCAACCTCGTCAATCAGGAAGGGGCTGCGGTCGTGGACCTGCGCGACCCCAAGGAATATAGCGCTGGCCATATTTCCGGCGCGCTCAATATTCCCCATGCAAAACTCGCTGGCGGGCTCAATCAATTGGTCAAGCACAAGGAGAAGCCCGTCGTTCTTGCGTGCAAGATGGGACAGCATTCGAGTGCCGCTGGCGTCACGTTGCGCAAGAACGGCTTTACCGATGTCAGGCGTCTTAACGGCGGCATGACGGAGTGGCGCGCGCAAAACCTGCCCGTTGTCAAGAAATCCTGAGCGCCCTTTCGTGAGCGCGGCCGCAGACACGCATTCCGTGCGCTCGCACCTGCGCCTCGCGCTCGACAGCTACGATGAGAGCATCCGCAAGTTCATTCCCGGCTACGAGACGGGCCTTGCCAAGGCTGCCGAAGCCGTGGCGGGCATTGCGCCCTCGCTTGTGCTCGACCTCGGTGCGGGCACGGGTGCGCTGTCCGCTGAAGTCTTAAAGCACAGCAATGTCAAACACCTGACCGCTATCGACCTCGATATCGAGATGCTCGAACGCGCCAAGGCAAGACTGCACGAGTTCGGGACGCGCGTCAGCTTATCCGAGGCGAGCTTCTTCGATCCGCTTCCCGAATGCGACGGCATCACAGCATCGCTTGCCCTGCATCATGTACCGAGCCTTGATGAGAAGCGCGCGCTGTATCGGCGGCTGTTCGCGGCGCTGCGGCCGGGCGGCGTATTCGCCAACGCCGATGTCACCGTCAGCGACCAAGAGGGCGAACGCCGAGCCACCTACGAGGTCTGGGCGGATCACTTGGTTGCGCACGGCATCGACCGAGCACGCGCCTTCGAACACTTCGCCGAATGGGCGGCAGAGGACACCTACTTCCCGCTTGAGGTCGAGCTTGCCGCAATGCGCGAAGCGGGCTTCGATGCCGCGTGCGCGTGGCAGGCAACGCCAAATTGCGTTTTGGTTGGGGTGAAGCCCTGAGCGTCCTTAAAAACTGAAACCGCCTAACACGCAAACCCCTGCTGCCGCCAAGCCTCATACACAGCCACACTCACTGCGTTGGCGAGATTGAGGCTGCGACCTGCGACCATCGGAATCAGCAGACGACGGTCTTCAGGAACGCTTGTCAATACGTCGTCCGGCAGGCCGGCGGACTCGCTGCCAAAGAGCAGCACGTCGCCGAATTTGAACCCGACCTCCGCATACACGCGACGGCAGCGCTTGGAAAATACGAATACGCGCGCACCTTCAAGCGTTTCGAGACACGCTGCCAAATCCTTGTGCACCTCAACATGCACAAGGTCGTGATAGTCGAGGCCAGCGCGTTTGAGCGATGTGTCGGACAAGTCAAATCCCAATGGCTCGATCAGATGCAATTGCGCGCCGCTGTTCGCGCACAATCTTATGATCGCGCCGGTGTTGGGAGGAATCTCGGGCGCATGGAGAGCGATATGAAAGTAGCGTCCCTTCGACTTCACTTCGATTCGTCTTCCTCCGGCGGCTCGGTCATGCCGAGTTCCTGAATTTTGCGCGTCAGGGTATTGCGGCCCCAGCCGAGCACCTTGGCGGCCTGGCCGCGGCGCCCACCTGTGTGGACGAGCGCTGTTTCGATCACGGCACGCTCAAACATAGGTGTGGCCTCGTCGAGCACGCCGCTCTCCGAGCTTGTATCGGCGCTCGACATGCGATTTTGCAACCAGTCGCACAACGCACGCTCCCAAGTCGTGGTCGTTTCGCGCATATCCTCCTCGCCCTGCATCTCCGGCGGTAGGTCTTGGACATGAATCTCTCGACCAGTAGCCATGACAGTGAGCCAACTACACAGATTCTCCAGTTGCCGGACATTGCCGCTCCATTGACACGACTTGAGATAGCGGGCGGTATCATCGGTCAGTGTCTTGGCTTCGACATCGAGTTCATCTGCCGCCTTGCGCAGGAAATACCGTGCGAGCTCCGGAATATCATCAGCGCGCTCGGCGAGCCGCGGCAGATGCAGACGAATGACGTTCAAGCGATGAAACAGGTCCTCGCGGAACTGCCCGGTCTCCACGAGGCGCTGCAAGTCCTGATGGCTTGCAGCGATGACGCGCAGATTGACCTTGATGGGGTCGCTGCCGCCAACGCGATGAAATTCGCCTTCAGAGAGCACACGAAGCAGCCGCGTCTGGCTTTCGGCCTGCATATCGCCGATCTCATCCAAAAACAGCGTGCCGCCATCGGCCTGCTCGAATCGTCCGACCCGCTTCTGGCTTGCGCCAGTAAAGGCGCCACGTTCGTGCCCGAAGAGTTCGGCTTCGACCAGCTCCTTGGGAATCGCCGCCATGTTGAGCGCGATGAACGGCCCTCCAGAGCGCGGGCTATAGGTGTGCAGGGCGCGTGCGACGAGTTCCTTACCAGTGCCGGATTCTCCGGTGATAAGCACTGTGACAGTTGAATGCGAAAGCCGCCCGATGGCGCGGAACACCTGCTGCATGGCGGGTGCTTGCCCAATGATGCCGACCCGCGAGGCATCTGTTTCTGCTGATGGCGCGATGGCAGGCTCTGCTTCGCGCTTGGTGCCCTTGCCAAGCTCAATGGCACGGCGGACGGTCGCTACCGCCTTGTCAAGATCAAACGGCTTCGGCAGGTACTCAAAGGCTCCCGACTGGTAGGATGTGACCGCGCTCTTCAAGTCCGAGTAGGCGGTCATAATGACCACTGGCAGGTCGGGATAGAGTTTGTGCGCTTCGCGCAGCATGCGCTGACCATCCATGCCCGGCAATCGCAAGTCGCTCAAGATCACATCGGGCACATCGGCTTCCAAAGCGCCCAAGGCTGATTCGGCATTCGAGAAGATGCGCGTCGTAAGGTGCTCCCTCGACATGGCGCGGTCAAGCACCCTGCGAATAGAAACATCATCCTCGACAATCCACACGCTTTCTCGGCTCATGATGACGACTCGCGTTCGATGGGCAGGTGAATCGAAAAGCAGGTGTCGCCGAATTCGCTCACGAATTCGATCATGCCGCCGTGAATTGACACGATATGATGCGCCAGGGAGAGGCCGAGACCGGTGCCGCCGCTCGGCCCCTTGATGAGCGGCACGAACAGGGTTTCGTTGAGCTCAATCGGCACACCGCAGCCGTTGTCGCGAATATGAATGCTCAAGACCTGCCTGTGCATAAGTGAATCAATGGTGAGCTTCGACGTCACTGAGGTTTTGACGCAGATATTGGGCGAGGGCACACCGCGCACCGCCTGCATAGCATTGCGAAGGATATTGAGCACCGCTTGAATGAGCATTTCGCGATCGGCTTGAATGTCGGGCAGGCTCGGGTCGTAATCGCGCTTGAAGTCCACGCCGTCGTGTTCGGTGAGTCCAAGCACGCGAATGCTGTGCTCCAAGACCTCATGGATGTTGGTATCGCCCAAGGTCGGCAGGCTTCCCGGCAGCAGCATCTGATCGACCATGCGCCCAAGGCGCTGCACCTCGCCCAAGATGATGCCCGTGTAGTCGCGTTGCTCGCCGCACACAAGGTCGTGCTCAAGCAGCTGCGCCGCGCCGAGGATACCGCCGAGCGGGTTCTTGATTTCGTGCGCCACGCCACGCGCGAGCTCGTGCATTTGTTCGGTGCGACTGTGCCGTTCGTTGCTGCGCTCAATACGCGCAAATCGGTCTAGCGGGAGAATCTCCAGCAGCAGATAGAGTCCGTCGACCTGCTCATAGCTGGTGATCGAGTAGTCGCTGACGAGCGCGTTGGCGCCCGTGATGCTCAGGTTCGCACGCCGATGAAACAGCGAATCGCCGCGCAGCACCTGCTCGAATTCTGATCTGAGGCACGCGCCGTCGACCT
Organism: Gammaproteobacteria bacterium; assembly: GCA_026709225.1. Taxonomy (GTDB): domain Bacteria; phylum Pseudomonadota; class Gammaproteobacteria; order Pseudomonadales; family Azotimanducaceae; genus Azotimanducus; species Azotimanducus chitobiosivorans. Next base: position 541 of record JAPOTJ010000056.1, on the reverse strand, counting down.
GAATCCAGTCGAGCAGCGGCTGTCCACAGATATGCTGGCGAGAGTTGCCGATCAGTTGTTCAGCCGCTTGATTGACAAAGACAACATTCAAGCGCTCTTCGAGAACGATCAAAGGCGTCCTCATCTGATCGATCACATTCTCGGCGAACATCCCACTCGGCAAACGGATTTTGACTGGCGCGTTCAAGGCTGCGGCATCTTGAGTGGTAGTTTGGTAAGCAATTTTCACACCAACTTGAGAGAGCCAATTCGGTGCAACTCGCGAGCATTCTATCCCTTCACGCCCCGAACCGGAGCACTCTCAGCCCACGCCGTGGTAAGTCAGTCAAGCGAAAATTCGATCCCACCGCCCGTTTGGACAGTCGGTTGAGGACAATATAGAGTCATATTTGACGAAATCGAATCGAACGAGGTCAAATGTTCAAATGGGCGAGTGGGAGCGGATTTGCAGCCGTGAATTTCCTACGGCGCAGGCGCCTAGTGTCCTGTCCCATAAATAAGTGTGGATTCAGCGCGCAGGAGAAGGGCTGTGGCAAGGCGC
>JAPOTJ010000106.1 GCA_026709225.1 Gammaproteobacteria bacterium | reverse complement strand
GGGGCGCCCACAGCATAATTCAATCAGACAAGACCTTCCCTAGGAGCCTGCGCCGTAGAAATTCGCGGCTGCAAATCCGCTCCCACTCGCCCGTTTGAACGCTCGATTTCGTCAAATATAGCCCGATATTATCCTCAATCGACCCTCCAAACGGGCGGCGGGATCGAATTTTCGCTATCGTGAATTTCTACGGCGCAGGCTCCTAGCGCCCGCTGCGCATGGCTGTAAACAATTCCTCGTTGGTCTTCACGCCCTTGAGCTTGTCAATCAGCCACTCGATACCGGCGAGATCCTCCATGTCATGCAGGATGCGTCGCAAGAGGACAACGCGGCCATAGTCGCCGTCGGTCAGCAGCCGTTCCTCCCGGCGCGTGCCGGATCTGCGAATGTTAATCGCGGGGTAGACTCGTTTTTCGGCGATCTTGCGCTCCAAATGCAGTTCCTGATTGCCTGTGCCTTTGAATTCTTCATAGATCACCTCGTCCATGCGTGAGCCTGTGTCAATGAGGGCTGTCGCAATGATCGTCAGGCTGCCCCCTTCTTCGATATTGCGCGCGGCGCCGAAGAAGCGTTTCGGATGCTCTAGCGCGTTGGCATCCACGCCGCCGGTGAGTACCCGCCCCGTCGAAGGCTGTACCGTGTTGTAGGCGCGTGCAAGGCGGGTGATGGAATCCAAGAGGATGACGACATCCTTGCGATGTTCAACGAGGCGCCGGGCTTTTTCGATGACCATGTCCGCCACCTGCACATGGCGCGAGGCGTTTTCGTCGAAGGTGCTGGCAACGACCTCGCCGCGCACCGAGCGCTGCATCTCGGTGACCTCTTCGGGTCGCTCGTCGATGAGCAGGACGATCAAGGAAACTTCCGGGTTGTTGGCCGTGATGGACTGCGCGATGTTCTGCAGCATGAGCGTCTTGCCGGCTTTTGGCGGCGAGACGATGAGACCACGCTGCCCTTTGCCGATGGGCGCGACCAGATCCACGATACGTGCCGCGATGTCTTCAGTGCTGCCATTGCCGCGCTCAAGCACGAGTCGCTCGTCCGGGAATAGCGGGGTGAGGTTTTCAAACAGCACGAGATCCTTGCGCGCGGTAGGCTCGTCGCCGTTGATATCGTCCACCTGTAGAAGCGCGAAGTAGCGTTCGCCGTTCTTCGGCGGGCGAATCTTGCCGGAGAGGCTGTCACCGGTGCGCAGTCCAAAGCGTCGAATTTGGCTCGGGCTGACATAGACATCATCGGGGCCAGCGAGATAGGAGCTATCTGGAGATCGAATAAAGCCGTAGCCTTCGTTCATGATTTCGAGCGTGCCCTCGGCGACGATCTCTTCACCGTTTTTCGTCTGGCGGCGCAAGATGGCGGCAATCACCTCTTGCTTTCTGGATCGCGCGAGGTTCTCTAGGCCGAGGTCCTTCGCGAGTTCGACAAGGTTGGTCACAGGTTGACGCTTCAGGTCTGCAAGGTTCATCTTCGGGGGTGTCCATCAAAACGAGCAATTCAAGGATTCGCCATTTCGCGCAAGGCATGGGCAGGGAAGGGTGCGAACGCGCGAAAAGGGTGATTGGCAGTGTGCGCCGGACTCACATGGAAGGCTGCTGCCAAGAGTCATCAACGCGACATGCGGCGCAATATACCACCATTTCCGAGAGTGTTGTCAAAGCCATGTGCGAGAATCGGCGTTCGCTTTCAATGGGAACCTCTTCATGCACGACTCGATTGCCATGCTTGGTCTTGGCCGCATGGGTGGCAATATGGTGCAACGACTACTTGGCGCTGGCATCGACTGTGTGGTCTACGACCGTGACGAGATGGCTCGCGAGGCGCTTCGAGAAGCTGGCGCAAGGCCAGCGGCCGACTTGAGTGAGGTGGCTCGGCTGCTCGCGCCGCCGCGCGCCGTGTGGCTGATGCTGCCGGCTGGCGAAGTGACACGCGAGACGATTTCGCAGTTGTCGTTGATCCTCGAACCGGGCGACGTGGTGGTTGACGGCGGCAACTCGCACTGGCAGGAGGACTGGTCGCGGCGCGAGATGCTGAGCGTGCGCGGCATCGACTATCTCGATGTTGGTGTGAGCGGCGGCGTGCTTGGGCTTGATCGCGGCTACTGCCTGATGATCGGAGGCTCGAAGCAGGCAGCGGTGTCAATGACCCGCGTGTTCGAAGCCTTGGCACCTGGTCAAGGCGAGACCCCGCGTGCGGGCCCCAAGTCTGATGCTGCCTCGACAGCAGAGATGGGCTACCTTCATTGCGGCGGCGCTGGTGCCGGGCACTTTGTCAAGATGGTGCACAATGCGATTGAATACGGAATGATGCAGGCCTATGCCGAAGGCTTCGAGCTGATGCACGCGCGCGGCGATTCGAGCCTGCCCGAAGAGCGCCGTTTGGAATTGGATGTGGGCGAAATCGCCGAGCTCTGGCGGCGTGGCAGCGTTATTCCTTCGTGGCTGCTTGATCTCGCTGCCGAGGCGCTGGCGGACGACGGCGAGCTTCGTGACTTTTCGCACAAGGTCGCGGATTCGGGCGAAGGCCGCTGGGCCATGCAAGCAGCACTGGAGTTGGCGACACCGACGCCGGCACTCGCCGCCGCCATGTACGCACGCTTCGCATCACAGCGGGCATCGAGCATGGCCAACCGCGTGCTGTCAGCGCTGCGCGCTGGGTTTGGAGGGCATTAGGGAACCTCTGATCAAGTCCACTGCGCTCAGCGCTTCACTTGCCGCCGGACCAAGAGCGGTTCGCTGGCACGCGCCTGAACGGGAAAACCAAGGAAATCGACTCCACGACCACGTGAAACGCCCTTCGGGAGGCCATCTGGCGCGTGCTGGCGGCGTCATTCCTCATTACGTGGGGCCTGCCACGCTGCTTCGTCACTCCTTGCCAGCGCACGCCAGATGGCCTCTGAGCTTTGCAGACTTAATCAGAGGTTCCTTAGCCGATCACTTCAAAGGGTAGGTGGCGATAGCCTTTTTTGATGCGGTACACCGAGAAATCGCCACGGTCAAGGGTGAAGACTTTCTGCGTTCCAAGACTCTCGGCCATGCTGACGAGCGTGGCATCGGCGAAATCCATCGGCAAATCGGCGTATTCCTGCATGAGTTCGAATGCGCGAGAGAGTCGAGGAGGATCGAGAAAAAGCACTCGAAGCCCGTCATTACTGACAAAGTCCGTGAGCGCCGAAGTGCGAGAGCTGCCAGCGCCGAGCAAGTAGAATGCTTCGGTAAGCGCCGGTAAAGTGGATGCGAGCGGTTCTGATATTCGCCGAAGAGTAGCGGATGTCGATTCGTGATAGCTGTCCGAGCGGTCGAACAGTGCAACGAGCGGACCAGCGTCGGTCAAAATCACCGTCCGTGCTTCTTGCGTATGATTTCAGCGACTTTCGTCTTTACGTTTACTGAACCATCCGAATTGCCGCTCCCTGCGCCAATGTCAAGCTCGCAGTAAATTTCATACGACGTCTTCTGTCGCTTTGACGGCGCGACCTTCGTGTAGTGTTCGAGCGCGTTCTTGAACACATCTGAGATCGAGAAGCCAGTGCGCTCGCGCAAATCGGCGAGTCGCTGTTCTCCTTCATCGTCTAATCTGACCGTGCGGGTGCTCATTGGGGGTTGACGATCTTGGGCGAATGAATGTATCACGAAGTGTATTACAACCATGGGCGAAGGGGCAATTGTCAATTTTCTTTGTCGACAAGAAGCGTATACACTGCCCCACCTTCGTATGAGCGACGCACGACATGGCCGACGATGACAATCAAGTCGAAGGGCAGACCTTGACGCCCGAAGTGCGGCTTGAGCATATCTATCTGAAAGATGCCTCGTTCGAATCGCCTATGTCGCCTCAGGTATTCGGCGAATCCTTGGAGCCGAGGCTGCAGGTTGATTTCAATGCCTCAACCAAGCCGCTTGGCAGCCCTCGCTATGAGGTCATTCTCAACACGCGCATCGAAGGCAAGGCCAAAGACGGACAGATCGCATTTATCATTGAAGTGCAGCAAGCTGGCATCTTTTCATTCGATGGATTCGCCGAGCAGCAGATTCATCAGGTCATGGGCACCTTCTGCCTGACGACGCTCTTTCCCTACGTGCGTGAGACGATCGACAGTCTTGCGCTGCGCGGCGGGTTCCCGCCCTTGAAGCTTGCGCCGATCAATTTCGACGCCCTCTATGCGCAGGGCGTCTTGCGTGCGCAGCAAAATTCACAAGCGTAATTGCAATTGCCAGCCGAGAAGACCAACAATGCTGCTCGGCAGCGGTCACATCAGGAGCGTCATTGACATCGCAGAAATCATATTCGCTCGCGGACGTGCCGTCACAGGCAGGGCGCACTTTCTTGGTGACGGGCGCGAATGCCGGCATCGGCTTCGAAACCGCGGCCGCCCTCGCGTCTCGCGGCGCGAGGGTGTTGCTCGGCTGCCGCTCATTGGCGCGCGGAGAAGCGGCGTGCAAGCGAATACGAGAACGCACCGTCGATGCCGACCTTCGTCTTGTGCCACTCGACCTTGGCGACCTCGCATCGGTCAATACAGCGGCTGAACTGGTCTTGGAAGAGCCGAGGCTTGACTGTCTCATTAACAATGCTGGCGTCGCCGCGACCACGCGCACGCTCACCAAGGACGGGTTCGAATCGCATTTCGGGATCAACCACCTTGGTCACTTTGCGCTTGTCGCCCGCTTGATTCAGAAGCTCGAAGCTTCAAAGAATGCGAGAATTGTGGCGGTCGGAAGCCATGTGCACAGGCGGGCTGCCATGAACTGGGCAGACCTGCACGCCGAGCAGTCATATTCGGGGTTCACTCGTTATGCCATGAGCAAGCTCGCCAATCTGCTGTTCACTTTTGAACTTGAACGTCGCTTGCGCGCAAGCAACGCGCACACCATCTCACTTGCCTGCCATCCGGGTGGCGTATGGACGGAACTTGGCAGGGACATTCCCCAGATAGTACGGACGCTCGTGCGCCCGATCGCAATGCTCGTCGTCAACACGCTTGAAGGCGGTGCGTTGCCGACGTTGCGAGCGGCGACCGACCCGAGTGCCGAGGGCGGCGATTATTTCGGACCGGGCGGCATGTTAGAGATTGCCGGCGCGCCGATTCTTCGCAGAACGGGCGCGAACGCCCACAACGAGGCAGAGGCGCAAAAGCTGTGGGAGGTCTCGGCAGAACTCACAGGCGTTGAGCCAGTGTGGACATGACATACGAATTCGACACACTTCAAGTGGATGTCTCGGGGCGCGTCGCGCAGGTGACGATTGACAATCCTCCAATCAATCTCATGGATCAGGCGCTCTACGTTGACTTGTTGAAGCTCTCGGCGACGCTCGAAGCAGATCCAGATTTGTCCGTGGTGGTGCTGAAAAGCGCCAATCCAGAGTTTTTCATCGCACACTTTGATGTCGGGCTGATTCTCGACTTCCCGACCAATGCGGCACCGGCGCGCGACGACACCCTCAATCCGTTTCATCAGATGTGCGAGCGTTTTCGAACCATGGACAAGCTCACCATTGCGCAGCTCGAAGGGCGCGCGGGCGGCGGCGGCAGCGAGCTTGCGCTCAGTTGCGACCTGCGCTACGGCGTCAAGGGCAAGACCATGATCAATCAGATGGAAGTGCCGATCGGCATTATTCCCGGCGGTACAGGTACCCAGCGCTTGCCACGGCTCGTGGGCCGAGCGCGGGCGCTTGAGATCATTGTGGGCGGTGTTGACCTTGATGCCGAAACAGCCGAGCGCTGGGGCTATCTGAATCGCGTGTTCGATAGCGACGACATCGCGCCGTTCGTGGATGCCCTCGCTGCTCGCGTGGCTTCGTTTCCGGTCGATGCCGTGCGTCTTGCCAAGGAATCCGTGAACAACGCCGAACTGCCGCTGTCCGAAGGCTTAAGAGAGGAGGCCTATCTCTTTCAGCGTGCCTTGCGCAGCGACGAAGCGCGGAGCGCCATGAAAAAATTCCTCGAACTCGGCGGTCAAACACGGGAGGGTGAGCTGCGCGTCGCGGATCTCGTGGCCAAGATTCCATGAATCAACCCACGGGCGGCAACGCCACCAATCTGCCACGCGGATTCCTGCTGCTCGTCGCCGCCATGGTGGCGATCTCCCCAATCGCCATCGACGCCTATCTGCCCGCCATGCCGACGATGGCCTTGGACTTCGGCGTCGGCATCGTTGAAGTTAATCACACCTTGAGCCTCTATCTTGTGGGCTTTGCGCTTGGTCAGCTCATCGGCGGGCCGATTTCAGATCAGATTGGCCGCAAGCGCGTGGCGACGTTCGGCCTTGTGGTATTCATCATCACCACCCTCATCATCGTTTTTTCGACGCGCATCGAACATGTGCAGGCACTTCGCTTCGTGCAGGCTGTTGGCGGTGGTCTCTGCGCCGTTGTGTGCATGCCCATGGTGCGCGACGCCTATCCTGCGCGCGAAGCCGTGCGCAAGTTCCCAATCGTCTTCATGGTCATGCTGATTGCGCCACTCCTGGCGCCGATGATTGGCAGCTTGCTGCTGCCATTGGGCTGGGAGTCGATCTTTGTGTTTCTCGGGCTCTACGGCGTGTTCGCGCTGATTGCATTCAGCCGAATTCCAGAAACGGCGCCGAATCCCGGGCGGCACATTCGCTGGCGCGGCATTCTGCCGCAGTACCTTGCGGTGATCACCAGACGCATTCAAGGCCGACCCGTGCCGCTTATGTACATCCTCGGCAACGCATGCATTTCATGTCTGATGTTTGTGTTCATCACCAATTCGTCGTTCATCTACCTTGAGTATTTTGAAGTTGGCGAGGCGATGTTCCCGTTCTACTTTGGCGCCAATGTCGTGTCGATGCTGTGTTTCACCGTGCTCGCTTCGCGCCTGATTCGGCGATTGCCGCCTGCGCTGCTTTTTCGTATCGGTCGCGGGGTTCAACTACTATTTTTCACCGCGCTCGCAGCACTTGTCTTCGGCGCAGATGAAATTCCGGTGCTGTTGTTCACGCCCGTGCTTGCCCTGGCCATGGGCGTCAACGGCCTGATCGGGCCGGCGGTATCCGGCCTCTACCTGACGCGCTTCAAACGCTTGGTCGGCAGCGCTTCATCGCTTATGGGCATCAGCATGTTCCTCATGGGAGGGTTGCTTGGTGCCTTGTCTGGCGTTCTGCATGACGGCACCTTGAAGCCGATGCTCTATACGATGATCGGCGGCATTGTTGTCGGCAACCTGATTGTGCTGGCAATTCCACGGCCTGACGGGTCGCTTGAAGAGGACGGTGCGGAAGGCTATTAGCCACGCAGCGCTTAAGGGAACCTCTGATCAAGTCCACTGCGCTCAGCGCTTCACTTGCCGCCGGACCAAGAGCGGTTCGCTGGCACGCGCCTGAACGGGAAAACCAAGGAAATCGACTCCACGACCACGTGAAACGCCCTTCGGGAGGCCATCTGGCGCGTGCTGGCGGCGTCATTCCTTGTCTTTGAGCAGCATTCGTTCTCTTTTGTCTGCAAAGGGACTTCAGTGTGGGTCAGGCGTGGTCGCCGCGCAAGCGAGCGACGTGCGCGCGCAGCGTCTCGGCGCTCAGCCCTTCTGGGTCAAGCGCTTCTCCGGCGACGATTTTGACGCGGCTCCAGATGCGCCCGGTGTTCTTGAAGGTGCCGCCCTTGTGGCTAAAGAAACTGCCCCAAAGACCTTGCAGTGCGAGCGGCACGGTTGGCACGGGGGTGCTGGCGAGAATGCCCTCGACGCCGCGCTTGAAGGTGTCAACACGGCCGTCGGTCGTGAGCTTGCCTTCAGGGAAAATGCATAGCAGATCGCCCGATTCAAGTCCCTCGCGTATCTCTTCGATTGCTCGCTCGTAGACGTCGTTGTTGACGCGCGGCGACTCGATGGGGATGGCGCGGCCGGTGCGAAACACGAAGTTCAGCACCGGGATGTCGAATATGCGACCAAGCATGATGAAGCGAACCGGCCGCGGCACCGAGCCGCCGATGATGAGCGCATCAACATAGCTCACATGATTGCAGACAAGCAGCGCCGCGCCTTTTTCCGGGATGCGGTCGAGCGATTCATGGGTGACGCGATACATGGTGTGCGTCAGCGTCCAGATAAGAAAGCGCATCGCGAACTCGGGCACTTGACCGAAGATAAAGCCTGCGACCAGGAGTGTGCCGATGGCGAGGGAAAGCAGCAGCGACGGGATGGACAGCCCGAGTACGCTCAGCCAGAGAATGGCGCAGAGAGACCCCGAGACCATGAAGAACGAATTGATGATGTTGGTCGCAGCGATCACGCGCGCTCTTGTCGCCTCCGGTGTGCGTGCCTGAATAGAGGCGTAGAGCGGCACTTCGTAGAAGGCGGCGAACACGCCGAGCAGGAAGATGTCAACGAGTAGTCTTGGCGTGCCGTCCGCTGCAAGAAAGTCCATTGCGCCGCGCGTCGCGACCGGGTCAAGCGCATTGATGGCGAAGTACACATCGATTCCTGCAATGCTCAATCCGAGCGCGCCGAACGGCACGAGGCCGATTTCGATCTTGCGGCCGGAGAGCCACTCGCAGAGCAGCGACCCCGCCGCAATCGAGAGCGTGAAGAAGCCGAGCAAGAGCGTCACCACGGTTTGATCGCCGTAGAGGTGCACCTTGGTGAGATTCGGAATCTGCGCGATATAGAGGCCGCCCAAGAGCCAGAACCAGGAAACGCCGAGGATAGAGAGGAAAATGGGCTTTCGCGCTGCCGCCAGGCGGATGATCTCCAGCGTGTCTTTGACGGGGTTGAGCATGGTGCCGGTGACCGTGCCGGTCGGCTCGGCGGCGGGAATCCTGCGACTCGCCACATAGCCAACGAAGGCAGCCGCGAGAATCATTGCAAACAACACGCCGTAGGCTGAATCGAATCGGCCGCCGCCGACCGCCGTGCCGATCAGCGTGCCGAGCAGAATGGCGACGAACGTACCCATGGCGACCATCGCGTTGCCGCCGACCAGCTCGGATTCATGCAAATGCTGCGGCAAGATCGAGTATTTGAGCGGACCGAAGAAGGCAGACTGCGTGCCGAGCAAGAACAGCACCGTCAGCATCATCGGCACGCTTTGCGTGAAGAGCGCAAGGCCAGCGAGCGCGGCGACTATAATTTCGGCAACTTTGATCATGCGCACGAGCTTGGCTTTCTCGTACTTGTCGGCCAAGCGTCCCGCGGTCGCCGAGAACAGGAAAAAAGGCAGCATGAAGAGGGCGGCGGCGGCGTTGACGAAGAAGTTGGTGTCCTCGCTCGCAATCAGTCCGCCGTAGACAATGATGACGCCCATCGCCGAGCGGAACAGGTTGTCGTTGAGGGCGCCGAAGAACTGCGTCGTGAAGAGCGGTGCGAGCCGTTTCGTGGCAAGTAGCTCAAATTGACCGAGGCCTTGGCTCATGGGCCCTAAGCCTACAGGATTCTCTCTCGTCTTGGCATTCGGTAAGATGCTTGGGTCATGCATATTTCGCTTCTCGTCGTCACGCTTCGCTTGCACGGCTGCGCTTCGCTCAAAGAAAAGCGCCGCCGGGTACGGGGCGTGATGTCAAAGCTCTCGGCCGCGCCCAACTTGGCTGTGTGTGAGAGCGGCTATCAGAACGATCTGCAGACCGCCGAGTGGAGCTTTGTTTGCGGCGCGTTGACGAGTGCTCTGGTCGAGCAGTCCTTTGACGTTGTAGAACGCAGCATTCTTGAGCGCGTGGACGGTGAAATCGTGCATATCGAGCGGAGCCGTCTGTGAGCGATGCACCCATACAACGTCTGGCTCAGCGGGCGCTTATCCTGCTGCCCGAAGACTCCGTGGATTGGTCGCGGGAGCGCGCCGCCTTGTGGTCGAATGCCCTCTCCGGCGGCTATCTTCGCGCCTATGGCGAACTCGCCCGCATCACGCTTGATGACCTCAAATGCATCGACCGGCAAAAATCAGTGCTTCTGCGCAATACCAAGCAGTTCGTCATGGGTGCGCCCGCCAACAATGCGCTCTTGACTGGCGCGCGCGGTGCCGGCAAGTCGTCTCTGATTCATGCGCTCTTGAACGCGTTCAGCGAAGACGGGCTGCGTCTTGTGCAGGTCGAAAAAGCCGCACTCGGCAGCTTAGCCGATCTCACGGCCAAGCTCAGAGACTTGCCGTACCGCTTTCTCGTGATGTGCGATGACCTCTCATTCGACCTTGGCGACGATGCCTACCGGGAACTCAAGAGTGCGCTCGAGGGCTCGGTGTTTACGGCATCGGAGAACATGCTCATCTATGCCACCTCGAATCGCCGACATTTGATGCCCGAGCGCATGAGCGATAATCTGGCGTCAAGCCATTCGGATACTGGCGAAGTGCATCCGGGCGAAGCGATTGAAGAATCGCTGTCGCTTTCAGACAGGTTCGGCATCTGGCTCTCGTTCTACCCCTTCCCGCAGGACGAGTATCTTGTGATTGCCGAGCATTGGTTCGCGCAGCTGGCGAGGGCGCATGGTCTTGACCTCGCGTGGAGCGATGAAGTGCGCGGTGATGCCTTGCGCTGGGCGCTCGCGCGCGGTAGCCGCAACGGGCGCACGGCGCATGCGTTTGCCAAGGACTATGTAGGCGCAGAATTGGTCGCGCGCGAATCTTCCTGAAGCTGGTCCCGAAATTGAGGCGCGGCGACCGCGATCAGCCGCTCGCGTCGCGCTTGCAAAGACTGTCCTTTGAGCTCCGCCACGCCGTGTTCGGTGACGATCGTATCGACATCAGTCCTGAGCGCGGTGACCGGCGTGCCTTCAGCGAACTTCCTTACGATGCGCGAGCGTGCGCCGCCTTTCGCGGTGCTTGCGAGCGCGATGATCGACCTGCCGCCTCGCGAGAATGTCGCGGCGCGCATGAAGTCCACCGAGCCGCCGGTGCCCGACACCTGGCGTCCACCCACCCATTCGGCGTTCACTTGGCCGCTGAGATCGATCTCGATAGCTGAATTGATCGAATAGAAATCGTCGAGTTCGGCAATGATGCGCGCTTCGTGCGTGTAGTTGGCGCCGCGCAGGACGATTTGCCGATTGTCTGCGACCCAATCGTAGAGACTCTGGCTGCCAATCGCCATGCACGCGACGTGCTGGCCTCGGTCGATGGCCTTTTGGCGACCGGTCAGGTTGCCCCGTTGCACGAGTTCCATGCCGGCATCGTCAATGAGTCCCGAATGCATGCCGAGATCCGAGTGTTCGCTTAAGCCCGCGAGCACTGCCGCAGGAATCGAACCGATGCCCGTCTGAAGGCACGCGCCGTCGGGAATAAAGTCAGCCACATGTTGACCAATGGCGTGCGCCGTTTCGTCAATCTTCGGTGCTGGCATTTCGATGATCGCGTGCGACGTTTCCACGGCGTAATCGATTTCGTCCATGGCGATTCCGGGCACGCCCGCAGGTGGGCGAAGCTGCGCGTTGATCTCGGCCAAGAGCCGCTTTGAATTGCCGACCATGGCCTCGATAAAATCGAAGCTGAAACCGTGCTTCGCCATGTCGCTTGCATCCGGCGGCGCGAGCTGCAAGAGGCACAAGTCAAACTGCGGCGCGCGCGCGAAATAGTCATACATCTGTCTCATGCTGACGGGGATGAACTCGAGACGCCCGGATTCTTCCGCGGCTCGCAGGTGCGGTGCCATGAAGGGCGTGCAGATGCGCGTGGTGTTGTCGAGCGATGAATAGTCGAAATGGTTGAGGCCGGCTAAGGGAAATTGATAGAAGGTGACGCCTGCCGCTGCCTCCGGCGCCTCGCGGAGAAGCTCGATGAGGCCGGTCGGTTCGCCAACGCCGCCCGGCACAGCGATGCGCACGCCTGGTCGAAGTATGTCTCTGAGGTCGCTGGCTGTGATCAGTTTCGGCATGTGCGCAATCTTAAGCGATGTGGCTTCATGTTGGCGGCAAGATTGCGTATGATCTTGGTCACGCGATCAAAAGCGCCTTGAGACAGAAATTGAAGCAAGTTCGTGCGTCGTGCCTCTCGCTGGCATTGCTATGGGTAGTGCCCGTGGCTGCGCACACGCATTTCGTCTCCTGACCACCATGGAGTCTATTCCGCAGAAAGTGCAGAGCATTGCTTGGAATCAGATGCTGCCAGCGAGCGCATGGCACATGACAGATGCGTTCATTGATGGTGATATCGAAATCGAGGTCGCCGAGGACGGCACCCGCAGCGTGACGGTGTCTTCTGCGGCGTTCGTCAATTCAGTGCCTCGCCTTGAGACCGTCGATGGCTTGCGGCATCCGCTGTACCCGCAAGCGCCTGCCGTTGCCTGGCCGCAATCGCATTACGTGGAGTTCATGGAGAGCGCTTTTCAAGGGCAACCCGAAGACTACATGCACCGGCTCATCCTGCACGAAAAGGCACATTTCCTCTGGGCGCACTTGTTTGATGATCGATTGAAGGGCAACCGGCGGCAGGCGTTTCGCGTGAAGCGGTCATGTGGACCGTGCCGAAGCCTCGGTCGATGCGCAAACAAGAACAGCTGCGTAGCGGCCCAAGATATTTCGGAGTTTTGGGCAGGCTTGTAAGAGCGGCGGCGCAGCCACGCGCCCCGGGTGTCAGGCCGCGAGGGTTTCGATCACGTCGCCCTTGCGCTGCAGGACGCTCACGCCCTGCTCCAGCGCCGCCCGCTTCAGCCCGTCGTGGATGTGGAACGCGGCCAGCGCGAAGCGCTGGCCGCGCCGGGTGTGCTCAGGGAACAAACGCCGGAAGTTCGGCGCCTTCTCGCCCAGCAGGCGCCCGAGGTCCTTCTCGTGCGCCTTGTACTTGACCTCCACCACGAACACCGCCCGGCCGTTGACCAGCAGGAGGTCGAACTCGTCCTCCAGGCCGGCGCGGCTGCGGGTGACGTTCCGGTCCACGAAGTCGAAGCGCATCCCGTCCAGCACCGGGTCGGCCTTGAGGGAGTTGTAGTAGAACTCCTCGGCTACCAAGCCCTGGTTGTTGCCCACGCCGCCGTACATCGCCGCCAGCCGATCCAGCTTGGCATCGGTTCCGGCCAGCTGGGCGTCGGTCCTGGCGAGCTGTGCGTCGGTCTCGGCCAGCTGTGCGTCGGTCTTCGCCTGTTGAGCGGCAATCTCGGCAACGAGGGCTTCAGTCCGGTCCTGCGCGACGGCAAGTCCGGCTACAAGCGCTTTCAGTTCATCGTCGGTCACGGACAAAATAGCATCGGAGGGCGTTGCTGCTCAGTATATCCCCTCGGCATTCACCATGACCAACATGTAGCGGCTCGGGACATTTCGGAATTTTGGGCAGACGTGTCAGACATATGTTCGATGTGCAATGCGACTTGCGCCTCACTCGCGCTGCAAAGAAACCGCGCTCGGACGCATAGACAAGCGCGCACGCGAGAGGGTAAAGTGCTTGCCATCTAGCCGATTGAACATCGGGCGATCGTGAAGCCGACCAACATTCACAATCCCGACTACTTTCACAAGGTGGTCGATTGCCAGTGGGCGTGTCCTGCGCATACGCCGGTGCCTGAATACATCCGCTTGATCGCGGCGGAGCGATACACCGAAGCCTACATGCTCAACTGGGATTCAAACGTTTTTCCTGGCATTCTCGGACGCACCTGCGATCGTCCGTGCGAGCCAGCGTGCCGCCGTGTTCGTACCGAGGAAAAGCCCGTCGCCATCTGTCGTTTGAAGCGTGTCGCCGCCGACTACAAGGGCGACATCACAGACTACCTGCCGCCCGTGCCGAAGAAGAAAAACGGCTTTCGGGTCGCGCTCCTAGGCTCCGGGCCGGCATCGCTGGCTGTCGCGCGCGATCTTCTGCCGCTTGGCTATGAAGTACACATGTTCGAGAAGGATCCGGCTGGCGGCGGCATGATGCGCACGCAGATTCCGGCCTTTCGTCTGCCAGCGGACGTGCTTGAGGAAGAAGTCGATCTGATTCTCGATATGGGTGTCGAGTGTCATTTCGGGCACGAGATCACGAGCATGAAGGACATGCTCGATATGGGGTTCGATGCATACTTCGTTGGCACCGGCGCGCCGCGTGGACGCGATCTTGATATTCCGGGCAGGGCCGAGTCCGATGCGCACATCAGCATCGGCATCGACTGGCTTTCGAGCGTCGCGTTCGGGCACACCACATCGATCCAAGGCAAGGTCATTGTGATGGGTGGCGGCAACACGGCCATGGACTGCTGCCGAACGTCGAAGCGCCTTGGCGCCGAGTCCGTGCACGTGGTTGTGCGCTCAGGCTTTGACGTGATGAAGGCGTCCGAGTGGGAGAAGGAAGAAGCCATGCTCGAAGGCATTCCAATCATCAACAACCGGCCGCCGCGTGAGTTCGTGCATGAGAACGGCCAGCTCAAGGGCATCTGGTTCACGTGCATCGAACAAGTACCAGACGAAAATGGACGCCTCAAATCCGTCCCGACCGGCGAATCGGATGTCTTCATGGAAGCCGACCATGTGCTCATGGCCATCGGTCAGGAAAACCACTGCCCGTGGATCGAGCGAGATCTCGGCATCGAGTTTGACAAGTGGGATTGCCCGGTGCTCGACGAAATCACCTTTCAATCCACCAATCCCAAGGTGTTCTTCGGCGGCGACTCGGCGTTCGGCCCAGAAAACATCATCTGGGCCTCGGCGCACGCCCATCAGGCGGCCATCTCCATTCATCTCATGTGCCAAGGCAAGGATCTCAAGAAGGACCGGCCGCCGCGCGGCGTCAATCTCATCAGCCAGAAGATGGGCGTGCACGAATGGAGCTACGACAGCGAGCACGACCCCGCAACGCGTGTCCTCGTGCCGCACTCCAAACTCGACAAGACGCTCTCCAACATCAAAGTCGAAGTCGAACTTGGCTTTGATGCGCGCCTCGGCCATTTTGAGGCGCAGCGCTGCCTCAATTGCGACGTGCAGACGGTGTTTACCGAGCAGCTGTGCATCGAATGCGATGCCTGCGTGGACATCTGCCCTATGGACTGCATCAGCTTTGTGGACAATGGCGAAGAGGCCGAATTGCGCACGCGGCTGATGGCACCTGCTGAGAACCACGAGCAAGATTTGTACGTCTCGGAAGCACTGCCAACAACGCGCGTCATGGTCAAGGACGAGGACCTGTGCTTGCACTGCGGCCTCTGCGCCGAACGCTGTCCAACAAACGCCTGGGACATGCAGAAGTCGATCTTCCATCTGCCGCAGCTTGGCAGCTATGCGGAGTAAGGGCGGACGATGAAGCCGCCAGCCAAACCCAAGGACATTGTCTATAACGACTTTGTCATTCGCTTTGCGAATGTCAACGGATCAGGCTCGGCGAGCGCCAACGGCATGTTCGCGCACGCCATCTTTCGCATGGGCGTGCCGGTGACCGGCCGCAATATTTTCCCCTCCAACATCCAAGGCTTGCCGACTTGGTTTGAAGTGCGCGTCAACGAGCGCGGTCATCTCGGCCGGCGCGACGGCGCCGATATCGTCGTCGCCATGAATGCGGAAACCTATGTGCAAGATGTGGATGCCTTGTTGCCCGGCGGCTATCTGGTGTTTGACAGCAGCAAGCCGATGGCGCGCACGCTGCGCACGAGACGCAATGACATTCGGCACATTGGCATCCCCATCGCCAACCTGCTCGTGCATGAATTCGCTGAACCGAAGCAGCGAGCGCTCTTCAAGAATATCGTCTATCTTGGCGCGCTCGCCGAGCTCTTGGAAATCGACATGGATGTCTTGAAACATATGGTGGACGATCAGTATCGCGGCAAGGACGCGCTCATCGCGCCGAACTACCACGCGCTCGACATCGGCAGCACCTATGCGCGCGACTATCTCGGCGAGCATTTGCGCTTTCGTGTGCGGCCAAGTGATCAGGTCGGCAATCGCATCATCGTCGATGGCAACACCTCGGCGGCGCTCGGCGCGCTCTATGGTGGCGCGAGCGTGTGTGCTTGGTATCCCATCACGCCTTCGACATCCATGGCCGAAGCGTTCGAAAAGTACGCCGCGCAGCATCGCAAGGACCTTCAAACCGGACAGATCAAGGCTGCCGTCGTGCAAGCTGAGGACGAGCTTTCGGCGATCGGCATGGTCATCGGCGCCGGATGGAACGGCGCGCGCGCCTTTACCTGCACGAGCGGGCCGGGCGTGTCGTTGATGAACGAGTTTCTAGGGCTTGCCTATTTCGCTGAAATACCTGCCGTGCTCTTTGATATTCAGCGCGCCGGGCCGTCGACCGGCATGCCGACCCGCACGCAGCAAAGCGATGTCCTGTTGTCGGTGTACGCGTCGCACGGCGATACCAAGCATGTCGTGCTGCTGCCAAGCTCGCCCAAGGAGTGCTTCGACTTTGCAGCGGATGCCTTTGATTTGGCGGACAGGCTGCAAACGCCTGTGCTGGTGCTTTCCGATCTTGACCTCGGCATGAACGATCACCTGTCAGAGCCGTTTGAATGGGATGCAAACCGCCGCTATGACCGCGGCAAGGTGCTTTCAGCCGATGATCTTGACCGCATGGATCAGTTCAGTCGCTACCTTGACGTGGATGGCGATGGCATCGGCTATCGGACGCTGCCGGGTGCGCACCCGGAAAAAGGCGCGTTCTTCACGCGCGGCACATCGCGCGACGAGCACGCGACCTACACCGAAGCCCCTGATGCCTACATCCGCAATATGGAGCGGCTGCTCGTCAAGTGGGATACCGCCAAGACCGTGGTGCCCAAGGCTGAGATTGATGAGCGCGGCAATGACATGGGCGTGATCTACTATGGTTCGACCGACGCGGCGATGGGTGAAGCACTTGAACTGCTCGCCGAACACGGCATTCAGCTCGATGCCATGCGCATTCGCGCCGTGCCGTTCGGCGATGAAGTGGCGCGCTTTATCGCGGCGCACGAGACGCTGTTCGTCGTCGAGCAGAATCGCGATGGCCAGATGCGTCAACTGCTGATCGCAGAGCTTGGGCAGCACGGCGTCGGTTCCCACTCCCTTCATTCGATCCTCTACTACGGCGGCCTTGCGATCTCCGCCGGCGAGATTTACGAGCAGATTCTCTCGTGGCTCGAAGAGCGGATGCGCGAGAGCATGCGCCCCCAAGTGTTGAAGTTCTCATGACATTCGTGACCAAACCTGTTGCCCGGCATCCGTCGCTCAAGGTGAACGAGCTCGGCCTGACGCGGCGCGACTACGAAGGCAGCGTCTCAACCCTGTGCGCAGGCTGCGGACACGACTCGGTGAGCGCGGCGATCGTTTCGGCGTGCGCTGAACTTGGCCTTCCGCCGCACAAATTCTTAAAGATCTCCGGCATCGGCTGCTCATCAAAAACACCCAACTACTTCCTCGGACATTCGCACGGGTTCAACTCGGTGCACGGACGCATGCCGTCGGTCGCCACTGGGGCGAGCCTCGCCAACAAGGAGCTCTACTGCCTTGGCATTTCAGGCGACGGCGATAGCGCGTCGATCGGGCTCGGTCAATTCGCGCACATCGTGCGGCGGCGAATCAACATGCTCTATATTGTTGATAACAATGGCACCTACGGACTGACGAAAGGACAGTTCTCAGCCACCAATGATCTCGGCTCAACGTCGAAGCGCGGCGTGCCCAATCTCTATGAACCGATTGACATTGTCAGCATGGCTATGCAAATCGGCGCGACCTTTGTCGCACGGAGCTTCTCCGGCGATAAGCGTCAGCTTGTCGGGCTGATCAAAGCCGGACTCATGCACCGAGGCTTCTCGTTCATTGACGTCATTTCACCCTGTGTTGCCTTCAACAACCACGGCGGCTCGACCAAGAGCTTTGCGCACATGCGCAACATGCAGCGCGAAGTCGTGAGCGCTGATTATGTCGCTTCGGAAGCCGAGATGACCATTGACTATGAAGCGGGTCAGCTAGAGGACATCACCATGCCCGACGGCGCGCGTCTGCGACTTCGCAAGGTGCATGCAGACTACGATCCGCATGATCGACTGCGAGCGATCAACTATCTCGGCGAACGTCAGCGCGAAGGGGAAGTGGTGACAGGCCTCCTGTACGTCGAGAGCGAGGCGAAAAACACGCACGACATTCTGAACTTGGTTGATGCCCCCTTGAACTCGCTTGACGAAGACGACTTGTGCCCTGGTGTCGGTGCGCTCGAATCCATCAATCAGAGTTTTCGCTAGCGCCGCATGACCCTGCCAATGCTTGAAGATTACTTTCCTGACTGGAAGGAGCGCGAAGCCCTCGCCGAAGCGATGATTCCGATCATCGGCTCCCTCTATCGGCGCAACGTCGTGTGCTATTGCTACGGGCGCGCCCTGCACAACTGCAGCGTTATGCAGCTTATGAAGACGCATCGCTATGTGCGACAGGTGGCGCACAACGAACTCTCCGAGTTCGAAAGCTTTGCGATGCTCGATACGCTTTCGAAGCTCGATCTCGGCCCGTCGCACATCGATATTGGCAAGCTCACGGCACGCTATATGGCCGATAGCAAGAGCGAAGGCATTTCGCTCAGCGAGTTTGTCGAGAACGAATGCGCCGAAATCATTGGTCGGCATGTGCCGCCCATTGAATCGCCGCAGGACGTGGTCTTGTACGGTTTCGGACGCATCGGGCGTCTGCTCGCGCGGCTTTTGATCGAAAAGACCGGCGGCGGGCAGCAGCTTCGCCTGCGCGCGATCGTGACGCGCAAGGAGGGCGATGACGACCTGCACAAGCGCGCAGCGCTCTTCAGGCGCGACTCCGTGCATGGCGCCTTCCTTGGCACGCTGCGTATCGATGATGAAAATCAGTGCATTATTGCCAACGGCAATGTCATTCGCCTCATTCATTCCGATGCGCCTGAGAACGTCGATTATGAGGCGCACGGGATATCGAACGCCATCGTCATTGACAATACCGGTGTCTGGCGTGACCTTGATGGTCTTGGTCGCCACCTCGACTCGAAAGGTGCGTCGCGCGTGATCTTGACAGCGCCAGCCAAGGCCGGGGTTCTCAATATCGTCTCAGGCGTCAATTCGAGTGACATCTCGCAAGACGAGCGCGTGCTCGGCGCGGCCTCGTGCACAACCAATGCCATCGTGCCGGTGCTGCGCGCGATGCATGATCGGTTCGGCATCGACCACGGCCACATCGAAACCGTGCACGCCTACACCAACGACCAGAATTTGATTGATAACTTCCACAAGAAGAACCGACGTGGCCGCGCCGCGCCGCTCAATCTGGTGATCACTGAAACAGGCGCGTCGAAGGCTGTGGTTGATTTTCTGCCGGAACTCAAAGGCAGACTGACAAGCAACGCGATTCGCGTGCCGACGCCGAACGTATCCTTGGCAATCTTTAATCTTGCCTTGCACACGGACACAACGCGCGATGAGGTCAATGAGTTCCTGCGCCACGCCGCACTGCATTCAAGCCTGCAGCGCCAGCTTGACTTCACCGAGTCCGAAGAAGTGGTGTCTTCGGACTTTGTTGGCAATCGTCACGCGGTCATTGTCGATGGCGGCGCATCGATTGTGGACGGCAACCGGGTGGTTTTGTATGGCTGGTACGACAATGAGTTCGGCTACGCCTGCCAAGTGGTGCGCGTCGTACAGAAGTGGGCTGGCATCAACTACCCATTGATCCCGAAGGATGTCGCGGACATTGGATTTTGAGGACCTCAGCGAAGCTGAACTCGTTGAGGTCACCGTCACGTTTCTTGAATCCCGCGAGCGACCACGCGCAGTCGCGCCGCTTGCCTCGCGGTCCGATGTCTCGGGCGTCATTCGCGCCGACCCGCCGAGCGTGAGCTTCTATCGCTTTTTGTACGACACGGTTGGTGCACCTTGGCACTGGTACGAGCGCCGCGAATTGAGCGATGCCGCGCTGCTCGCCATCATTGAAGACCCGAAGGTCGAGGTGTATGTGGTGTATGTGCGCGGTACGCCAGCGGGCTACGTCGAGCTCGACCGGCGCGTGGAAGGCGATGTCGAGGTGGCCTACTTCGGACTGATGCCAGAGTTTATTGGCCGCGGACTCGGGACTTGGCTGCTTGACTTTGGATTGCGGAAAGCTTGGCGGCAGGGTGTCCGCCGCGTGTGGCTGCATACCTGCACGCTCGATCATCCGTCTGCGATATCGATGTATCAGCGGGCAGGGCTTGTGGTCTATGACCGAAAAGTCAAAATGGTGGATATGAGACGGGCTCGACGTGTATAGGTGAAGTTAACGCACAGCGACTGCTGCGATATGCTTCGGGCTAGGCAAGAATTGTAGCCGCTGAGCGCGCGTTTTCACCTTGCCGTGCGCGAACAGTGTTTCGGCATCGCTGTGGCGGACGAGGATGAGGCTTCCAAGAGCATGTACGCCGAGGCCGAACGATTTCAATGCCGATTCAGCAAGCGTCCAGCGCTCAAGCAGGCTGAATCCGGGGACGCTCGGCAGCCTTTGGTCGAGCGCTGCGGGATGGCGAAGCTCGCGCGGCGCTTCAATGTCGATGCCGACTTCGCGCGAGGTGCTGATGGCAACGGTGCCCCAATCGCCGGAATGGCTCAGACTGAAATGCACGGGATGGCCGGGCAGAAACGGCTTTCCCGCTGGCGATATGTGGATTTGCACTTCTTGCGGACGCTGCCCCAACATATCTGCGAGCAGCACACGAAGCGCGGCGCGCGCAGCGAGGAACCGCCTGCGAGTGGCGATATGTCCGATTCTGCTGCTCCGCTCACGTTCTTCTGCTGACAGCAATTCGGCACACTTAGACCCGCTTGCGCCGACCGGAAATCCGAAGCATGAGACATCGTTCCGTGAATCGAGGCGAACGATGGAATTTCTTAAGGCGCTCTCGGCGAGCGAGGGGGTCTGGCGCAAGTGCTGTATCGGAGGTATTCAGCATGACAAGCTTAGCACCGTCGTATAAGAGAACGAGCACAGTGCCGCCGTTTTCTCGCACTTCGATGCCCGCGACCGCAGCGGCGCTGCCGAATCCAATGGTGACCAAATCCGCCTCGTCGTCTCAGTGCAGATCGGTTGCACGAGCGATACGGAGCGCTGGCTCAATGTCGGTCGTGAACTCTTCCACGGTCTATTCAATCGTGCTGTCAGAAAATCGATAGGGTTCGAGGCTGTCCTCGGCCCATGCGCGCAGCTTGGCCAATGCCTTCTTGCCGCCGTAGTAGCCAAGTGAGCCGGGCGCGGCGCGGCCATAGCCGTTGAAGTTGGTCAAGCAGTCCCGAAGCGGCGCCGTCGCGAGATCGGCCTGCGCACAAAGCTGAGCCCAGTGGGCTTCATCCTGCGGGCGAATATCGACGACGCAGCGGCCAAGTTCGCGCATCTTGGCAAGCAGCGAGGTGACGTACTCGGTGTGATCTTCAATGGCGTCGATGAAGTTGAACGTTCCGCCGGTGCCTTGCGGTCCGGCGATGATGAAGAGGTTTGGAAAGCCATGACTGTGTACGCCTAGAAACGTGCGCGTGCCTTCCTCGGCCCATTTGTCCGCAAGACTTCGGCCTTTTGCATCGACTACGCGCGCCATGGATTCGTGCGACATGAACTCAAATCCAGTCGCGTAGATCAGAATGTCGAGTTCGTATTGCTTGCCTTCGTGAACAACACCGCGCTCGTTGATCTCTTTCACGCCGCGAGGTGCGACGTCCACGAGTGTCACGTTCGGCTGATTGAACGTTGGCAAATACTCGTCGTGAAAATTCGGCCGCTTGCAGCCATAGGGGTAGTAGGGTTTCAGTGCGGCGGCGGTCTTGGGGTCTTGCACGACCGCATCGACGCGCGCACGGATCTGCTCCATGATGCGAAAGCTCGTTTCGAGTTCGCGCTGCAACAGCTCCTCTGCGCTCAAGCGCGGCCCGTCGCCATACAGTCGTCGCTTTGGTCGTGTCGCTTTGCCGGACAAGAAGGCATCGTTCGCTTGCAGCGCGCGGCGTCCGATGAGCTGTGCGAAGCGTTGGCGCCGTTGCCGTGCCCAGCCTGGCTGCTGCTTCCATTCTTCGATTTCTTCTGGTGTTGTGTCGCGCTGGTCACGCACGTCAATGGTCGAAGGCGTGCGTTGAAACACATAGAGATGCGCGGCGGTCTTCGCGATCTCGGGGATGACCTGCACCGCCGTCGCGCCGGTGCCGATAATGCCGATACGCTTGTTACTCAAGTCCACATCGTAATCCCATCGAGCTGTGTGGAAGGACTGCCCTTGAAATATCTCCATGCCTGGGATACGGGCGAGCCGCGGTGTTGTCAGCGTGCCGTTCGCGAGCACGAGGAATCGTGCGCGCATTGCATCGCCGCGGCTGGTGCGCACATGCCAGCGCTTGAGGTCAGCATCCCAATTGGCACTTGTCATTTCGGTGTGGAACAAGCAACGGTCGTAGAACCTGCATTTCTCAGCGACTTTCTGACAGTATTCGAAAATCTCGAAACCCGAGGCAAATTTCTTCGTCGGGAAGTAGCCCATCTCGTCAAGAAGCGGCAAGTAAGAGTAGGACTCGACATCACACGCGATGCCGGGGTAGCGATTCCAGTACCAAGTGCCGCCGACATCGCCGCCCTTTTCGCAGAAACGCACATCTTTGAATCCGGCCTGCGCGAGCCGATACCACAGCAAGAGTCCGGCGAAGCCTGCGCCGACGACGAGGACTTCGCATTCGTCATCGAGCGCCTGGCGTTCTACCGGCGCGGATGAATAGTGATCTTGCAGATAGTGCGAGAACTTGCCTTCCATCGGCATGTAGTCGTCGGCGCCGCGGCGGGCGTCGTTGAACGCTTTGATATCGGCTTGCGCACGTTCGTCAAAGGCGAGATCGGCATTGAACGCGGGCAGTGCGCGGTACGCTGGATTGGCGACAACGTCGTAGCCTTTGCCCGCAACGCGCTTGGATGCAACCTTGGCGCGAGTATCGAATATCTTTAGCCCGGTCGCAGGTTCAATGCGGATTGCGTGATTGGAGTGTGTGTTCATCAATGTGTGTTTTGTCGTGAAAGTGCACACCTATTCGTATGCAAGCATGTCCAAATCTTACTCCCTTGACGATACGAAAACATGCTTCCCGCAAGTCGTCCGTGAAGTACGCGACCGTGAAATTGTGACGGTCTCTTGTCGTGGCGAACCGGTTGCCGAAATTCGGGCAGTTCGGAAGTCCAAGACCGTATTGGCGCGAGCAGAAAAGCGACCCGAAGACCGCCTCTTGTGTGTTCAAACCGTGCGAATCTCGATCAAGCAGTCAGTTGGCGCGGCCCCATTCAGTCGTCAGCATTCGGATCCGCCGCCGTCCTGAAGCAAATCCTTGAAATGGGCTTTTCCAGATTCCCGGCATGCTGAACGAACGTGTAGGGCGTATCCGGCTCCAAGTCCGTGAATTGTTCGATCCCGAACGCCAGATCGAGTCTGGGATCGTAACTGACCTGTCCAAGGGACAGTTGCGTGACCGAAGCGAGACCGTTTTGCAGCAGATCGAGAAAGACGTCATATTCGTTTTGGTAGAAGGAGAAGTTGGGAGATCCGTACTGTGTGGATCGGACCAAGTAATAGCCAATGGGCCTGATCTGAATTGATACCCTATCGCTTTTGGGTGCTTCCAAGACGTACAGAAAAGAGGGGTTATACGGTGACAAGTTCGTGCAGGTGCCCGCCCCCGTCGCGCCCGCCGATGACGCCTGCGCAGCGAGTGGCGCTGCGAACAGGAGGACGGCGGCCAGTAGGATGAGGTGGGGCATTGATCGGGTCAGTCGTTCCATTGTTTCCTCCAAGCGGGATGTGCGGGATCAGATGATTGACATCCCAACATAACTGTACCGGTAATTCTACATAGAAAACGCTTGTAGCGCTTACACTGCGTGGTATGTCAGCCATATCCGAGACAAGAGGATGAACTACGAACTCACCGACGATCAGCTCGCTATCCAAGACGCTGTGGCAAAAGTGTGCAGCGCGTTCGACGATGACTACTGGAGCGAGAAGGACGCGAATGCCGAGTTTCCACACGAGTTTCATCGGGCCATGGCCGAAGGCGGCTGGCTCGGCATCACTATGCCCGAAGAGCTTGGCGGTTCTGGACTCGGCGTGACTGAAGCGGCGGTGATGATGAACACTGTTGCAAGCAGCGGTGGCGCCGGCGCCGCCATGTCTACGCTGCAGATCAATCTCTTTGCGCCGCACCCGATTGTCGTGCTCGGTACACCTGCGCAAAAGGAACGGATGCTGTTACCGCTGATCAGTGGTGCCGAGAAGACCTGCTTCGGCGTCACCGAACCCAATGCAGGCCTCAACACAACGGCGATCACGACCTTTGCGGAGCGTGTGGATGGTGGCTACCTTGTCAATGGCGGCAAGATCTGGACCTCGACGGCACAAGTTGCGGACAATATCCTGTTGCTCACGCGCACGACCCTGCTCGAAGAAT
The DNA here is from genome assembly GCA_026709225.1 of Gammaproteobacteria bacterium. Classification (GTDB taxonomy): domain Bacteria; phylum Pseudomonadota; class Gammaproteobacteria; order Pseudomonadales; family Azotimanducaceae; genus Azotimanducus; species Azotimanducus chitobiosivorans. The sequence continues at coordinate 9,770 of JAPOTJ010000106.1, read as the reverse complement.
GCGAGAAGCCGACAGGTGGCATGACCATCTTCTTCACAAAGCTCAATCGTGATCGCGTGGAGGTTCGGCGGATTCCGAAAATGGGTCGCGCCGCCGTCGATTCCAATGCTATCTTCATTGAAGACCTGTTCATCCCCGAGGAAGACCGAATTGGTGAAGAAGGGAAGGGCTTTCACTATCTGCTGCACAGTTTGAATCCGGAGCGGATCATCGTCGCCGCTGGCGCCATCGGCATCGCAGAAGACGCGCTGCGGCGTGCGGCCATCTACGCCCGCGAGCGCGAGGTGTTTGGCCGGCCCATCGGTCAGAACCAGGGCATTGCGCATCCCTTGGCGGAGAACTGGTGCCAGATCGAAGCTGCGCGGCTGATGATGTTCAAAGCTGCGCATCTCTACGATGCCGGTGAATCTTGCGGCGCCTACGCGAACGCCGCGAAGTTCCTTGGCGGGCGCGCTGCGTTCGATACGGCGACGCAAGCAGTGCTCACGCACGGCGGCATGGGCTACGCCAAAGAGTATCAGGTCGAGCGACTGATGCGCGAAGCCGTCTTGCAACGCATCGCGCCGGTTTCCGAGCAGCTCATCCTCTCGTTTATATCGGAGCGCGAGCTGGAGTTGCCGAAGTCGTATTGATGCTAGTGAGGGGAGAGTTGATCAAGTCGTTTCTGAATCTCTTGCCTTGGCAATCGACACTGTGGGTGTGCTGCGATTGACTAGGAGCTTGCGTCGTAGAAATTCGCGGCTGTAAATCCGCTCCCACTTGGCCCTTCTTAACTTCTGGAGCGTTGCACTAGCAAGTTGAAACTAGGTGTTCTTGAAGTGCCCGCGTGACGGCGCTCGATTTTTCCCACGCGTGAGCGTCATGGACTACATCACCATCTCACGCCCGCGAATGCCGATTTCAGTTCCGCAGAACTCGCCGTCGAGCATGGCGTCGAGATGCTCAGCCTCACGTGTCGTCGTCCAAACGCGCCTCCCGTCTGGTGTGAGGCAGGTCGCGTAGCCAGTTTCAGGCGCGTCGGCACCGTACATGACGGTATAGGTCTCGACCGCAAGGCGTCCATTCCACTTTTCAAGGACTTCGCGCTTCGGGAGGGCATCCACGGCCGCTTGCATGGACGCATGGCGAAAGGGCTGCTCAGGCGGTGCGCCTGAATAGGCGGTAAAGGCATGCTTGCCGAGCGTCCCGCCATTAGCAGTCACGAGCGCCTTTTTTTCTGGCGATTGCCGCAACAGCTCGACGGTTCGTGCAACCGAGTGCATCACATAATTGTTGAGCGGTCCGCCTGCGAAGGTCAGTCCGCCGGTGACCGTCAGGTCTTGCTCTTCGTCAAGGCCGAGCTCCTTGGCGGCGATTTGCACGGCGACAGGGAAGCAGCTGTAGAGATCAACGAGGTCAAGGCTTGCGGTATCGATCCCGGCGAGTTCGAGGCACTTGCCGCCGGCGATGCGTATGGCAGGCGACGCCGTGTAGTCAAGTCGGTTGGACATGAACAGGATGTCGTTGGCATCTGTTCCCGCGAGCGGATAGACCCATTTCTCCTCCGGTATGCCGAGTTTTGCCGCGAATTCGGTCGAGCATAGGATGAGCGCCGCTGCTTGATCCACGTTGTTGTTCGAGTTCAAGAGCTTGAGATAGGGAAAGGAAACCGGGCGATTGCCAGCGGAAGGTGTGCGTATGGCCTCGGCGCTCGGTGAAGCGCGAATCGCGGCATGTGGATTGTTCGCCGCGACCTGCGCAAACCGCGCCCATAGCTCGGAGATGCGCACGAGGTGTTCGTCGGGCGATTCGCCGCGCGCATACCGCAGCGCGTTTTCGAACATTGGGTAGGTTTGCACCGGCTGAACGCAGCCGATTTCGCGCTCGAGAAGATGCGCGATGAAGTCATGCTTGCCGTAGAGTGAGTCGGGTTCGCCCGGCGCGTCGGCCAGCGCTGGTGCGTGTCCCTTTCGTCGCATTCGCGCTAATGTTCGGCCCCATTCGGCGCCCGTGAACGCAACCGACTCAAGCTCGCCCTGACTGATGGCAAGCGCCATTCGGTTCAGCGCGAATTGCACGAAGTTGCCGCCCCAGAAGGTGCGCGCGCTCTTTGCGCGGTATGCGCCTACGGCCGATGCGACCGCGCGTGCCGGGTCCGAATAGTTCCACGTGCCTTGATTGACGCACACCTGGTCGAGTTTTTCAAGAGTGTCCGGCGCTTCGCTGTCGATGGCGGCTGCCTTGACCGCTTCGATCATCAATTCGAGGGGTTCGCGGCACTTGGTGAAGTCGTCTTCGTCTTGGTTGGCTTGGGAGATGCCAACAATAACTGGGATTGGCGTTTTGGTGTCGGGCATTTTGTTTGATTCGAGGTTCGTTCGGTCGTCGGAAAAAATAAATTCTAGGTTATCGAGCAAGTTCGCGGAGACCATCGGCAATTTCCTACAAGCGATGTCGGTCGACTCGACATTGCCCACTTTACAAATCGTGCAACCTGATACTGCCACGGACGGGTGTTCGTGGCGATTCATTCATTCACACTTTTTCATCACATTCTTTCACAAGGAGAAATACAATGATCCAAGAACTACATGCAAATCAGGTTGTCGTGGTGTCGGGCGGTGCCCGAGACCCTGACGTTTCAGGGGCGGCCACGAGCGGCCTAGCTGGAGGCGTCGCAGGCTTTTTCGCCGACCGGGGCGTACAGGCCGCCGCTGCTCGCATCGGCGTTTCCGCAGCCCGGGGCGCGCTAGCCGGCGGTGTTGTCGGCATCGCTGTCGGTGTCGCCGTTGCGGTTGGCCTTGAGATATGGAGTGCGAGCCAAGACTAGATAAGGTGCTCGCTTGGAATTCGGGGCCGAACGGAATCGGCTCCGGGTTCCTTTTGTGCTATTACTATAGCCGCCACCCTTCGTTCTCAAATTCGATAGTGTTGAAGCGAACGCCTTTTGTGTTAGCTTGCGAGACTAATTTCGGAGGAACCGGTCATGGCGGCATCCGCAGCTTCAATTTCCCACCTCACCCCTGCATACACACACGATTTGCCCTTGCTTGAGCGCGTCGAATCGTTGCGCGACGAAATTCTCGACGGCGGGGATCGTGCGCAAGAATTGAGGCGGCTTCCTGACGATACCGTTGATGTGCTCATCGATGAAGGCTTCTTCCGATTTGCGTTGCCGACCGAGCTCGGCGGCGAGAACGCCTCGGTGCTCGATACCATTGCCGTGCTCGAAGCCATCTCCGCCATCGACGCCTCGGTCGGCTGGAATGTGATGATTGGCTCCGAGATCAACGCCATGGCGGCGGGCGGTATGCCGCCGGCGCTTGCCAGGGAGGTCTATATCGACAATCCGCGCGTCATCATGTGCGGTGGCGGTGGCCCGGGCAGCGCCATGCCGCGTGCCGAGCCGCAAGGCGACGGCAGCGTTCGCGTGTGGGCGCAAACCTCGTTCATGAGTGGCTGCAATCAGGCCGAGTGGTGCTTTCAGATGGCGCCGATCATGGAAGGCGGTCAGCCGAAACTTAACCCCGATGGCACGCCGTTTGCCAAGATGTGGTTTATTCATCGCAGTGAATGGGAGATACTCGATACGTGGAATATGGCGGGCTTGCGCGGTTCCGGCAGCCACGACATCAAGTCCGACGGCGCGCTTGTGCCCGAGAAGTTCACCGGCGTCGATCTCATCATGCCGGCGCGCTATGACAATCCGGCATTTCGCATCCCGGTCGCGCTGAGGCTCTCGTATAACAAGGTCGCGGTCGCGCTCGGGGTCGCGCGCGGGGCGCTCAATGCCTTCTCCGATCTCGCACAGAACAAAGTTCCGCTGATGTCAACAGGCAAGCTGCGCGAGAGGCCGGTGGCACAGCACCGCATGGGCGAAGCTGAAGGTATGGTGCGCTCATCGCGGGCATTCGTCATGGAAGCGATGGGTGAGGTGGTGAAAGAACTTGAAGCAGGCGCCGAGAAGCCGGGTCCGGAAACCACCAAGATCGCCCGCCTTGCGTGCACCCACGCAACGAATGTCTGCATGCAAGCCGTTGATTTGATTCACAACACGGCTGGCACCACCGCCATGCGCATGGATAGCCCGCTCGAACGCAAGCTGCGCGATGCGCACGGCTGCGCGACGCACAGGTGGGTGTCGCACTCCTTGTATCCGGAGCTCGGTCGCATCTTCCTTGGCTTTGAGCCGTCACCGGAAATGGCGGGCCACTAACCAGCTTGCGGAACCTGATATCGACCGCAGCGCTTGAGGCGGAACTCGCTTGCAAACCGCCTTGCATTCTCGATGCCACTTGGCATCTGCCAAACGCCGACGCTCGAGACGCGCGCGAAGAATATTTGACCCGGCACCTGCCGGGCGCAGTCTTCGCAGATATTGACGCACTCTCCGACCAAGAGAGCGATTTGCCGCACATGTTGCCGACGGCGGCGGCTTTCCAAGCTGGTATTCGTGCGCTCGGTGTCAACGCTGAATCGTCTGTGGTCGTCTATGACTCGCTGGGCCTGTTCAGCGCAGCGCGGCTCTGGTGGATGCTGAAAGCCTTCGGGCATGACGATGTGCGTGTACTCAATGGCGGGCTTCCGAAATGGCAGCGCGAGGGCAGGGCGGTCGAGTCAGGACACGTCGACGCCGGTCGCGGCAATTGGACGGCACAGCCAGCGCCAGATTGGTGCGCGTCGCTCGAAGAGACTTGCGCTGCCGAATTGGTGCTCGATGCGCGCAGCCGAGCGCGGTTCCGTGGTGAGGCGCCTGAGCCGAGGATGGGTATTGCTTCTGGTCATATGCCAAATGCGCGGAGCCTCCCCTTCGATCAATTGCTTGCGCCCGACGGACAATTGCGCCCACGTGCTGAACTACAAGGGGTATTGCGACGACTCGGCGTGCAAGCCGACAGAAAAGCGATCACCTCCTGCGGCTCCGGCGTCACGGCGGCGATCATCAGTCTTGCGCTCGCTGAAATTGGGCACCCGCGCCATGCCCTGTATGATGGCTCGTGGACGGAGTACGCGATGCGCCGCCCGGCGGACATAGTCACAGGCGAATAGACAGGCAGCATACTTCATGATCTTTCTCTTACAAAATGGTGAATTCCTGCTCTTCGGCCTGCTCATTGTCGCGCTCATTATTTCGCTGACGTTCCATGAGTTCGGGCACGCATTCGTCGCCAAGGCCTACGGCGACGACACTGCCGAGCGCGCTGGTCGGCTGACGCTGAACCCAGTCGCGCACATTGATCTTTTCGGTCTCCTGCTAGTGATCATAGTCGGCTTCGGCTACGCCAAGCCAGTGCCCACCAATCCGCGCAACTTCCGCACGCCGAGCGCTGATTTCTGGGTGGCGGCGGCGGGGCCTTTGATGAACCTGCTGCTCGCGATCGTTGTGTGGAATACCTATCTTGTGCTTGATGGCAGTGGACTGACAACGCAACAGATTTTTATCTTCTGCCTGCTGCTGGCGCAAGTCAATCTCCTGCTCATGATCTTCAACTTGATTCCGGTGGCGCCCTTGGATGGCCATTACTTGCTGCCGTACTTCTTGCCTGAGCGGATGCGGCCGATAGTCCACGACTTCAATCGGCGATTCGGTCCCTATGCGTTGCTGTCCTTGGTCGTGCTCAGCTTGATGGGGCTGCCGATCTTCGCTTGGTTGTCAACGCTCTCCCGCACGCTCCTGCCGCTCATTAGCTGGGTCGGTTAACGGCGCCGCCTCGCAAGTGTGAACGAGACCGACCTATGCGGTCTAGAAAGGTTGTCAGGACGGCAATCGGTACAGTGGTGAACAGCACCAGCATCCACCCGGCATCGTAACCGCCCGATGCGTCGCGCGCCGCACCGATCGCGACCGATGCGAACCCTGCGCAGGCATTAAAAGGCCCGAGCATTCCCATCACCCGGCCGAACGCGTGCGCCCCAAAGCGCGAGCTGATGAGACTGCCCATCAGCGGCAGCATGCTGCCAGATGCGACGCCCAAGAACACGCAAGAGACCGCAAGCATGATGAAAGAGCTGGTCACAGCGAGCAGCGCCGCGCATAGCCCAAGGCATGTGGCTCCACCCCACAGCAGATAGCGAACATCGATCCGGTCCGAGAGATGTCCGAAGACGATTTTGGACGGAATCATGATGCCAGCGTAGAGAGAGATGAAGAACCCGTGCTGGATCTTGGGGATGCCAAGATCGGTCGCGAACGGACTGATGTGCAGGGAAATCCCGCTAATGCCTGCGCCGAGCAAGAGCATGACGCCGCAAATCACCCAGAAGTTTGGTTCACCGAGGATGGTGCGAGTCGTCCACAGGCGAGGTGTCGCGCTGCTGTTTTCCGACACCTCAGTCGGCGTGGACGCAGGCGGGTCTGGGTCGATACCCTTGTCCCGCGGAGAGTTCTGCACCAGCAGCCAGACGGGAGGGAGGATGAGCAGCAGGATGCATGCGGCGAGGACGAGATGGCCGGTGCGCCAGTCAGTTTCGGCAAACAGATAGGCGACGAGGATAGGTACGCAGAATCCCCCGATTGAGGTGCCAGTGGTGACGATGCCCATTGCGGTCCCGCGCCGACCATCGAACCACTTCACCGCGAGCGTCTGCGCGGCGAGCGGGCCGCTGAGGACAATGCCGAAGGGCAGCACGCAGGCGTAGATCAGGAGGATTTGCCAAAAGGCGATCGCGTGCGCGACAAGCGCCATGCCAAGCGCCGTCATAATGGCACCGAGGCAAATGAACAGACGCATGGAGACGTGGTCGAGCGCACGACCCAAGAGCGGCGAAATGAAGCCGCTCATCAGGATCACGAGTGAACTGCCGAGCATGACCGTCGCGGTGGAGACTTCGATCTCCGGGTCCGCGAGCCATTCGTTGGCGTAGAGCGTAAAACTGTAGAAGGTGACGCCGAACACGACAGCCTTGAACAGCATGGCCACGCCAACCACTGTCCAGCCATAGTACCACTGGCCTATTCTTCTCGGCATTCTTGGTTTCAAGGCGTCAAGGCAAAAGGGAGCAGATAACCACAGTTTCTGCTCACGGTGCAATGTGGCGTGAGAGCAGCACTCCTCAATTTAGATTTTGGCTGCTGCGCGCGGTCTGATTTTGTATGTGGCCGCACGGATCAATCAAGTCAGCGTGTCGCAATGGGAATTTATGACATATACAAAAATAGATTTCATTTATGAAAATTTATCTGTATACTCTTCGGTCAGCGAGTTGGATGAGAGGAGCCAACAACATGAAATTAGCATCCGAAATAAGAGCCTTGATGTGGCTATCCGGTTTGTTTCTTGCCGCAGGCACTTTCGCGCAAAATGAGGAGGCAGAAATGGACTCTGAAGAGAGCGCAGACGCAAGTTTCCTAGAAGAAATCGTCGTCACCGGTTCAGCCCGTCGGGGGCGGGCCGCGCTTGAGACCTCCTACGGCGTTGCCGTCTTGGACTCGTTCCTTATTCGCAGAGGTGCGCCAGAGGGATTGACAGAGCTTGTGGACGCCATGCCGGGCCTGCAGGGTGAGTTCTCCAACGGCGAGGTCAACTCGAATCTGAATGTTCGCGGCACGCAAGGAGGATTCATGTCCTTCATCAGCCTGCAGGAGGACGGATTGCCGGTGCAATATTCGCCTTTCTTTTCCGAGTTCGAGTTGCGTCATGATCTCAGCTACGACCGGGTCGAAGCCGTCCTCGGCGGTCCGTCCGGTATTTTTACTGCACAAGGGTCCGCAGCGACAATCAACTATATCAGTCGCCGACCGACCAGTACCGAAGGAGAAGCACGGGTATCTGTGACCGATTACGGGCAGTACAAGATGGAACTCTTCTACGGCGGGCCAATCGGGGATAGCGGCTGGCACGGCACCATCGGCGGCTTCTTTCGTCAGGGCGATGGGATTCGCGACACGGGTTATACCGCAGCAAGTGGCGGGCAGATACGCGCAAGCGCTTGGAAAGAATTTGACCGTGGCACGTTCACCATCGCCTACAAGAAGATCGATGACGCGGCGCCCTACTACAATCCATTGCCGACGAGCACGATTGACAGCAATTCACCGGACGCGCTGGTTGGTTTCGATGCTCGCAAGGACGCGCTCGCCGGTCCTGATGTGCGAATCATCAACTCCAAGCGCCCCGGAGAAATCGCTCCCCGCGACCTGTCGGACGGCAACCAGTCGCTCACCGATCAACTGACACTGAGCCTTGACTATGAACTGGGAGGAAACTGGAGCGTGAGCGAGAAATTCCGCGTGAGCAGCATCCAGACCATTGCCCATGACTTTCGCGGCGGCTCGGATACCGCGACACTGCTGCAAGCACCGGCCTACCTCGCCAGCCAGCTTGCCTCGTTGCAAGAAGCATTCCCCACGACAGAAAGCGTTCGCCTGACCCGAGTCAATGACGGCATGGTAGTTGCCAATCCGGCCTCGCTGAACGGCAACGGACTGCTGGCGATTCATGATTCCATCGAGTATGACCGCAAGGTCGATAACTTCATCAACGATCTTCGCGTGAACTGGGAAAACCACCGAGTGTTGTTCACCATCGGTTTGCAAAGCTGGGATGTTCGCAGCGACAGCTTCAACATTCAGGATCAGTTTTTGATCGATATTCGTCCCAACGCCATGCGCTACAACGTCGAGGCGCTTGATGGCGATGGCAATGTGGTGGGCCACCTTACCGACAACGGCATCATCACCCACGGCTCACTCGACAATTATGGCGGACTCGACATCGTCTCCAACAATCTGTACGTGAACGTCGAATTCTCATTGACTGACAGCATTCGCATCGATGCGGGCGTTCGCGAAGAACGCGGAGAAATGTCGGGCTGGGGAGAAGATGTTTCTTTCGGTGTGCCCATCGCCGACTCACTGAACGACCCGCTTGTGCTTGCCGATAACAGCAGGTCGATCACGAGGAACGGTGACATACAGACTGGTGAGACGGACTACGATTCGCGCTCATATACCATCGGAGGCAATTGGGCAGTGACCGACCAACTTGCGGTCTACGCCCGCTGGGCGCAGGCACAGGACATGGCGTTCCAGAACGAATTCACGTTTTTCAACATCCCCGGCTTCGGTACGGCAGCAGGCTCTAATCTCGGCCTTACCGACGAAGCCACCGAACTGGAATTTGCGGAGATTGGCATACGCTATATCGGCGATCGGATCTCTGGATTCCTGACGTATTTCGACACCGTACACAAGAAATCCGGCAATGTTGAAGTGGACGAGCGCGGCGTCAACTTCTTCGTGCCGGTTGACACGATTGCAGATGGCGTCGAATTCTGGCTTGATGCAGAAGTTCTTCCGAATTTTGACGTGAACTTCAGCGGCGTTGTGATGAATTCGGAGCAAGAGGGCGCAGGCAATCAAAGCGCGACACCTGTGCCCCGGTTGCCTGAGACACAATTGCGCCTCTCTCCGGTTCTTCACCTGAACAAAGCGCAGATCTTCGCGAATGCGCAGTACTACGGCGAACGCTGGGCCGATCGTGGAGACATCAAATTGCCTTCATACACGCAGTTTGACCTCGGCGTTTCATACGATGTGTCCCCGGCCATGACGCTGACGCTGCTAGCGAAGAACTTGACCGATGCTTGGGGCTTTACGTCGGGCAACTTCCGCGGCCCCGTTCCGGGCGCAACAGTCCGTTACAATTCGACCATCCCGGGGCGATCATTCGTGGTATCGGCCAGCTATGCTTTCTGATCGTGCCATTCTGATCATGCAATGATGCTGAAGACCGCTCTAGGGAACCTCTGATCAAGTCCACTGCGCTCAGCGCTTCACTTGCCGCCGGACC
>JAPOTJ010000006.1 GCA_026709225.1 Gammaproteobacteria bacterium | reverse complement strand
AGGGTGCCCCTCGCGCCTTCTGGCTGAGGGCTCCGTTGCAGCCCTTGGCAATATACTCGATATTCCCTGCGCGACGCGCCTTGCACGGAAACTGCCCGCAGCCACTGATGCCTCATTTTAGTTTGACGGAGCACTAGAAGCCCGCGCCGTAGAAAGTCTCGACAACGAAAATTCGATCCCGACACCCGTTTGAGCGGTCGATTGAGGACAATATAGAGTCATATTTGACGAAACGGAAAGCTGCATGTCCGAGTGCTCGTTGCGGAACACGGCGGCGGAGGCGCACAGGCGATTGTCGAACCACAGGCCCTTGACGCCGGCCTCAATATTGAAGCCACCGTCAGCGAGTGTCCGTTGACAATACGCCTTCAATCCCCTTCAGGCCGCAGCACAAACAACAGGTCGCCAGCGTTGATCTGCTGGCCTGACGAGCGGTTGATGCGCGTCACGCGGTAGCGCTTGCTCTCATCGTAGAGCGTCTGATCACCCTGATTGAAATCCTTGAGACGCAGCGGCGTGAACACCTTCATGGCCTCAATCTGACAGAGAATGTCAGTGACCCCGACAACTTCTCCGATCGACACAAACTCAGGATCGCCCGGACTCGGCGTCATGTAGACGATGCCGGTGCTCGCTGCGAGCACCTTGACCTCGTCGCTGCCTTCGATAGCAAGCGCATCGGCGTCAAACGCATCGGCGCGCGCGCCTGCGGCCGCAGTGATGCGCGCGGCAAGCGCATCGACATCGGTGCGCGCCATGAACTCCTCCATGAAGTTCGTGTCGTAGCGCCCTTTCTTAAAGACATCATCGGTCAAGATCGACTTCAAGAGTTCGACATTGGTGCAGATGCCTTCAATGCGTACTTCGCTCAAAAATCCGTGCAAGCGCTTGATGCAGTCATTGCGCGAACGTCCGGTGGCGATGACTTGCGCCACGAGGCTGTCGTAGTAGGGCGACACGCTGCGCCCTTCGGCGATGCAGCAAATCACGTCCACCTTGTCATCGTCAGGCAGCACGCAGCTGGTCACAGACCCTGGGTCGGGACGGAACACAGGCTTTCCGTTCGAGTCGCGCACAAGCCGTTCAGCGTTGATCCGCGCTTCGATGGCGTAGCCCTTCTCCTTGGGCGACATGTCCTCGATGCTCGCACCGCCGGCAATCTCGAACTGCGCACCAACAATGTCGATGCCGGACACATGCTCTGTGACCGGATGCTCCACCTGCAGGCGCGTGTTCATCTCCATGAAGTAGACATCGTTGTTGGCGAGATCGAAAATGAACTCGACCGTGCCGGCGCCCACGTACTCCACCGCATCGGCGAGCGACGCCGCGTATTCGAGCACCCGCGTCCGCAATTCGGCTGGCAGCATCGTCGATCCAGATTCCTCAAAGATCTTCTGCTTGTCGCGCTGCACACTGCAATCCCGCAGTCCAAGGATGCGCGTGTTGCCATGCGTATCACGCAGCACCTGCACCTCGATGTGGCGGAGCGACGTCACATAGCGCTCCAGATAGACATCGCCGCTGCCGAAGGCGGCGCGCGCTTCGACCGTCACGCGCGTGTAGAGCTCGTGGAACTGATCAAAGGACTCAACCACTTGCAAGCCCTTGCCGCCGCCGCCATGCACGGCCTTGATGAGCACCGGAAAGCCAATGCTGCTCGCCATGTCGAGGCCGCTCTCGACATCGCCCAAGATGCCGTGGCTGCCCGGTACGACGGTCACGCCTTGCTCGCGCGCGGTGTTGATGGCATTCGACTTGTTGCCCATCACTTCCATGCTGCTCACCGGCGGACCCACGAAATTGACGCCATGACTTCGGCACAGCGCTGCGAACTGCGCGTTCTCGGAGAGGAAGCCGATGCCGGGATGCAGCGCATCCACCTGTTCCTGCTGACACACGCGAATCACGCTCTGCGCGTTCAGATAGCTTTCATCGGGCGTGTTGCCGCCGATGCACACGAGCTGATCGTTTGCTGTCAGCATGCTCGCGGGCACCGATTCCATATCCGGGTCCGATTGCACCAGCACCACCTCAATATCGAGGCGCTGCGCCACGCGGATGAGCTTGACCGCGGTGCAGCCGCGGGCATGGATGAGCACGCGCTTGACCGGACGAATCAGATCGCGTTCGGCAACCTCGCGCTGCGTCGTCTCAGGCAGCGCAGTGCCGAATTCGCCTTGCAGCACGCGCCCAAGCACATCCTCGACGCTCTCTGAGGGCACAGGCATGTCGGCGTCGATCTGCCGCAATTCAGTATCGATGTCTTCAATGAACGGATGCTTGACGAGGCCTTGCATGGCGCCATCGACCAGCGAAAGATAGTTCGACAAGGTGCACAGCGACGACAAGTTGGACTGCACCACAATTTGCCCGGCGAAAGGCATGTTGGCACCGGAGAAGTAGTAGGTCTGCGCGAGCGGGTGCGTAACAAAGCTCGCTTGCGCGCCGCCGGTGCAGTCGCCGTAGCCGAATACCACCACCGGCAGATCATTGTCGCGCACGAAGCGCGTCACGCGGTCGTTGACCGCCGCCATCGAGAACAACGCGCCGGCGCCTTCCTTGGTCTGCATGCCGCCCGATGACATGAAGCATACGACCGGCAGCTTGCGCAGTGCGCAATCGACGAGCAATCGACAGAACTTCTCGGCGCTCGCCATGTCGAAGCTGCCGGCTTGGAACTTGATGTTCGAGACCACCACACCCACCTGTCGGCTGCCTTGCTCGGGCAGGATGCCGGGCTTGAGCGTGCCGATGCCGGTGACGATGCCGCAGGGCGGTAGGCCGCGCGCGATGGCACCGTCAATGGACTGGCGAAAGCCCGGAAATTCGCACGGGTCGGAACTCAAAAAATCGGCATACAGTTCATCGAACTGATCGAAATAGGCTTCAGTGAAGCGCTCGTAACCGAGGTCTATTGAACGCTTGTAGCGCAGCAGCAGGTTCTGAATGAGCAGGTCGCGATAGGCAATCGTGAGCCGATACCAGAAGTTCTTGCGCCTGCCGATGCTGACCGGCGCGATGCGTCCGTCGAAACGCTTGCCATCGCGGGTGCTGGCAAGATAGCTGGGAAGCAGGCGCGAAAAGAAGAAGGTCACAACCACAAGCAAGGTGTCGGACAGGTGCGCGACGCCAGCGCGCTTCCATTCTTCAACGGTATTGAGAAAGACGCCGCTCTTCGATGTGGACATCAAGGCTTGATACCAATCGAAGAAGCGCTTTTCGAGGCGCAAGAATTCGGCCTCTTCAAGCGTTTCCGTGGCCTGCGCACCAGACACATGAAACGCGCTATGCCAGGCATTCGTGAGGGCGCCTCGCAAGAGGTCGCGAATAGACCGCTCGGACAGCGCTCGACTGCTGTCGGCCTCGGCGGCGATCTGGTCGAGACCAAGCACCACATGATCATAGACCGCGTCAAAGAGCAGCAGGTTGTCGCACTCCTCGATGAAGGCTTCGCGCAGGTCTTCGCAGAGCAGCACCTCGAGAATCGTCGCGTTTCGCGTCAGCTCGCCATCTGATTCGCTTTGCGAGCTTGGCAATGCCCCGGAGAGCCGCTGTTCGAGCCATTCACGATTCTTCTGCACCTGTCCGGTGCCATTCAATATGTCGCTGATCGGCAGATCTTCGGGCGATGCCGCAGCTTTCGTGTCTTCCATGCGTTTGCCGAGCGGCCGGCCGGTCAGCAGCAGATTGATCTCGGTCACAAGCAGCGCATGCACATAGCTCGACGACATGTCCTTGGCACCGCCACCGAAGAGTTTTCGACCTTCGTGACTGAATTGCTCTCGACACACAGCGCTAAGGTCGTCATCAGCTTGCAGCTTCTTGAGCAGCGAGCGCGCTTCCGTTACCTCGGAGAGCTTGATGTAGCCGGCAAGGGACTCAGGATCGGCGAGCGCGAGCCGCAGCAGTCGAAGGCTGTCCCTCGACTGATCCTTGAAGCGGTTGTACAAGTACATGCCGAGCACCCTGACGAGCTGCGTCTTGGCCTCGTTGAAGTTCTTTCCGGGTTCGCCAAGCAGAAGTTGCGCGATGCGCCCGCGCTCGGCGGTCAAGTCGTCGCGCTTATCGACATAGTTTCTGAGCGCGCGTGATACTTGATCGTCGTAGGCGGCTGGCTCTGGATCCTGAAGCCAGCTAATGAAGTTGTGGCGCCGCTCTCGTTCAGCGCGCCGGTCGAGCTCGCCGCGCGGCAGCGCCACCTGGGCGAGTCGCCCGTACTGCCGCACTCGCGTGGCGTGGATGCGCTTGCGCGTGCTCAAGTACCTCAGGTAGCGATAGGCGACCCCGAAGACATTCGGGTATTCGGTGGGGGTGCCGGTCGCGGTGAGGGAGGCGCTTGCGTCAAGACGCTTGGCGCGCTCGGTGGGGCCGAGGTAGCGCCTCAGAATGCGCGTGTAGTGTTCCAAGATATGCGGGTTTTCGGCGACGAAGTGCTTGACCCGCGACTCAATGCTTTCGATGCCAGAGAGAATGGCAAGGCGAAGATTCTCGACTTCCTCGGCGTGCTGCGAAGGCACGTAATCGATGATGCCGTCGATGATCCCTTGCGCCTTTAACTCAAACGGAGAGAGTCCGACATACTTGGCGCATTCCTGCCACGAGAGATTGAGCCGTCTCGCAATGCTCGCGAGCCCCTTGGGCTGAATGGTGTTGAAGACACCATCGCCAACAGAAAGAATGATGTTGCTCGCCGCGAGCGGGATGGCGCCGCCTGAGTAGCCGAGGCCGAGAATAATGCCGAGATTGGGCAGCGTGAGGTTGCACATCTCGGCGATCAGGCGCGAGATGCTGTGCGCTTGATTGTTGCGGTTGGCTTCCTCGGTGGCGTCGGCGCCCGGCGTGTCCATCATGGTGACGATCGGCAGCGACCGGCGGCTGCAGAACTCCAAGAACTCCGCCGCCTTCAAGTGATGCGAGGGCATCCAGACGCCGTTGTTGCTTGCCCGGTTGTGAGCGAGGAAGGCAATTTCTCGCGCACGTCCCTCGAACTCCATCTTCAGCACTGCCTGATAGAACGGCCCGTCGAGATGCTGCTCCTGCAGGTCGCCGAGCGAACGAATGATGCCTGGCGCCGCGAGTCGATTGACATCTTCTGCCGGCGCGACCACCTGTTCGATGTAGGTATCGACGTCGAGCTTCGACAGTGCGAGACGACGGCGATCGCAGGCGCGCTTTGACAAGAGACCCGGAAGCGTTCCGCCTTGCTTGCTTGTCGCGTCGCCATAGACAGAGAACTCTTGCGCGAGCGTCTCGGCAATCTGAAAAAGATTGTCGGTTTCCGGAAGTTCGCGAAATATGTCGGTTGGAATGGCACTTGCCATGCTGATTTCGGCGGCTCCGTCCGCGAAGGGCTAAAATGCGCACAATTGTGCTAACCGCTTAGTTTATAGGATTTTCGCCGCATCTCCAATGTGCGGATATGTCGTATGTCAGCTAACACTTTGACAAACAACAAAGTCAACGTTCCAACCGCGCTCGGCAACGTTCCAACCGCGCTCGGCAACGTCCCTGACTCGCTCGGCATTGCGGTGCTGACCGTTTCGGATTCAAGAAGCCTTGAGACCGACGACTCAGGGACCGCGCTTATCGAAGCACTGCAATCGGGCGGGCACACGCTCGTCGAGCGCAACCTCGTCAAGGACGACAAGCATTTGATACGCGCACAAATTTGCAATTGGGTGATTGACGCATCGGTAGAGGTCATCATCACCACCGGCGGCACGGGGTTCACTGGCCGAGACTCCACGCCGGAAGCGCTCGCGCCCTTGTTCGACAAGACGATTGATGGCTTTGGTGAGCTGTTTCGGCACGTCTCGTTTGAGGAAATCGGGCCCTCGACGGTGCAGTCGCGCGCGCTCGGCGGCCTCATCCACACCACCTTGGTATTCGCACTGCCAGGCAGCCCCAATGCCGTCAAGACCGCGTGGGACAAGATGCTCAGGCATCAGCTCGACAGTACGAGCCGTCCGTGCAATTTCGCGCAGCTGATCGCGAGGTTCGGCGAATGAGCCAAGCTGCACACATCGCGAGCGGCGAGAAGTATCGAACGCGCCAAGGCACGGCTGCCATCAAGAATGGCATCAAGTCGCGCAGCGCGCCGCAGCCTGCGCGGACAACCCCGAAACCGCCTTGGCTGACGGTGCGCGTACCGTCGGGCGACGGCGTTTCGCGTCTGCGCGGTCTCTTGCGCGCATCGAATCTCCATACCGTATGCGAAGAGTCGCATTGCCCGAACATGGCCGAGTGCTGGACGCACGGCACGGCCACCATCATGCTCTTAGGCAGCGTCTGCACGCGCGCCTGCCGCTTTTGCGCCGTCGATACCGGCAATCCCAACGGCTGGATCGACGCGCAAGAGCCGGAAAGCGCCGCGCGCACGGTCGAGCTCATGAACCTCAAGTATGTGGTGCTCACCTCGGTTGACCGAGATGATCTTGCAGATGGCGGCGCTTCGCACTACGCCGCCTGCGTTCAACGCATCATCGAGCGCTGCCCGGGTGTCAATGTGGAAGCGCTGACACCCGACTTTGGCGGCGACTTGTCTGCCGTTCGCCGCGTGGTCGAATCCGGCCTGCATGTCTTTGCGCAGAATCTTGAAACCGTGCAAAGACTCACAAAGGAAGTGCGCGACCCGCGCGCCGGCTATCAACAGACGCTTGACGTGCTTGCGGCCGCCAAGCGCATTCGCGGCGATGTGCTGACCAAGACCAGCCTCATGCTCGGCTTGGGCGAAACCCGGGAGGAAGTTGTGCAAGCCATGCGCGATGCACACGCGCACGGCGTTGACATATTGACGCTTGGTCAGTATCTGCAGCCGACCAAGCATCATCTGCCCGTACAGCGCTGGGTCACGCCGAAGGAATTCGATGAACTGCGCGAGGTTGGCCTCGGCCTTGGCTTTTGCGAAGTCGCGGCAGGGCCGCTCGTGCGCTCAAGCTATCGCGCCGACCGCGTGTTCGAGGGGAATAATCTTGGCCTTGAACAGGGAGGCGCGGAGCAGATCAGCGTGATGCAAG
This sequence comes from Gammaproteobacteria bacterium, assembly GCA_026709225.1. Taxonomy (GTDB): domain Bacteria; phylum Pseudomonadota; class Gammaproteobacteria; order Pseudomonadales; family Azotimanducaceae; genus Azotimanducus; species Azotimanducus chitobiosivorans. The sequence goes on along the minus strand of JAPOTJ010000006.1, from coordinate 27,033 downwards.
TCTGATGGCACCCGAAGACCTGTTCGCCGGAGACGCGACGGACGCTACCCCGCTCATCTGGCTCTTGGAGTCCGAGTTCGAGGCGTGGGCAGCGCAGCAAAGCGAAGCAAGGCGCCGCTGGCTTGCAGTGCAGCGCATCAAGCCATCGCATCGCGCGCCTGTGTGGCTGCCGCCAGACACCGCGGACGAACACCCAAGCGTGCTGTTGATTGCGAAGCAGGATGAGAGTTTCGAGACGCTTGCGCGCGCTGTCGAAGCGTTGCCGGAAGGCTGCTTTGAACTTGCGGGCGACCTGCCGGACTTGCAAGCAGGACACCTCGGCTGGGCGCTCGGCGGCTATGTGTTCGATCGATACACGCGCGCTGCTGCGCCGAAGGCGCGCCTGAAAGCATCCGCGAGCAAAGACTTCGCGCGAGTGATGCGCATTGCGCGCGCCATCTGGCTGGCTCGCGATCTGATCAACACTCCGGCTTCCGATCTTCTGCCATCGCACCTGTCCGAGATTGCCGAGGAGACGGCCAAACACACAGGCGCCGAGTGCCGCGTGACGGTCGGCGATGAACTTTTGGCCGCTGGCTTTGGCGCCATTCACGCCGTCGGCCGCGCGAGCGCTGACCCGCCTCGTCTCATCGACATTACCTGGGGCAATCTGGATCATCCCAAAGTAACGCTCGTCGGCAAGGGCGTGTGCTTCGATTCGGGCGGCCTCGACATCAAGTCCGCCGAAGGCATGAAGCTCATGAAGAAGGATATGGGCGGCGCGGCGATCGCGCTCGCCTTGGCGAGGCTCATTATCGAGCAGGCACTCCCGGTGCGCTTGCGCCTGCTACTGCCGACAGTCGAAAACGCCATCTCGGGCAATGCGTTCAGGCCCGGAGACATTCTCAAAACATATAAGGGCACGACCGTCGAGATCGGCAACACCGACGCCGAAGGCCGATTGATACTCGCCGACGCCCTCGCGCTTGGCGCAGAAGAATCCCCCGATCTCATGCTTGACTTCGCGACGCTCACCGGCGCCGCGCGCATCGCCTTGGGCGTGGCGCTGCCGGCCATGTTCGCCAATTCCAAAACACTCGCCGATGGCATCCTTGCAGAAGGTGAATCGGTTGGCGATCCAGTCTGGCAACTGCCGCTGCACGCGCCGTACAAATGGCAGATCAAGAGCAAGGTGGCTGACCTCAACAATGCGGGCTACGGCCCGTTCAATGGCGCCATCTATGCGGCGCTGTTTCTGCAAGAGTTTGTCGGCGAGTCGATTGACTGGGCGCATTTCGATTTGATGGCTTGGAACACGCGCAAGCGCCCCGGGCATCCGGTGGGCGGCGACTGCCCGTCGCTGCACGCCGTGTATTCCTATCTCGAACAGGAGTTTGGCAGATGAGCGGTCTCTTCAAACAACTTGAAGCCGCAGATGACGGCGCACGTGTTGATCTTGAATCGATTCTCTCCGAGATCAAGTTCAACGCGGACGGACTCGTGCCAGCCATCGCGCAAGCGGCGGACAGCGGCAAAGTGCTGATGCTGGCGTGGATGAACATCGATGCGCTCAGAGAGACCATTCAATCCGGCCGTGTCTGCTATTTTTCCCGATCGCGCAACGCGCTTTGGCGCAAGGGCGAAACGTCGGGACATACGCAGCTTCTCGTGTCGCTGCGCATTGACTGCGACGGCGATACCATCCTGCTTGAAGTCGAGCAGGCCGGCCCGGCCTGCCACACCAATCGCCCGAGCTGCTTTTATCTGCACCTCAAAGGCGACTCGGTCGAGGTGCGCGCGGGTGTCTGAAGCATCTGAAGCCGGGTCAGAAGTCCAGCTCTGGCTGTTCGATACGCGCACGCGAAAGAAGCGTGCATTCGAACCGGCAGATCCTGACCGCGTGACCATGTACGTCTGCGGCCCGACCGTCTACGACCTCGTGCATATCGGCAACGCGCGCTCGGCCGTCGTGTTCGACACGCTCTTCCGCGTGCTCCGCCACCAATTCGAGCGCGTGGACTATGTGCGCAATATCACCGATATCGACGACAAGATCATCGCCGCCTGCGAACGCTCTGGAGAGGCACCGGAGTCCTTGACCGCGCGCTTCACCGAAGCCTACCAAGCGGACATGCGCGCGCTCGGCTGCCTAGACCCCGTGCATACCCCGCACGCAACAGAATTTATTGACGAGATGGTCTCTTTCATCCAAAGGTTGATCGACGGTGACCACGCTTACTTCGCCGAAGGCCATGTCCTGTTTTCCGTGCCGAGTTGGCCTGGCTACGGGAGCCTGTCGAAGCGCAACCCGGACGAGCAGCTTGCGGGCGCGCGCATTGACCCGGCGCCCTACAAGCGCGACGACAAGGACTTCGTGCTCTGGAAGCCGTCAAGCGAAGATCAGCCGGGCTGGGACAGCCCCTGGGGGCGCGGCCGACCAGGCTGGCATATCGAATGCAGCGCCATGAGCCTTGATCTGCTTGGCTATCCCATCGATATTCATGGCGGCGGCTCGGACTTGGTGTTTCCGCATCACGAAAACGAGCGCGCGCAAAGCGTATGCCTGCATTCCGAAACGCAGGAGTTTGCGCGCTTTTGGCTGCACAACGGCATGCTGACGCTTGGCGACGAAAAGATGGCCAAGTCGCGCGGCAATATTCGCACCGTGCGCGCCCTCCTGACCGAATACACAGGCGAGACGCTTCGCTATGCGCTCCTGAGCGCGCAGTACCGCGGACCGCTTGCGTTCAGCGACAAGCTGCTCGCAAGTTCGCGAACGGCGCTGTTTCGACTCTACGAGACGCTGATTGAAGATGACGGGTTGCCGGGTAGCGCAGCGAAAAGCGCAGTCGCCGATACGGTTTGGCAGGCGCTGCTTGACGACCTCAACACACCGCGCGCCCTCGCCGCCATGAACAACCTTGCACGCGAAGCCAATCGAAACCCCGGCGAAGGGCGGCAGACACTGCTTGCAGCGCTCCAAGTATCGGGCCGTCTGATCGGGCTTTTTTCCGATGCCGCCATGCAGAGGTACTTGGATGCCACGCGCAATCTCGACGCGGCGGTGCTCGCTCGCCTCAAAGCGCGCGACGAGGCGCGCGCAGGAAAGGATTTCACCCGCTCGGACGCCATTCGTGACGAGCTTATTGCTGACGGCTACGAGATCTTCGACATGGGCGCAGCGCCGAGCCGCGCGGTTCGGCGAGGGTAGTCACACACTCGCATATCCTTCATCCAGAACCAGCGCCTCGCTCCGCGCCGCTTCATTGGCAAGCCGGTCGCAGCGCTCATTCTCTGGATGCCCAGAATGACCACGTACCCACACGAACTGCACCTCGTGCGTCTCGCACAGCGCGAGCAACCGCCCCCATAAGTCAGGGTTGACGGCAGGCTTGTTGCCTTTGCGCTTCCAGTCGTTTCGCTGCCACTTCTGCGGCCAGCCGCCCTTCATTGCTTTGACAACGTACTCGGAGTCGCTATAGACCGTCACGCGGCACGGTGCTTTAAGCGCTGCAAGGCCTTCGATCACCGCGAGCAACTCCATGCGGTTGTTGGTCGTCAGGTTGAACCCTTGGGAAAGTTCTTTTCGATGGCCCTTAAAGTCAAGAATCGCACCGTAGCCTCCCGGCCCCGGGTTGCCGAGGCAGGAACCATCGGTGTACAGGTTGACTTTCTTTGAAGAAGCCTGAGCCACGAGGCCTACGCAGCCTTGAGCCGACTATTCCTCGCAAACCGCGCCTTGAGAAAGTCCATTTGATCGGCCAGTATGCGACCGCTATTGATGAGCGCCAAGTATTCCGCGAAGTTCGGCACATACGGGAGCGCGAGCAACTCCATGCCGCTTTCTTCAAGCAGCCTGTTGCCTTTGCGGTGGTTGCACTTGTAGCAGGCCGCCACCACATTCTCCCAACTGTCTGCACCGCCTCTTGATCTCGGCACTAGGTGATCGCGAGTCAGATCGTGGGTCTCCGTACCGCAATACATGCACATTTGGCGGTCGCGCGCGAACAGCGCCGGATTGCTCACCGGCGGCACGAGGCTGCCCCGTTCGAAGATCTTTCCGCGGCACGCGACGATGCCGTGAATATCAAGTTCCGAGACTTGGCTGAGCTTACGCGAATAGCCGCCGCGAAGCTTGATGACGGGGTCGCCTAGCGTCCAAATCACCAGATCGCGCGCATAGAGCCGCGACGCCTCGTACCAAGTCGCCCATGAGACGGGCATCCCGGCGTGATTGAGACGCAATATCCGCGGTACGCGTGATGTGCGGTTCAAGCTTGGCATGAAAATTGAGGGCTCACCCCGACAAATTGTGCGCATCATAGCCTACCTTGCTCATATGACAACTTGATTGCACAGGTAAACTGTGCATCTCGGCTTCACTCAATGCAAGACCATGCCCCCTGTTCCACGCCCTTCGATTACGTTTTGGCTGCCGGTCCTCATTGTCGTTTTGGCACTCGCTGGTTGTCGTGGCGACAATCCGTCCGCGGCAGCGCCTTCGGATGTGCCAGATACGCAGGATAGCGCCGGGCCTTTGGCGAAAGGCCGCTACGACTGCGTCCCTAGCAGTGAGGGCGATGGCTGGGAGTGCAGTGAATCGGAGTAGTTGGTCGGTGCGGATGCCAGTGCTTGTAGAATTGAATCCACTCGGAAATCAAATGGTGCGCATGGAGATGATTCGAACCGGCGGGCTGTGATCATGACGTTTCGCCGAGAACTCGCGCAAGAGATCACGTTCGATGATCCCGGTGTCGCTCAGTTCTTTGCCGGGCGGCATGATGAAATCGACGCTTTCAAAGAAGCGCTCAAGAGGGCAAGTCAAAAAACGCAAGCTGTCTTTAGCATTTATCAAGGACCGCCTGGCTGCGGAAAGACTTCGCTCGCCGTGCAGCTTGAAAAGATCATGCGAAAAGAACGTGTGCTCTTTGTGCGTCCGACAGAAGCTGACATGCAGAGTATTGAGTCGTTGATACTGGCCGCAGCAAACCAAACGCTCGACGAAGATTTCCGAGTCCGGATTGCCAAGACTATTGAAAGGGTTGGAGGCGTAGCGGGCACCACGCCAATTGTCAATTTGCAAGCATTCGCTGCCCTCGCGAGCGAAGCGCTGTACGCATGGTCAAAGAAAGACACACAGCTTGTGATTCATATTGACGAAGCGCATGCCCGTATCGAGCAGTACGGCAAAACACTTCTCGGCTTGCATACTGAAGGGCCGAGTCGCGGACCAGTCGCAATACCCTGCGTCGTGCTGTTTACCGGGCTTCCATACACGGCCAACCGCATTGATACCGTTGAAGGGCTCTCGCGCATGAGCGAAGAAGCGCCCGTCAGTATGGGTGAGATGTCGCATGACGAAGGCGTAGAATCCACTCTGAATATGCTCGACACCATCGGCGCCATAGGTGATCACGAAAAAGCCGCACATCACATCGCGACGCTCTCGTTTGGTTGGCCGCGATACTTGAATCGCGCTCAAAAAGCGTTGCGCGACGAGTTGATTCGAGAAGAAGTGGACGGTGACCTAGCCTGCGCTGATTTCAGCAATATCAAACAAAAGTCAGATGAAAGCCGCGCACGCTACTACGAAACGCGACTCAACGATCCTCTGCTCGCGCAGGACAGGCAACTCAGCATTCATATGCTTGACAGCATAAGAGACGCTGATTCGATTAGAACGATGCGTGAGCTAGCGAGCGTCTGCAAGCGCGTCATCGAACGCGACGGGATGACGGGGGATTTCCCGCTTGATCCCCGACAAGGGTGGGATTTCGCCGAAACCTTCATCGAAAAAGGCATTGTTGTTGAAACAGACCGAGGGTTCGACATCGCAATCGCATCCATGGGCGATTGGGCGCAGCAACTCTGTCAACAGAAAGATAGCTAAATTGAACGGGGCAGACAATGCAGCCTCAATAGATCCCATACGCCAGCATCGCATCCGCCACCTTGCGAAAGCCTCCGATATTCGCCCCCTTCACATAATTGACGAACCCGCCTTCGTCGCCAAAACTGACGCACGTCCTGTGAATCTCGTGCATGATGGTCTGCAGGCGCGAATCGACTTCGCTGGCGCTCCATGACAGGCGCAGCGCGTTCTGGCTTTGCTCCAGGCCGGAGACCGCCACGCCGCCGGCATTGGCGGCCTTGCCAGGCCCGAAGAGCACCTTGGCATCAAGAAAGATGTGTGCGCCGGCAAGCTCGGTCGGCATGTTGGCCCCCTCGCACACCGCGCGCACGCCGTTGCCCACCAGCATCTTCGCATCCTCGGCACCAAGCTCGTTCTGGGTTGCGCACGGGAGCGCGATGTCCACTGGCACCTTCCAGGGACGTGCATCGGGGTGGAAGGTCACCTGATCGAACTGCTCAGCGACCTCAGAGATGCGGCCGCGCCGCACCTCTTTCAGTTCGCGCACGAACTCGAGCATGTCGCGGTCAAGACCGCCTTCAATATGAATGAAGCCGGACGAATCCGACAGCGTCAGTACCTTGGCTCCGAGCGTGATGCACTTCTGGGCAGCGTAAATCGCGACATTGCCGGAGCCCGAAATCGACACCGACTTGCCCTTCAAGCTTTCGCCGACATGGTTGAGCATGTTCTCGCAGAAGTACACGCAGCCGTAGCCGGTGGCTTCAGTCCGCACCAGCGAGCCGCCGAATGACAGGCCCTTGCCCGTCAGTATCCCCGCGTAGCGGTTCTCAAGCCGCAGGTATTGTCCGAAGAGATAGCTGATCTCGCGCGCACCGACACCGATGTCGCCCGCGGGCACGTCCGTGTCCTCGCCGATGTGCCGGTGCAGCTCGATCATCATCGATTTGCAGAAGCGCTCGACTTCACGGCTCGACTTGCCCTTCGGGTCAAAGTTCGAGCCGCCCTTGCCGCCCCCCATGGGCAGTCCGGTCAGGCTGTTCTTGAAGATCTGCTCGAATCCGAGGAATTTCAGGATGCTGAGGTTCACTGAAGGATGAAACCTGAGCCCGCCCTTGTAGGGGCCGATGCAGTTGTTGAACTGCACCCGCCACGCACGGTTGACGCGGACCCTGTGTTGATCGTCTTCCCACACAACGCGAAAGATCACAACACGGTCAGGCTCGGTCAGGCGTTCAAGAATCCTCGCATCGCGGTACGCTTGATGATCAAGAATGAACGGGACAATGCTCTCAGCGACTTCTTGAACCGCCTGATGAAACTCCAATTCGCCCTCGTTCCTGCGCACCAGTCCACGCATGAATCGCTGCACTTCCGCGCGGGTGTCTGACCTCATGATTGCGCTCCGTCAACTCAACCGGAGCGCGTCATTCTATGTGATTGACCTACGTGACTGGCGCGGTCTCTTATTGGATACTCGCGGTCACGCTGCGTGTGTTTCAAGCCCGAAACATCCTTCAGTCGTCAATCCTCGCCGTCGCCGTCCCTGAGAGCACCACGCGCCCTTCCTGATTGACCGTCTGCACCGACAAGTCCACAAGCTGCTCGCCGTCTTCGTCGCGAATGGCCTCGATGGTGGCTGTGGAATCGAGCGTATCCCCAGGCCACACTTGGCTCGTGAAGCGCACGCCGTACTTGGTGAGGCGCCCGTCGCCGACGTAGTTGGTCAGTAGCTTGCCGGTCATGCCCATGGTCAACATGCCGTGCGCGAACACCGACGGGTAGCCAGCGACCTCGGTCGTGAACACCTCATCCGTATGCAGGGGGTTGTAGTCACCGGACGCACCGGCGTACTGGACGATTTGCGTGCGCTTGAGGTCTTCGACGAGACGCTCGGAATAGGTGTCGCCGACTTTGATTTCGCTTTGCTTGAGGGCCATTGTCGTCTCGCTCCGCTTGTTATTGCCCGGCATCGACCGGACGCTCGGTGCGGACGCCAACGCCGCGCGCCGTGATCACGAGATCGCCGTTCTGATCTCGATACTCGGTGATGGTTTCATTGAAGATGAGCTTGCCGGAACGCTTTCCTTCCTTCTCCCACGTCTTGCCGGGCTTGACTTCGGCGGTGAGCACATCGCCCGGTGAGATGTGTCGGTGATATTCAAAGTGCTGCTCTGCGTGCAGACCTGCTGCAATGCCACCGCCGCCGGAGCCGCTGCCCGAGCCCGATGATTCGCGCTTGATGCCGGTCGGCTCGCCGCCGGAACCAAACCATGGCTTGCCGGGCTTGGGTCGCAAGAAATAATCTGGATCAAACTGCGCGCTCGCCTGCGCGAAGGTCGGCGGCGCGATGATCTTGCCGACCTCGGAAGCCGCTGCGTGCGCCTCATCGGAATAGATCGGATTTTCATCGCCAACGCTGCGCGCGAACATCAGGATGTGGCTCGCCTCCACTGGAAATTTCTCGACAGCCATGGATGCCTCTGTAATGGACTCGAAATTTGCAAGGTGCGAAGTATGGCGCTATTGCGCGAAGTCTTGCAAGAGCATTTGCGAGAGTTCGTGCACCGCGCGCGCGTACATGTGGCTGCGGTTGTAGCGCGTGATGACATAGAAGTTGTTGAGACCTGCGTATGGCTTGTGGCCGTCGCCACTATCAAAGCTCGTCAGCATCACCTGTTCTTCTTTTGCGGATTGAGACCACTCGGGAGAATCGAACATAACGCCCTCGCCTTCCATGTCGGCGATGCTCGGCGCCGCTGCAAAATCACCTTGAAAGCGCAGCGCGTCCAAATCCACGCCATCCCCCAAGCCCACCGGGAAGAGCACCTGCCCGTTCTCGCGCCAGCCATGCTCCGCCAAGTAGTTTGCGACGCTACCGATGGCATCCTCGGAGCTATGCCAAATGTCGCGCTGCGCATCGCCGCTGAAGTCAACAGCAAACGCACGAAAACTTGACGGCATGAATTGCGCGAGCCCAAGTGCGCCAGCGTAAGAGCCCTTCAGGCTGCCCGCATCCTTGCCTTCTTCGCTCGCGAGCAGCAGCAGGTGCTTGAGCTCCTTGAAGAAGAACTCGGAGCGCGGGGGATAGTCGAATCCGAGCGTGGCGAGCGAATCGAGCGCACGATGGTTGCCAGTGACCCGCCCGTAGTCGGTTTCGACACCAATGATGGCGACAATCACTTCCGGCGGAACGCCATAGTCCGCAAGGGCGCGCGCAAGCGAATCGGCATTCTCGCGCCAGAAGTTGAGTCCGCGACGAACCCTGAGTGGCTGCAAAAATATCTCACGATACTCGTGCCACTCAAGCGTTCGCTCTTTTGGTCGGGAGATGGCCTCGATCACGCTCTCATCGTGCTTGGCGCTTGCGAGCACGGATTCGAGTGCTGCGCGATCAAGCTGATGCTCGTTCACCAAGCTGTCGATCAGCGCCTGCGCCTCGCTTCGGTCGAGGTAATTGCCTTGGGCCGCGCACGCGGACATCGCGGCGAGGCATGAAACAAGTATGAAAACGAGATGGCGCAAGAGACTATTTCCTGTGGGCGTTGAAAGAGAGAATCATACCGATGCCGATCAAGGCTGCGAGCATGGAGGTGCCACCATAACTCACGAACGGCAGCGGCACACCGACAACGGGCAAAAATCCGCACACCATCATCAAATTCACAAACACACAGATAAAAAATGCGCAGGCGATGCCCGCCACGGTGAGCTTCTGGTAGACCTCGTCTAGCTGGATGGAGATGTACAGGCAACGCCCGAGCAGCACGAGATAGAGTGTCAAGAGCGCCAGAATGCCGAGCAGTCCAAACTCTTCGCCGATGACCGCAGCAATAAAGTCATTGTGACGTTCCGGCAGAAACTCAAGGTGCGATTGCGTGCCTTGTCGGTAGCCTTTGCCAAACAGCCCGCCGGAGCCGATCGCTGTGGTCGATTGAATGATGTGCCAGCCAGCGCCCTGCGGGTCCCGCTCTGGATCAAAAAGAGTCAATATGCGCAGGCGTTGATAATCCTTGAGCAGGAACCACACGAGCGGCGCGGACAGCAGGCCGAGCACACCCATGCTTAGAATGAACTGCAGGGAGACCCCGGTAAGCACCAAGACCGACGCGCCAATCATGGCAAGAATGACGCTGGTGCCCAGATCGGGCTGCACAATGACAAGGCCAACAGGCACGAAAGTGAGCAGCGTAGTCAAGCCCACTTGCCGCAGTCCAAGCCGCATTCGTTGCTGTGCGAACGCCCAGGCAAGCATCGCGGGCAATGCTACCTTCATGAATTCGGACGGCTGCATGCCGAATCCGCCTACGTTCAGCCACCTGCGTGAGCCGTTCACGATATCGCCCAGCGCAAGCACCAAGAGCAGCAGCAGCACGATGCCAATGTAGACCACGGGCGTCCACACCTGAATGAAGCGAGGATTGATATGACGAATCACAAGCATGCAGCCCAATCCGAGCGCGACATGCACTACTTGGCTAGTGAACATCTGCGGGGTTGCGTGCGCCGCGCTCGCAAGCGCGATCAGCCCGAGTGCCAGGATCAGGGCGAGCGTGATCAACAGCAGCGGATCAAGTCCGTGCGTCTGCATACGGGAACTGCTCGGCTGCATCGACCATAGCGATCCGAGTCCGCTCAGCGCTGACATTACACTTGCGTCTCCATCCAAGCGTCGATGACCGCACGCGCAACCGGTGCCGCCGAACGACTGCCGCTGCCGCCATGTTCGACAAGCACGGCGACAGCGATTGATGGCGCTTCGGTAGGCGCAAAGGCGACAAACCAAGCGTGGTTGCGATACTCAGGCGGGAGATCTTCCGATGCAACGTACTCGCCTTGTTCTTGGCGAACCACCTGCGATGTGCCGGATTTGCCTGCCATTGAATAGGGAATGTCCATGCCGATATACGCCCAAGCCGTGCCATTCTGTCCTGCGCCCATCGACCCGCGATGAATCACCGCGCGCATGGCGGCCACCATGCGTTCGTAGTCTTCTTTCGAAGGCAGCTTGAGCATGGGAGCCTCAACAGCATTGATCAATCCATTGTCCTTGGCACCGCGAAACAGATAGGGACGCACGAATTCCCCTCGCCGCGCGATGATGGCCGTCGCGGTGGCAAGTTGTAAGGGTGTGACTTGCAGCGCCCCTTGTCCGATCGACATGTTGAGACTATCCCCCGGACGCCAGTCATCATTGCGGTTGGCGAGCTTCCAATCGGGCGTCGGCACGAGGCCGGTGACGGCGCCCGGCACATCAATGCTCGTGACTCGGCCGAAACCGAACGCATAGAGAAAATCGGTGAGCTGGCTCGGCGGCATCCGCGAAGCCATGTCGAAGAAATAGACATTGGCAGAGCGATAGATGGCGCGGTGGAGGTCCACCTCGCCATGCCCGCCGATACCGCCCGGGCGCCATGTCCAATCGCGGTATCTACGCGAACTGCCCGGCAGACGAAAATATCCTGGGTCATAGATGGTGCGTTCCCAATCGGTCTGTTGATGCGCAACACCAGCAAGGCCGATGATTGGCTTCACGGTGGAACCGGGCGCATAGAGCCCGGCAACGGCACGATTGAACAAAGGCCCCTTGGGGTTGGCAGTCAGACTCGCATATTGCTCAGCGCTCAAGCCCGTGACAAAGAGATTTGGGTCGTAGCTCGGCGCACTGACAAGTGCGCGAATAGCGCCGTCGCGCGGGTCGATGGCGACAATCGCGCCATGCTGCGTACCGAGTGCCCGTACCGCGGCTCGCTGAACGACAGCGCTGAGCTCAGTATGAATATCGCGCCCATTCAGCGGTGCCATGACTTCGAGCGGACGTGTCACGCGCCCGGATGCGCGCACCTCAAGCGTCTGTTCGCCGAGCTCGCCGCGCAGCGTCGATTCATAACGCGATTCAAGGCCGAGCCTGCCGATATACTCCGCGCCTCGATAGTTCTCTCGATCAATCGATGCGTAGTCCTCCGAACTGATCCTGCGCACAGAGCCAATAGCATGCGCAAACATCCGGCCAAACGGATAGTCGCGGAGCTTTCTCGATTCGATTCGCACACCCGGCAAATGGAAGCGGTCTACGGCGACGACTGCGCGTTGCTTCAGTGTCAAGCCAAACTTGAGCGCGATCGGCTCGTACGGGCGCCGATGTTGGCGCAATTTGCGATTGAATCGATCAATATCTTCCTGAGTCAGGTCGAGCGCATCGCTCATTCGGGCGAGCAGCGCTTCAAGATCGGGTACTTCCTCACGGACGATGGAGAGCGTCCAGATGGCGTTCGAGGTCGCGAGCGGCACGCCGTCGCGGTCAAAGATCATGCCGCGGATGGGTTCAAGCGGGCGCTCGATGATGCGGTTGCTATCACTGCGAAGCGCAAATTTTTCGTAGTAGAACACCTGCAATTGAATGAAGCGGAAGAGCAGCAGCATGAGCAAAGCGACCATGCCCACGAAGAGGATCAATGTGCGAAGCGAGTGCGTGTCCGGCTCGATGCCCGGCGCGTCTGCCGCCTGCGAGATCATGAGCCGTCAAGCTCCGTCCGGCACATCAATCGACACCGCATCGACTTCTGTCCACATGCGTTCGAGGTCGTAATACTTGCGCGTCGATTCACGCATGACGTGCACCACCACATCGGCAAGGTCGATCAGCACCCAATCGAGGCTCTCCAAGCCTTCGACACCAAGCCTTTCGAAGCCACGCGCTTTGGTCTCTTCCATGACGTGGTTCGCAAGCGTTTTGACATGCCGCGGCGAGGTGCCGGTGACGATGATCATGTAGTCGGTGAAGCCGGAAGCCTCGCGGACATCGAGCGCAAGCAAATTCATGCCACTGCGATCATCAAGCAGGGTGACGACGAAGTCGCGCAAGGCTTCCGGCGTGTGCTGGCGTTCAAGCGTCTCCGTGTGCGCCATGTTAAGAGACCGTCTGATACAAGCGGTGCTCGGTGATGTATTCGAGCACGGGCGATGGCACAAGGTCCTCAACGGCATCGCCAGCGCTCAAGCGATCACGAATGTCTGTTGATGAGACGCACGGCAGTGCTGGCGAACACTCCGCTACCTGGCCAGCGGGAGATGTATCCAAGTCGCCGATTGTGGCCGGATTCGCTGGCCATCGCCACTTGACGTCTCGGTGTACCTTGTTGGTATCGCCACTCCGTCTGAACACCAAGAGATGCGCGAAATTCGTGAGGTCAGTCCAATCTCGCCACGTGTTGAGCTTGGCGTATTGATCGGACCCCATCGCCCAAGCGAGCGGTGCGGACGCTCCAATGATGCCGCGCACCTTGCGCAAGAGATCAATTGTGTAGGGAGATTCGCAGTAGTCCTTGACCGAAGCCACACACACATCGGTCTCGCCGGTAAACGCGAGCGAGAGCATTGCTTTGCGGGCGCTGACATCGACGACAGGTGCGCGTCGAAACGGCGGGTTCACAGAGGCCAGCATACACACCTGTCCGCCGCGGCGCAGCATGTATCTGACAAGGGCAGCATGCCCCACATGCACCGGGTCAAAGTTGCCGCCGTAGAGAATTCGCATTCACCTGTGGCGAATCTGACCATCGCCGAGCACAATGAACTTGCTGCTCGTCAGCCCGTCGAGGCCGACCGGACCACGCGCATGGAGCTTGTCCGTTGAGATGCCGATCTCGGCACCGAGGCCAAATTCAAACCCATCGGCAAACTGCGTCGAGGCATTGACCATGACCGTCGCGGAATCGACCCGCGCCAAGAATTCATTAGCTTTGGCGTAGTCCTTGGTGACAATTGCATCGGTGTGCGCCGAGCCGTAAGCGTGGATGTGCTCGATGGCTGCCGACATGCCGTCCACGACGCGCACCGCGAGCTTTGCGCCGAGATACTCTTCACGCCAGTCAGCCTCCGTCGCTTCGCCCATGTTCGACACGAGCGCCCGGCTGCGCTCGCAGCCAACGAGCTCGATGCCGCGCGCATGTAAGCCCTCAGCGATTGAGGGCAACATGCTTGATGCCGCGGCATCGATAAGCAATGTCTCGATTGCATTGCAGACCGCGAGCTTCTCAGTCTTCGAATTGACTGCGATCTCAAGTGCCATCGTCGGGTCGGCATCAGGCGCAATGTAGACATGACAGATGCCGTCGAGATGCTTGATGACCGGCACCGTGGCGTCGCGGCTGATGCGTTCAATCAGCGACTTGCCTCCGCGCGGAATGAGCACATCGACAAATTCGTCGAGCCTTGCGAGTGCCGACACCGCTTCCCGGTCCGTGGTTTCGACAAGCAGCACCGCATCCGGGTTGACATCGGCGTCTTCAAGACCGAGCGTAATGCTGCGCGCGATGGCGCGGTTGCTCATACGCGCCTCGGAGCCGCCGCGCAAAATACAGGCATTGCCGGATTTAAAGCACAAGCTTGCAGCATCGACCGTGACGTTCGGCCGCGATTCATAGATGATGGCGACAACGCCGAGTGGCACCTGCATACGTCCGACGCGTATGCCGCTCGGCCGACGCGATACGTCACTGATACGGCCGATGGGATCGGGCAGGTCGCCCACTTGTCGGAGTCCCTCGATCATGCGACCCACGCCTGCATCGTCTAGCACCAGCCGGTCGAGCAGCGGCTTGGCGATCTCGCGCTCACGGGCACGCGCCAAGTCTTGGCTGTTGGCCGCAATAATTGCATCCCGCATGGCATCAAGGCGCGCGGCAATCCGGCGTAAGGCGAGTGCGCGCGTTTCGGCTAGCAAAGCCGGCAGCTCGCGCGAAGCCAAGCGCGCCCGCTGTCCCAAGGCGCGGATGTATTGCGTGACATCCACTCGATTCACCTGATCCACCCGCGACTCGGTTCGCATGTTTTCTGCGGCTGCCATCTCAGCTCGCGCCTTGCATCGAGAGAATCTCGTCAATGGTACGCAAGCGCTCAACAGGGCTATTGAAACTCAAAATCCGTTGCCCGAGCGCAACATCTCGAACAACAAGCCGTGCGAGCCACCAACTTACCTCCGAGGCGCTGTCGAGATCAATCTTGATGCTGCCTTGTGCTTGGCTTTCCACAAACTCGCTGAGCATCGCCCGCAGGTGGCGAAGCTCGGCAGGGATGGTTTCGCCGCTTTCCTCCTGTAGCCACGACACTCGACCCATCAGCAGACGGCTTGCGTGTTCGCTTGTACCAAGCAGCTCGAACCTTCGCCCGGCGAGTACAGTGACCCGCTTCTGACCATCCGGCAAGGCGGCGTGATCGACCACGTGCACGAGCGTGCCGACCGATGCGAGTATCGGCTGACGAGCGTCCGGCTCATGGAGTGCCTCGGTGCCTTCTTCGATGCGCACCACGCCAAACCCGCCGCCGGTGTCCATACACTGCTCGATCAGGCGTATGTAGCGCGTCTCGAATATGCGAAGCTCAAGGCGACTGCCCGGGAAGAGCAACGCACTCAGCGGAAACAGCGGGATGGTGTCCGCGCTTTGTTCGGGGCTGTGAGATTTGAAAAGGTCGGACACGGTCGTCTTGCTTTGAGTTGCGCAAATTATAAGAGCTAAACCGTCATCGCCGGGGTAGTTCAAGTTCGCTCAATATTTTCTCTCGATCACGATCAGTTGCAGCGTCCCGAAACGCCTGCACCCTATCGCGGGTGAGGTGCGGCGCGAACCAGCGGATGAATTCATAGCCGAAGTCACGCATTTCGGCTGCGCGCACGCAGCCGATGTAAGTGGTTGACATGGCAAAGAGATTGGAGCAGTCGATTTGCGCGAGATCCTCGTCCCTGTCCGGTTCATAGGCCATGCTTGCGATAATGCCGACACCGAGGCCGCGGCGCACGTAGGTCTTGATCACATCGGCATCCGTTGCGGTCAGTGCCAATGTCGGCTCAAGGCCAGCAGCAGCAAACGCGAGATTCAGCGGCGAGTCCGGGGAGAATCCGAATGAATAGGTGACGATCGGGTAGCGGGCGAGTTCGCGAATGCCAAGCTGTGTATAGGACGCAAGTTCATGATCTCTGGGCACGATGAGTGCGCGCGCCCAGCGATAGCAAGGCATCATCATCATGCCCTGAAAGAAGTGCGGAGACTCGGTGGCAATCACCAGATCCACTTCGCGCGATATTGCCATCTCGGCGATTTGCAGTGGCGAGCCCAGCTTCATGTGAAAGGACACCGTCGGGTAGCGCTCGCGAAAACGCTCCACCACATCGGGCAGCGTGTAGCGCGCCTGCGTATGCGTGGTGGCAATCGCGAGGCTCCCGATGCGATTGCCGCCATGATCGGCGGCAATGGTGGTGATATTCTCGGCTTCTATCAGCAGGCGTTCCACGCGCGGCAGTATGTCGCGTCCGGCAGGCGTCAGGCCGACAATCTGGCGTCCTTGACGCTGTAGCAGCGGGATGCCGAGATCAGATTCGAGGGCGGCAATCTGCTTGCTGATACCGGGCTGCGATGTGTCGAGACGACGTGCTGTCGCCGATACGTTGAAGTCGTTTCGAGCGACATGAACCAAATAGCTGAGCTGCTGCAGTTTCATGCGTTGACCGCTTGCGCCTCGCTTGGCACATGCCCGACAAGTCCAATCTCGGCGACTGAGTCGCAGTTGGCCTGCTGGTCGTCGAAGAAGATGTCGGCATTGAAGGCTTCGAGAAACGCCGCCTTATCCTGGCCACCGAGAAACAGGCACTCGTCGAGGCGAATGTCCCATTTGCGTAGTGTTTGGATAACGCGCTTGTGCGCAGGCGCCGAGCGCGCCGTCACGAGAGCGGTGCGAATCGGGCAGGCCTCCGACTCATCGAACATGCGCTGCAATGTATGCAGGGCTTCGAGCACGCGCTTGAATGGGCCGACGGGAAGTGCCTCAGACGCTTGCCTGACTTCGCTTTTCTCGAATGCATCCCGACCTTGCGTGAGGTAGACATGCTCGGCATCTCCGGCGAACAGCACATTGTCGCCGTCAAACGCAATGCGAAGCATGTCGTCCATATCGTCTCCTGGAGAGATTTTCGGCGACGGCAGCAGGCGCGCAGCCGCCACGCCTTCCTGCAACGCCTTGCGTACATCCTGTTCGACGGTAGACAGGAATAGATGGCAGTCGAAGGCGCGCACATAGCGCCACGGCGATTCGCCGCCGCAAAAGGCGGCGCGCGTGATGCCTAGGCGATGATGCTCGATCGAATTGAACACGCGCAGTCCCGTGTCCGCAGAGTTGTGCGAAAGCAGGATGACCTCAACGAGCCGCCGATTCAGGCGCCCGTTCAAAAGCAGAATCTTGCGCACGAACTCGAAAGCCTCGCCAGCTTCGAGGGGGTCGTCCTCATGTTCGATCTGATACTCGCGATATTTCTCAAGCCCTTGCTGCTCGTACACGCCGTTGCCTGCCTCCAAGTCGAAGAGGGCGCGCGAACTCGTGGCGACCGTGAGGATGGGCTCGTCATCGACGGGCGAGCGTACTGATTGGGATGTTGTCATGCATTCAGGTCTGGAATGAGTTCACCCTCTAGCTTGGCGATCATGTCCTTGAGTTGCAGCTTGCGCTTCTTGAGGCGCTGGACTTTCAGGGTATCCGCTTCCCTGCGTTTGAAGCATGAGTCAATTTCATCATCGAGTGAGCGATGCTCCGTTCTTAAGTCCTCAAGCCATGCCTCAATCTCTTCCCGCGACTTTTTCAAGTGAATGGTACCTCGACATGCTTGGAGAGGCATCATATCGCCTTGTGCGCTCGCTGAAAAGGTCTTTGCCAACTTTGCGCGAGTTGTCTCACAATAGGCGTGTTCGAGGCATCTTTGAGAAAAACAACCCATGGCGCGTCCACTGGCATCCACAGCTTCCAAGCAGGTTGACAGCTTCCTGAGCGCGGCAAAAAAACTGCCGCAGACAGCGGCAGAGGCCAAGATCACGCACCGCATCATGTTTGCGCTTGACGCCACCGCAAGTCGGCAACCGACATGGGACATGGCCTGTGCGCTTCATGCCGAGCTCTTCCTTGCGGCAAGGGAGGTCAGCGAAATGGCGGTGCAACTGCTCTTCTATCGCGGACTTGGCGAACTGAAGAAGAGTCCGTGGGTGACATCGAAGCAGCGGCTGCTCGAATTGATGCAGCGCGTGTCGTGCGCCGGCGGTCTCACGCAAATCGGCCGGCTGCTGCGCGAAGCGGCGCGTGAGGCAAGCGCGAATCCGGTCAAAGCGCTGATTTTTATCGGGGATTGCTTTGAAGAAGGCGAAGATGAAGTCCTCAGGATCGCCGGTCAGCTGCGGCTCTTGAATCTGCCTGTGATTATGCTGCAAGAGGGGAACGATGCGGAGGCAACAAGCGCTTTTTCGAAGATCGCCAAGCTTTCGGGCGGTGCGCATCTACCATTCGCATCGGGCAGCGCCGAGCATCTTCGACGGCTCCTCGGCGCGGCGGTGAGTTTCGCCGTTGGCGGACGCAGACAGTTGCTTCGCCAAGATACTTCGACCGCGCGGCAGTTCCTCAGTCAGCTACCAAGAGATGGTAAATGATGCTGCTCGTCCTGATCGTCATCCTTGGCACGGTCGCTGCGCTCGCAGTGCGCTACTTCGTGCTTCGCACGACGCACGGCGCGCCCAATGCCTTCAAGGCAGGGCAAGGTGCTACCTGGGCGCTGGCCATTGGTTTGACGCTCGGTCTCGTTGCGCTCTTCTTCAGCGGGCGCGTGCACTGGCTTGCGCCGATCTTAGGTGGTCTCGCTCCACTCGTGGTGCGCTTTCTGCCACGCTTGTTTCAGCGGTTCAGAGCGGGGCAGTTCGGTGCGGATACAAGTGCGGATGGGCGCACAAGCGAAGTCAGAAGCGCATGGCTGCGCATGACGCTTGATCACGACTCAGGGCACATGGAAGGCGAGATTCTTTTAGGGGAACACGCAGGACAATTCCTGAGCGAACTCGATTTCGATGCGCTCATGGCACTTCGCGAAGAAATCGAGGACAGCGATTCATTGCGCCTCTTTGATGCGTGGCTTGACCGACACCACCAAGACTGGCGGAGCAGCGGCGAAGGCGGACAGCGCCGAGGCGCAGACAGCGAACCCGACATTGGCAGCGGCTCCATGACCCGCCCGGAAGCCTTGCGCATCCTTGGGCTCGGCGAGGATGCAACTGATGACGAGATTCGCACCGCCTACAAACAGCTCATGCAAAAGCTGCACCCGGACCTCGGTGGGTCAGACTATCTGGCCTCGGTCGTCAATCGCGCCAAGCAAGTGCTGCTCGGTTCATAAGACAAGCCTTTTGCTAAGCGCCGAAGAGCATACTCTCGATGCTCACATACGCCGAGGTGACCATGATGAGCATGCACAGCCAGCCAATGGCGATGGCGCCCCGCATCACCCAGTTCTGCCGAAAAACGTCTTGAATCAGTCGCCACATAGTGATCACATGCCTCTGCTTAATGTATGTAACTCAGTTCCACGGCGATGGTGCGCGGCGGGCCCCAGCCTTGAAAGCCTGTGTTGAAACCACCGAGGAAGAGCGCTTGCTCCAAGTAGTCTTCGTCGGTGAGGTTTTTGCCGAAGAGGGAGATAGTCAAAGCATCGTCATCGATCGGCACTGTCCACGAAGCGCGCGCATCGAGCAACCCATAATCGCCGCCATAGAGTCGCTGATCGGCGCCGCCGCCAGTGTTGACGATCAAGATGTCGCCAGTGTAGCGGTAGCCAAGATAAAGGCTCAGGTCACCGATGCCAAGCGGCGTTTCATAGGCAGCGGCCAATGACCAAGTGTTCTCCGGCGAGCGCGAGTCTGAGTTGCCACCGCGGTTGCGCAGCGTCCCCGGCGGGTCAGCGCCGAGCATTCCATCGCGGGTACAACCGTCAAGCAGTTCGCACGGGATGGTATACGCCTTGTTCTCCACATCGAGCCAACCAGCATTCGCAATCAGCGATAGGTTTTCAGTGACCGAATAGATCATTTCAAATTCAAAGCCGGAATTCTCCGATACGTCCTCGTTGTTGATGAGTGTCGTCGTACCGGGGATCGACCCGGGCGGCAAGTTGATGATACTGGAAAACTGGATGCCTCTGCGCTCCATGAAATAGTAGGCGAAGTTGGCAATCAGGCGCCCGTCAAGCAATTCGTTCTTCACACCAGCTTCAATTTGGTAGGCATCTTCGTTGTCGAACGCGGACTCCGATGCTGTGCGCGCCGAGCGAATGCTGAAGCCGCCGCTCCGATAGCCTTCGCTGTAGCTGAGATATGCCTTGGAAGCATCGTTGATGGTATAGCTGGCAGAGGCAGTGAAGAGCGTATCGCCCCAGCTATCGCCACCCATGAACGAATTGCCTGCGCGCCCTGGGAGCCCCGAAAAGTCAAATTCCTGCGTGGATGAACCGCTATCAAAGGTGCCGGTTGTGTAGTCGAAATAGGAATTGAACGCTTCTTTCTCCTCGTCGATATTGCGCAGCCCGAGTACGACTTCGATCTCTGGCGTCGGTATCCAGGTAATCGCGCCGAAGAAGGCCGTGGATTCGGCCTCCTCGCCCGCATATTGGGTGCTGCGCGCGTTGGGGAATTGGCACAGAGCGTTGCCAAGCGAGGGATTCTCGCGAAGCGTCGGAATGGCGGCCGAGCACGGCACACCCGGCGGCAATCCGAACGGCACCTGCACGACATTGTTGGTGTCCTGACGGAACACGAGGTCATGGTCGAAATAGTACATGCCAACGAGGAAAGACAACTGTTCGCCCAAGTCTCCAGACACGAGAAACTCTTGTGAAAAGATTTCAAACTCTTGGTTGCGCAGCGTGTGCAGCTGCGCGAAGGGCGAGGCACCGCCTGTCACGCCAGCCCCGTCAAAGTCCTGATTGACGATGTCGTGGCCAAAATGATGCCCGGTGATGGAGCGCACGTTGACATCGCCGATATCCCAATCAATGCGCAACCCCCACTGCTCGACATCATAGACGGTCGGCTCGCGCTTATCGGCGAGATTCTCGTGCGGGTCGTCACCGTCGAAGCGCGGATCCTGCGGCGGAATCTGGCTGCGGTCCTTGATGTTGTCGTAGCTCAGTATCGCTTCGAATGCAGCCGTCGGCGCCCAGCGAAGGGACACGGCCTGTCCGCTGACATCAATATCGCCAGCCGAGCCACCGATGTTGTTGTTGTCGTAGTAGCCTTCGCGTTCACGGTCGTAGGCCGAGACCTTTACGGCCAGCACATCGTCAATGAGCGGCACATTGATGCGACCGCGCAGGAGCCTTGACGCATAGTTGCCGACTTCCACCGTTCCCGCAGCGCCAAACTGATTGAACTGCGGTCGCACCCGATTGATCACGATATTGCCGCCAATGGTGTTGCGGCCAAAGAGCACGCCCTGCGGTCCGCGGTTGATCTCCACCGACTCGACATCAGTCATATCGACGAGCTGCCCGGTCGATGAGCCAAGCTGCAGGCCATCGACGATGACACCGACCTGCGGCGACTGCGTCTTCTCGATGTCAGGGTAGCCGACGCCGCGAATATAGAGGGCGCTCGCGCCGGGCCCCGCCGTGCTCATGCCGATGTACACGTTCGGCGCGATGGTGTCGAGGTCGCGTAGCGTCGTCGGCTGTAGTCGCTTCAGTGCCTCGGGTCCCAGCGCTGTGACCGACAGCGGCACATCCTGCACCGACTCGTCGCGCCGCCTTGAGGTGACGATGATCTCTTCAATGAGCGCTCTGCTGTCCTGCAAGCGGCTGGTTGCATCCTGTGCCTCGGCCTGCGCTCCGAGCATGGGCGCGATGCCCACTGTGATCATAGATACGCATAGTCTGCGAATGCACTTCCTCATATTCTCTCCCGTTATATCCGAAATTGAACGTCTGCAATGAAGTATGCCGGATTCGCAAAGGATGTACAATCGCCGGTGCCTAGCAGCAACCACTTCATGGAACTCTGGGAGATTTCGTCAATGACTAAGCTCACTGTAGGTGTAGGCTCTGTAGGTAGATGCCCCGTAGACAGATATAAGAATAAAGTTAAATATATTTCGCTCTTCCCCGCATGCGTCGTCGTGTTCGCTGCACGCACTGAGTCCGCACACTGACGACCGCGATAGGGATCTGAAATATCGTCGGGGCAGCCATCTAGCAGTTTGGACAGGAAGAACTCGCCAAATGCCCGAATTGACCCATGCCAATAGCCCACAAAGTCTGAGCCTCGTGCTGAAGAACGACGGCGAGGAGTTGATCAGGCTCTCTGACGAGGTGGATGCCTTCGCTGAACGCAACGAACTGGCCGAAGACGCTCGTTTTGGGCTTCAGCTTTGTCTCGAAGAGGCCGTGATGAACATCGTGAACTATGGATTTGACGATATGGATGAACACGATATTCTGATCCAATTGAATATGCAGAACGATGGTCGCACGCTTCTTGTCAGCATCGTTGATGACGGCACGGAACTCAGTTACCTCGATGAGGTCGACTTGGAACTCGACTCGCTCCTCGAAGACCAAGCCCTCGGCGGGCTCGGCTTCCACCTCATGCGCCAATACAGCAATGAACTCACCTACGAGCGCAAGGACGGTCGTAATCACCTGTTGTTGACAAAGCATGTCGCACGGCCTGACTTATCAGGCTAATTTTGTACAAAATTTCATGGAGTGCGAAGCCGCCCTAGGAGCCTGCGCCGTAGAAATTCACGATAGCGAAAATTCGATCCCGCCGCCCGTTTGGAGGGTCGATTGAGGATAATATCGGGCTATATTTGACGAAATCGAGCGTTCAAACGGGCGAGTGGGAGCGGATTTGCAGCCGCGAATTTCTACGGCGCAGGCTCCTAGTGCACTCCCCGACCGTATCGAATGCTGGCCTCGGCCGCGCCGAACATGCGAATAGCTTGCTTTGATTGACTATACTCCCGCCTTCACCGACCAAAGACTCGGTTGATTCGTGGCTACAGGAACTACAGCGCCAAGCAACGCCTACGAGAACACCGTCCCAATCGCAGAGGGGCTGTTCACTTGGCCGTCGAATGACCCGAGGCTCTTGGGCAGTCAATGCCAAGAGTGCGCCGTGGTCACCTTTCCGGCGCAGTCCGGCTGCCCAGCGTGCGGCAGTGTCAACGTCAAGATCATCGAGCTCGCGCGCGAAGGCACGCTCTGGACGTGGACGATTCAAGGCTTCTATCCGCAGCGTCCGCCTTACGACGGGCCGGAGACCCCCGAGAACTTTAAGCCATTCGGCGTTGGCTACATCGAATTGCCGGGGCAGGTGCGCGTGCAATCGAGAATCAAAACCAAGGATGTCTCGAAGCTTCGCATCGGCATGAACATGAGATTCCTAGTCGAGAAGTACATCGAGCGCGACGGCAAGCAAGTCATGTGCTATTTCTTTCAACCGTCAGACGAGATTTAGGAGACAAGTGATGGATGTCGCCATTATCGGTTTAGGAATTCATCCGTTTGGACGCACGCCGGGCAAGTCGGGTCGCGATCAAGGCATATACGCCACACGCGCGGCACTTCAAGACGCTGGCATGGCGTGGAGCGAGATGGAGTTCGCCTATGGCGGCAGCGCGGCGGCGGGCGCGGCCGATGCCATGGTCAAGGACATGGGCCTCACCGGCCTGCAATTCGTCAACGTCTCGAACGGCTGCGCGACTGGCGGCAGCGCCTTGCAATCAGCGTACATGGCCATCCAATCCGGTATGTTCGATGTCGGCATGGCGGTCGGCTTCGATAAGCACGAGCGCGGCGCCTTTCGGGTTGACCCCAAGGGCGGCGGCCTCGGCAAGTGGTACGGCGATGTCGGCATGGCGCTCACGCCGCAGTTCTTCGGCATGAAAATTCAGCGCTACATGCACGATTACGGGATCAGCGAAGACGCACTGAATCTCGTCGCTGTCAAGAACTATGCCAATGGCGCCAAGAATCCCAACGCTTGGCGACGTGCGGCGATTACCTATGACGAGGTCGCCAATTCAATGATGGTCTGTCACCCGCTTCGCAAGTTTCATTTCTGCTCGCCAGCCGAAGGCGGCTGCGCCATGATTCTCTGCCGAGCCGACAAGGCCAAGCAATTCACCAACAAGAAGCCAGTGTTCCTGAAGGCGGTGAGCGTCAAGACGCGGCTGTTCGGCTCCTTTGAGGTGTTCTCGCAATCGCAGGCGCTCAATCGTGCCGACGCGCCAACCGTGCAAGCTTCCAAAGCAGCTTTTGAACAAGCCGGAATAGGCCCCGAGGATATTGACGTCGCGCAGCTTCAGGATACCGAGTCCGGCGCCGAGATCATGCACATGGCCGAGAACGGCTTTTGCGCGCACGGCGAGCAGGAGAGCTGGCTGCGCGAAGGCCGGACGAACATCGACGGTACATTGCCAATCAACACCGACGGCGGCTGCATGGCGAACGGCGAGCCGATCGGCGCTTCGGGCTTGCGTCAAGTCCATGGAATCGCCGTTCAGCTTCGCGGCGAGGCAGGCGAACGGCAGGTGCCCAACGCGCCGAAAGCGGGCTATACCCATGTCTACGGCGCGCCCGGGCTTTCCGGCGTCTGCATCCTCAGCAATTAGGCGGCAGTGCAAGATGGCGCGCGAGCTGTTGCTGGAGATGGCCAGAGAGAATCTGGCGCACGTCAAGGCTGGTGATATTCCGCTCGCCGACGAGGTCGTGGAGGTCCCTGCCGAGCACTACTACGACGAAGCGCGCTGGAAGCTTGAAGTCGAGCGCGTGTTCAAACGCATGCCACTCATGCTCGCGATGACGTGCGAACTGCCGAATCCGGGCGACTACAAGGCTATGGACGCGGCGCACGTGCCGGTCATCATCAGCCGCGGGCAGGACGGCAAGGTGCGTGGCTTCGCCAACATCTGCTCGCACCGCGGGTCGCAAATCCTACCTGTCGGCACCGGCAACGCCAAACGCTTCTCCTGCCCCTATCATGCGTGGACCTATAACGACCAGGGCGAGTTGGTCGCGATCCTCTCGGACCATGAATTCGGTGAGATTGACCGAGCATGCCATCACCTGCCGGAACTGCCGACATATGAGATCGCCGGACTCATCTGGGTGACGTTGGACCCGGAATCACCGCTTGAGACCAGTGATTTTCTGTGCGGATTTGACGCGCTGCTTGCGCGCTTCGGCTTCGACACTTGGCACTTTTTCGATAGCCGCCGCATTGAAGGCCCGAACTGGAAGATCGCCTATGACGGTTATATGGATCTGTATCACCTGCCCGTTCTGCATCGCAATACCTTCGGGCCGCAGATGTCGAATCAAGCGATCTACCGCGCATTCGGACCGCATCAGCGGGTGAGTTCTCCCAATCCGATGCTCCTTGAATTCGAGGACAAGCCCGATGATGAATGGGACGAGGCGACCATGCTGATGAGCGTGTGGACGATTTTCCCGCACGTCTCCATCGCGTCCTTTGACGGCGGCGGACGCGGCGTGATGATCTCGCAGCTCTTTCCCGGCGACACCCCGAGCACGTCATACACGGTGCAGAACTATCTGATGGAAAAGCCACCAAGCGAAGCGCAGATTCCACTCGCGAACGAGCAGTTCAAGCTCCTTGAATATGTGGTTCGCGAAGAAGACTACGCCACTGGTATTCGCCAGCAAAAGGCGCTTGAGACGGGCCTCAAGAAGACCGTCATGTTCGGGCGCAACGAAGCTGGCGGCCAGTGCTTTCACGCTTGGCTCGACAAGCTCCTGCATACTGACGACCGAGACTTACCGCAACTCTTTCAACAGGAACTCATGAATGACCATCAAGCTTTATGACTTTATCGCGGCGCCAAGCCCCTTGAGAACGCGCATTTTCCTGCGCGAAAAAGGCGTTCCCTATGAATCTGTGCAGGTGGACCTTGGCAGCGGCGAGCAGCTGTCCGACGCCTTTCGCAAGATCAACCCAAGCTGCACGGTGCCCGCGATTGTGCTTGAGGACGGCAGCGTGCTCAATCAGAATTCCGCGATTGCCCTGTATCTTGAAGGCACCTATCCCGAGCCGCCGCTTTTTGGGCGCAGCCCGGTAGACGCGGCCAAGGTGATGAACGCTTCGAGCCAAGTCGAAATGGGCGGCTTCATGGCAGTGGCAGAAATCCTGCGCAACTCGTCGCCGCGCATGAAGGACCGCGCGCTCACCGGCCCTGAAAACTATGCCCAGATCCCAGAGCTTGCCGAGCGCGGCAGGCAGCGGCTTGCCGGCTTCATGGAGACAATGAACACGGCGCTTGAAGGCCGCGAATTCCTTGCCATCGATAGCTTTTCCTATGCCGACATCACCGCCTTCGTCGCGGTTGATTTCGCGAAGTGGGTGAAGGTGACACCGGATGCGTCGCAGACCCACCTGAATCGATGGTTCGAAGCCGTGTCAGCACGGCCGAGCATTGCTGCGGCAAAGGCCGGCTAGCCCCCGGAAAGGCCGGCTAGCCTCCGGGCACCCGGTAGGGCACGGTCTTCTTGGCAGCCTCATCGACCGCCTCGGGTTCAATGAGTTCAGTGGCGCTGAGTTCAAGCACGCCAGCGCTATTGATAATCATTGACACAGCAACCGCAGTCTCTTGATCCGGCAACTCAGCGATCATGAAGAGATCTGTATCGCCAACGGCGTAATAGAAGGTCTCAAGCTTGCCGCCAACGCCTTCAATGGTCTGCCTAAGCGCGTCGCGCCGCTTCGAGCCACCTTCCTGCAAGAGGCCTTTCATGCCAGATTGGGTGTAGTTTGCGGTCAGTAGGAATTTGGCCATGGTGAGCGGTTTCCGTCAAAAGGGATTGGTAAAGCTACTCATTCGTGGGTGGGGAGTCAACTCGGTCACTTAAAAACACTGTGCGACCAGCCAGCATCCATCACATTATCCAACACCCGCTCCCTCAAGCGGCGCTCAGTCTCATTCACCGACCTTGCCTCATCCAAGTTCAACAGCATTCTGGCCCTCGCAATGAAGTGCGCATCCTGCTCATAGTCCCATTGAGCTTCGCTCGCAGTGTCAGCAAATCCAGCCCCGGCGATGCGCTCAATGGTACCTTCGTAGCTTTCTCGAACGGCGTTCTCGTCCTCAAAATCCAACTGCATAGGCTAGGAGCCTGCGCCGTAGAAATTCAGACAAGCGAAAATTCGATCCCGCCGCACGGGGACTGCCCGCAGCCACCCGAAGGGCGCGCCCACAAGCGCCCATCGACATTCTTGGCTGAAGGCTCCGTTGCGACCCTTGGCAATACGCCCGATATTCCCTGCGGGCCGCGCCTTGCATCTGGGCGCTTGTGGGTGCGCTGATCCGGC